>MNCZ01000066.1 GCA_001914695.1 Gammaproteobacteria bacterium 13_2_20CM_66_19 | reverse complement strand
CGATCCGCGCGAGTACGCGCCCGGCACCAAGAACCAGACGATGTACAAGTAATCCGACCCGACACGAGTAAGGACTGACAGGCGACACGCGAATGGCCAAGGCATTGGAGGGCGTGCGTATCCTCGACTTTACGCACGTGCAATCGGGACCCACCTGCACGCAGCTGCTCGCCTGGCTGGGCGCCGACGTCATCAAGGTGGAAAAGACCGGCTCGGGCGACATCACGCGCGAGCAGCTGCGCGACATCCCCGGCGTCGACAGCCTCTACTTCACCATGCTGAATCACAACAAGCGCTCCCTCACCCTCGACACCAAGAGCGCCCGCGGCAAGGCGGTGCTCGAGCGCCTGGTGAAGCACTGCGACGTGCTGGTGGAGAATTTCGCGCCCGGAGCGCTCGACCGGATGGGCTTCACCTGGGAGCGGATCCAGGAGCTCAACCCGCGCATGATCGTCGCTTCGGTCAAGGGTTTCGGCCCCGGGCCGTACGAGGACTACAAGGTCTACGAGAACGTCGCGCAGTGCGCCGGCGGCTCGGCGTCCACCACCGGCTTCGACGACGGTCCGCCGCTCGTGACCGCCGCGCAGATCGGCGACAGCGGCACGGGTCTGCACCTGGCGCTCGGCATCGTAGCCGCGCTCTATCAGCGCAAGAGCACGGGCCGCGGACAGAGAGTGCTCGCCGCGATGCAGGACGGCGTGCTGAATCTCTGCCGCGTGAAGCTGCGCGATCAGCAGCGGCTCGCCCGCACCGGGGTCATGCAGGAATACCCGCAGTACCCGCACACCAAGTTCGGCAGCGCGGTGCCGCGCGCGGGCAACGCCTCCGGCGGCGGGCAGCCGGGCTGGATCCTCAAGTGCAAGGGCTGGGAGAAGGACCCCAACGCGTACCTCTACTTCATCGCCCAGGCGCCGGTGTGGAAGGAAATCTGCAAGGCGATCGGCAAGGAGGCCTGGATCACCGATCCCCACTACGCCACGCCCGATGCGCGGCTGCCGCGGCTCATGGAGGTGTTTGCCGAAGTAGAGCGCTGGACGCTCACCAAGACCAAGTTCGAGGCCATGGCGGAGCTCAACAAGCACGACATCCCCTGCGGCCCGATCCTGTCCATGGAAGAGCTGGCCGCGGAGCCGTCGCTCCGCGCCACCGGCACGGTAGTCGAGATCGATCATCCGACGCGCGGCAAGTACCTCTCGGTGGGCAATCCCATCAAGATGTCCGACAGCCCGACCGAGGTGAGGCGCTCGCCGCTGCTCGGCGAGCACTCCGATGAGGTGCTCAAGGAGATTGGGTTCGACGAGTCCGAGATCCGGGCGCTGCGCAACGAGAAGGTCATTTGAGGCGGGATACGCCGCCGGCTGCGCGCGGCGGCGGCGATGCAAGCTCAGGAGACGCAATGGGGTACGACAAGACTGCGGTTCGCAAGATTCTCGATGCAGCCAAGGCCGCAGGTCGCAGCGCGCTGACGGCGCCGGAAGCCAAAGGGCTCTGCGAGGCCTACGGCATCGCAGTGCCGAAAGAGGGCGTGGCGAGCACGGCCGCCGATGCCGCAAAGCTCGCCGCGAAGATCGGCTTCCCGGTCGTGATGAAGATTGTCTCACCGCAGATCCTACACAAGACGGAAGCCGGCGGCGTGATGGTCGGCGTCAGGAGCGCGGAAGCGGCGCAGGAAGCCTTCGCCACCATCGTCGCCAACGCACGCCGTCACGACCCGAACGCGACCATCGAGGGGGTGCAGGTCCAGCAGATGCTCTCCGGCGGCCAGGAGGTGATCATCGGCGCGGTAACCGATCCGGCCTTCGGCAAGCTCGTGGCTTTCGGTCTCGGCGGCATCCTGGTCGAGGTGTTGAAGGACATCACGTTCCGACTCGCGCCGGCTACGCGTGAGGATGCGCTGTCGATGCTCGACGGCATCGCGGCAGCGGAGATACTGCGCGGGGTTCGCGGTGCGCCGTCCGTCGACCGCGAGGCGCTCGCGACGATGATCGTCAACGTCTCGCAGCTCGTGACCGATTTCCCGGAAGTGTCCGAGCTTGACTTGAATCCCGTGTTCGCGACCCCGCGCGGCGCCACCGCGGCCGACGTGCGCGTGGTGCTCGATTTCAAGCCGCCGGTGGCGCGCTACCGCCCGAGCCAGGAAGTGATCGTGCGGCAGATGAACCGCATCATGAAGCCCGATGCCGTCGCCGTGATCGGCGCCTCGGCCGAGAACGGCAAGATCGGCAACTCGGTCATGAAGAATCTCATCAACGGCGGCTACCAGGGCGCGATCTACCCGATCCACCCGAGCGCCACCGAGATCCTCGGCAAGAAGGCCTACAAGAGCGTCAAGGACGTGCCCGAAAGTGTCGACGTGGCGGTGTTCGCGATTCCCGCCAAGTTCGTCGCCCAGGCGCTGGTCGAATGCGGCGAGAAGAAGATCCCGGGCGCGGTGCTGATTCCGTCCGGATTCGCCGAGACCGGCAACGTCGCCGGCCAGGAAGAGGTCGTGGCGGTGGCGCGCAAGTACGACATCCGCCTCATGGGCCCCAACATCTATGGCTTCTACTACACGCCGAAGAATCTCTGCGCGACCTTCTGCACCGCCTACGACGTCAAGGGCACAGCCGCCCTCTCCTCGCAGTCGGGCGGCATCGGCATGGCGATCATCGGCTTCTCACGCTCGGCGAAGATGGGGGTGTCGGCCATCGTGGGCCTCGGCAACAAGTCCGACATCGACGAGGACGATCTGCTCACCTTCTTCGAGCAGGACGACAACACTCAGATCATCTGCCAGCACCTGGAGGATCTGAAGGACGGGCGGGCGTTCGCCGAGGTCGCCCGCAGGGTCTCGAAGAAAAAGCCGGTCGTGGTGCTGAAGGCCGGCCGCACCGCCGTGGGGGCACGGGCGGCGAGCTCGCACACCGGCGCGCTCGCCGGCAACGACAGGATCTACGACGACGTGTTCCGACAGGCGGGAGTGATCCGTGCACGGACCCTGCGCGATCTGCTGGACTTCGCCCGTGGTATCCAGGTGCTGCCGACCCCCAAGGGCAACAACGTGGTGATCATCACCGGGGCCGGCGGATCGGGCGTGCTGCTCTCGGATGCGTGCGTCGACAACGGGCTGACGCTCATGGCGATGCCCCCGGATCTCGATGCCGCGTTCCGCAAGTTCATCCCGCCCTTTGGAGCCGCCGGCAATCCCGTCGACATCACCGGCGGGGAGCCGCCGACCACTTATCAGAACACCGTGCGGCTCGGGCTCGAGGATCCGCGCATTCACGCGCTCATCCTCGGCTACTGGCACACCATCATCACCCCGCCGATGGTGTTCGCGCGCCTCATGGTCGAGGTGGTGGAGGCCATGCGCGCCAAGGGCATCGACAAGCCGGTGGTCGCCTCGCTCGCCGGCGACGTCGAGGTCGAGGAGGCCGCGGAGTATCTCTATCAGCACCGCATCCCGGCCTACGCCTACTCGACCGAGATCCCGGTCGCGGTGCTCGGCGCCAAGTACCGCTGGGCGCGCGGCGCGGGACTCATTCCACCGCCTTAGAACTGCGGCCCACTCCAGGGGTAATGGGGGAAACACAAAAGCCGCGTACCACAGAACAGCGGCGGAACTCGCGCTGCGATCAGCGGCGAGTCACACCGAGCTGACAGTTGTCAATGAAGAAACGACCACAGCAAAATTTGGAGGGAGAATAGCTATGACGCTCCAGAAGACATCGATAGCGATTGCAGTTTCTCTTGCGCTCGGCTGTGTGGGTAATGCACACGCAGATCAGGCGTCCGACATGCAGGCAAAGTTGGACGCGTTGCAAAAGCAAGTTCAGGAATTGCAGGCACAAATGGCCGCACTCCGGAAAAAGCAGGAGCAAGCTGCGCCTGCGGCGGCCGCCGCTCCCGCCAAGGCTCCCGCCAATGAGGTGAAAGCCGGCAAGGACGTAATCTTCAAAGTCGGCGGCGGCGAGGTCCAGCTTTACGGCCACGCGGATGTGTCTTTGGATGATCAGACCAATGGCATGACCGGCTTCCTCCACAATGGTCTGCCAGTCACGGGCCACAATGGTTGGGTTCCCGATGTCTCCAGCAACCTGTCGTTCTTCGGGGTTCGTGGTAACCGCGCTGTCAGCGACGATTTGAAAGGGGTTTTCCAGTTTGAGACGGAAATTTCCTATGCCGCCACGCCGGGTGCATCAGATCAGTCAACAGACACAACGGCACAGAAGTACAGTCTCGGATCGCGCAACAGCTTTGTCGGACTGCAGAGTGAGGAATATGGCGCTATCAAGCTTGGCAAAACCGATACGCCATACAAAACCGCTACCGCCCGCATGGACCCCTTTGCCAGTACACCGGGTGATTACAATGCCATCATGGGAAATAGCGGCGGTGATAATCGAACCGAATTTGATTTTCGCGCGCCGCACGCTGTCTGGTACGAGTCACCAAATATAATGGGCGCGCATGCCAATTTCCTGGTTTCACCCGGCCAGAATCGCAGTACAGATACCGGACTGTACGCCCAGGGCGAACCGGATTGCACCGGCGGCAACTCGACTGGAGGCTTGAACGGGAATGCCGGTCAACCCACTTCCTGTACGGATGGGTCTTTCGCGACTCTTTACAGTCTCGATCTCACCTATGAGTCTGGTCCGCTTTATGCCACCTTTGCGTACGAGCTCCATAAGGATGTAAATCGCACGGGCGACGAGGTCGTTCCGGGCACTATCGGCATCCGTGATGAAAGCGCCTATAAGCTGGGCGTGCAATATTCGTTTCCGACCAAAACGACTCTCAACGTCCTCGTCGAAAGAGTGGAGCGGGATGCAATCACCGACAGCCTGGATGAGCGCACCCATACCGCTACCTGGCTGGCGCTTACTCAAGGTCTGACGGCATTCGATGACCTGAATCTTGGCTGGGCACACGTTGGCAGGACACCGGGGCAGCCGGTGGGCGGAGTACAAGACAAATTTGGTAATGATGCGCCGGCCGGTTCCTCGAATAACGAGGCCAACCTATATACCATCGGCCTCAAACACCGTTTTGTAGACAAGCGCACCACCGCCTATCTGACGTATTCAAGCCTGGTCAATGGCTACTGGGCGCATTACTCCCTGGGTGCGGGTGGTCACGGTCTTCCCACCAGAAACTATGTCGGTGACAAATTTGTCGGAGGCTGCCAGACAGGGGGTAATTGCGGTCCGCCGTTTGCTGGGAATAACGCCGAAGCAGTCTCTGTTGGTGTGACTTACGATTTTTAACCGGTAAGAGAAACACGCAAAAAGGCGCCCTCGGGCGCCTTTTTGTTTTTGTCCCCCGCCGCGACGACGATTATTTGATCGCGTGATCGCGTGGCGATAGCGCATTGCGAATGTTACATGTTTACCAGAGCTTCTCGCCGCGGGCCATGCGCTGTTGCATCTCCGCCTGGAATGCCGGCGGGCCGAAGGCGAACCACTCCTGATCCAGGCGATAGACCAAGAGGCGCTTGTGCTCCGACGCGAAATTCTTGAGCCATTGCGTAGTCTTGTCATCGGGTCCGTCGCCGACTGGTACGGCAACATCAACAGGCTGACCGTTCCAATTGAACTGTGCAGGGAGGAAGATGACTTTGGCCTTGTCGGGGCGGAGCCAGTCTGGTAATGGACTTGTTGGCACGAGCCAACCACAGAAGAAACGCCGGCATGGGTCGAGGGGCCGCCGTTCGTAGATTAGACAATGGTGGCCGGAACTGTGGGGGCAAGGGTGGCCGGGATAAACCTCGACGCCGTAGACATTGATCTTGAGCCACCCATCGCAGCAGGCCGTGCACTCGCCGCACCGGCGGCCCGATGCTGCCGCTTCGGTTCCAACGATGCTCCCGATGGAGGTCAATGGAAAGAGCTCCATTCACGCGGGCGGGCGACGCTCAGGCGAAGATCAGGAGCGATCCCCCGAACAGGATGAGGCTGATGATCAGCCCGATCACGCAGTAGCCCATGATGTCCTTGATGCCAAGCCGGGCGATCGCGAGGATCGGCAGGGCCCAGAACGGCTGGATCATGTTCGCGGTTTCCTCGCCCATGGCCGTTCCCATGGCCGTGATGGCCGCGCCGACGTGCAGCTTGACCGCCGCCGGGATCATGAACGGACCCTGCACCGCCCAGTGACCGCCGCCCGAGGGCACGAAGAGCGTGATGATGTTGGAGGAAATGAACGACCAGAACGGCAGCGTGTGCTGGGTGGAGAAGGCCACGAAGCTCGCCGCGATGATCCCGGCGAGACCCGTGCCGGTCATGATGCCCATGATGCCGCCGTAGAGCGGGAACTGCAGCAGGATGGGACCTACGGTTCTCGCCCCGGACTCGAACGCGCGCACGTAGCGGATCGGGCGCCAGTGGAAGAGAAGCCCGAGCATCAGCACGATGAAGATGAAGCCGTTGATGTCGAGGTGGAATCCCTTGGCCGCAATGGTGTGCCACTCGTAGACGACGCCCATCAGCACGAGCAGCACCGTAAGCAGCCACGAGTCCTCGAGCACGGTGGCGAACGTGCGCGCCCGTGTGCCTTCGTGCGCCACCTCGTCCTGGCGCATCAGCACCTGCGGGTCGACCTTCTTCATGTCCGTCTCCTCCGGGCCCATGAAGTACAGCGCCACGGGCATGAGGATCACGAGCAGCACGACCGGGACCAGGTTGTAGGCGGTGAAGATCGTCTCGCCGAACCCGGCCGTCTTGCCGGTCACCTTCTCGACGATGTTGAGCGCGCTGCCGTGCGTCGCGGTGGCGAGCGCGATCGAGCTCGAGAGGCCGGAGGCCCACACCATGAAGCCCATGTAGGCGGCGGCGACCAGAAAGCCGAAATCGACATCGCGCAGCCGCTTCGCGATCTCGCGCGCCACCAGCGCGCCGACCACGAGGCCGAAGCCCCAGTTGAGCCACGAGCCGACGGCCGCGGCGAGAAATACCGTGATCGCGGCCCCGGCCTGCCGGGTCGGGAGCGATGCGAGCCTGCGCAGCAGCCCCCGCACCAGCGGCGCATCCGCCAGCGTCACACCGGTCACGAGAATGAGCGCCATCTGCATAGCAAACGCCAGGATGTTCCAGATGCCGTCGTACCAGGAAGCGACGACCTTGAGCAGCCCGCTCGGCGTCCAGATGAGCGCCGCCGCGACCGTGATGAAGGTGAGGACGACGGCGTACAGGTAAGGGTTCGGTATATAGCGCTCGGCGTAGCGAACGCACAGGCGCGTCAGTTGCCGCAGCATGGCTCATGCCCCCTTGTTTATTGGTTCAGGCAGCGACCTGTCCGCCTATTCTATCAGCAGGACGCTCCCTGTCTGCGTTTGGCGGTGCGCAGGAATTTCTCGCAGTCCTCCAGCCGCAGGCAGCGGCACCGGAAGCTCGTCTCGAGGAGCGACTTCATCCGCTGCGCGCGGTCCATGAGGGCGTTGACTTCTTCGAGCTTCCGCGCGGCGAGCGTGCGCCAGCGCGCCGCCGGAGGCGTCTGCTCCGAGAAGCCCGACAGGAACACCCGGGTCTCGCCGATGGTGAATCCCGCCTCGAGCGCGAGCCGGATGAGGTTGATCCGGCCGAACACGGCCTCGCTGTAGCAGCGCTGCCCGGATCGGCGCGGCGGCGCCGGCAAAAGGCCCGCCTTCTCGTAGTAGCGCAGCGTCGAGGCCGGCACGCCCGCCTCGCGCGCGACCTCGCCGATCGAGAGCTCCCGCATTGGCCGTTCCCGCCCGCTTGACCCGCTTGACTTGAAGTGCACTTTAACTCGTAGAGTCCCCGACCGAAAGGGGGGCAAGGCGCCCTCACGGAGACGGAACATGACTCCTGCGATCAGTTTCGCCGGCGTGCTGCTGGCGGTGTGGGCTCTGTTCGGCGCGCAGCCCGGGAGCGCCGCCGTCCCGACCGATTACGTCGCGGCTGCGATCGCTGCTGCGGACCGGCCGCCCGAGCAGGTGGCACGGGATGCCGAGCGCCGGCCGGAGGACCTGCTGACCTTCGCCGGCGTGAAGCCCGGCGACCGCGTGGCCGACTTCATGTCGGGCGGCGGCTACTTCACGCGGCTCTTCAGTCACATCGTCGGGAGAAACGGGCATGTCTACGCGTTTCTGCCCGAGGAGCAGCTCAAGAACTGCTCCCCGGACGAGGTCGCCGGAACTCGCGCGCTCGAGCACGGCGGCACGTACGCGAACGTGAGCGTGTTGACCGGGCCGGTCGATCGGTTCCGGCCGCCTGAGCCGGTCGACCTGGTGTGGACGTCACTCAATTTCCATGATCTCTATGACTCGTTCATGGGGCCGGCGAACGTGTCGCAAGTCGCCCGGGCGATGTTCGAGGCGCTGAAGCCGGGCGGGGAGCTCATGGTCATCGATCACGTCGCGGAAGCCGGATCGGGGACACGCGACACCGAGACGCTGCATCGCATCGACCCCGAAGTCATCGTCCGCACCGCCCTGGCCGCCGGATTCCGCCTCGAGGCCGAGAGCGACTTGCTGCGCAACCCGCAGGATTCGCACCGGTTGCGCGTGTTCGATGCCGCGGTTCGCGGGCGCACCGATCAGGTGATCCTGAAATTCACAAAGCCGGCGAGCGCCTCCGCCGCCCCTGCAGCGACGGCGCGGGCGCCCGCGGTGACGGAGGCGTCCGGCCGCGGCTCCGGGTGCGCAGGCTTATGCCTTTGAAATCGCCGCAGCCCGTCTCGGATTCCTGACAAGGAGCCAGTTCACCGCCGCGCCGGTGAGCGTCGCGAGCAGGATGAGCGACTTGCTGAAGTCCACCCGCGTGAGCAGCAGCGCGCAGATCGCCGTTCCAACGAGCGGCAGGAGGAGTCCCCCGGGCAGGCGGTACACGGCGGCGCCGGGCTGCCGCCGGCGCAGGACCGGAACCGCGGCGCAGATGCCGCCGTAGAAGAGCACCCGCGCCACCGCCGAGAGCGTCACGTTCCAGGAGAAGCTCGCGAACTGGGAAAACCCCCAGAGCAGCAGCGCAAAGGCGAGGATCGAAAAGTGCGGCGTGCGAAAGCGCGGGTGCACCGCGGCGAGCCAGGCGGGGAAGTCTCCCCGCTCTGCGAGCGCGAAGGTGCTGCGGGGCACGGTCAGCATGTTGGCGCTGATGTAGCCGTAGACCGAGAGCAGCGCGCCCACGGAGATCAGAGCCGCGCCGGCGGGTCCCATGGCGACGCGGGCGGCGTCGGCGAGCGGACGGACACTGTGAGCGGCATCCGGGACCAGGTCGATGACGATGAGCTGCAGCAGCGCGTAGAGCGCGAGGAGGATCGCGAGCGCGGTGAACAGCGCGAACGCGACATCCCGCTGCGGGTTGCGCGCCTCGCCCATCGGATTCAGCGCGGCCTCATAACCGCCATAGGCGAAGAGCAGCAACAGCATCGCCTTCAGCCAGCCGTCGAGACCCGCTTCCACCGGTCGCGCCGCAACCTGCGGATGGCCCACGAGATAGATCGTGCCGGCGACGCAGACCACAGCCAGCGCCAGGAGCTTCGCGACCACCGTGACGTTGCTGACTCGCGCACCGGCGCCGACGCCCCGGTAATTGACCGCCGCCAGAGTGCAGAGGAAAACCGTAATCACCGCAAGCCGCGGGAGCGGCTCGGCCGCCGCCGGCCAGAATTCCGCGAGGTAAATGACCAGGAGGTTCACGGCGGCAGCGCACGCGGTGAGCCGGCTCAAGAGCGTCAGCCAGCCTACCTGAACCCCCACGAAACGCCCGAACGTGTGCCTCAGATAGAGGTAAGTGCCGCCGGTCTCGTCGAACTGCGAGGCAACTTCCGCGTAGCAGGCAATGATTACGCCCATGCCGGCGCCCGCGATCAGCACCGCCCACACACTCCACTCACCCACCAGTGCCGCGACCGCCGAAGGCAATCCGAAGATACCGCTGCCGAGGATGCTGTTGACCGCGAGTGCTACCATGCTCCAGCGGCCGATGGCGCGGACCAGTTGCGGCGGCGAGCTCAGCGGCGTCCCGGACGTCATCGGATCCTTGTAGCATAAAGCTAGGGCGGCGAAGCCGCCCCGTGAAAGCCGAGGAGTCCTGGTGCGCTACTCCTACGCAACTCACCTCGAGTGCAGTGTCGGCCACGATCGCTACGACATCCGAAAGCTCCAGGGTCTGTCGGCGGCCGGAAAGCCGCTCCTCGCGGGCTACGATCTCGAGGCTCTCCGGCGCGAGGTGCGCCGCGAGGAGATCGCGCGACGCCCACCGAACTTATGGCGCTGGCACGAGCTGCTGCCGCTCGAGGATCCCGCGTGGATCGTGAGTCTCGGCGAAGTGGAGACGCCCCTCATCGCGCTGTCGCACAGCCCGCGCCCCGCCGGCTTCCGGCCCCCGATGGTCAAGGACGAGTCTCGCCTGCCGACCGGCTCGTTCAAGGCCCGCGGCCTCGCCGTGGCGGTCTCGATGGCGAAGGCACGCGGCGCACGGCGGCTCGCCATCCCCACCAACGGCAACGCCGGGGCGGCCATGGCGGCGTACGCCGCGCGCGCCGGCCTCGAGGCGTTCTGTTTCTGCCCGGACGACACCCCTGAAATCAACCTGAGCGAGATCGCGCTCCAGGGCGCGGCGGTCTGGCGCGTCAACGGCCTGATCAACGATTGCGCCCGGCTGGTCGAGTCGGGTAAGGCGAAGTTCGGCTGGTTCGACCTGTCGACGCTCAAGGAGCCGTACCGCATCGAAGGCAAGAAGACCATGGGACTCGAGCTCGCGGCGCAGACCGACTGGCAGCTCCCCGATGTGGTCTTCTACCCGACGGGCGGCGGCACGGGCCTCATCGGCATGTGGAAGGCCTGGGCTGAGCTCACCGCTCTCGGGTGGATCTCTCCGCCGCTGCCGCGCCTCGTAGCGGTCCAGGCGACGGGCTGCGCGCCGATCGTGCGCGCGTTCGACAGCGGCGCGAGCGCCGCGACGGCGTGGGAGAACGCCCACACGATCGCCGCCGGCATCCGGGTGCCCGCGGCGCTCGGGGATTTTCTGATCCTCGCGGCGCTGCGCGAGAGCGGCGGGTTTGCGCTCGCGGTGTCGGATTCCGCCATCGAGGCGGCGCGGCAGCAGGTGGGATTGCGGGACGGTCTGCTGCTCAGCCCCGAGGGAGCGGCGACCTACGCGGCCTATCTCGAAGCCGCCGCCGGCGGGCGGCTCCGCGCGAGCGACCGGGTGGTGCTGTTCAATTGCGCGAGCGGACTCAAGTATCCGATGCCGGCGGTCACCGCCCGCATGGACGTGCGCGCGCCGTTCGCGGCAGGCATCAGCTTGCCCTCGCCGGGCTCTTGAGCTGATCTCCCACCGGCAGACGGCGGATGCGCTGACCCGTTGCGGCGAAAATGGCGTTGGCGAGCGCCGGCGCGACCGAGGGTATCCCCATCTCGCCGGCCCCGGACGGCGGGAATCCCGAGGGCAGGAGATGCACCTCGACGTCGGGCGCCGCCCCCATGCGCAGCAGCCGATAGTCGGGAAAGTTCGACTGCTCGATGCGGCCGTCCCTCACGGTGATCTCGAGCTCGAGCGCCGTCGAGAGTCCGTCGAGGGTCGCTCCCATCATCTGGGCTTCGAGCCCGAGCGGGTTGACGATCTCGCCGACGTCCGCCGCGCACACGCACCTCACGACCTCGAGCGCGCCCGCTTGCGACACGGCGACTTCGAGCGCGTGGGCGACATATCCACCGTGGGTGAAATGACTCGCCAGGCCGATCCCGCGGCCCGCCGGGAGCTTCCGTCCGTAGCCGATCGCGCCCGCCGCGCTGTCGAGCACGCCGCCGAGGCGCCCGGTGTGCAGGGTCGGTCCGCCGTGGTCGCGATACGGCAGCTCGCGCGGCGCACCGAGCAGATCGAGTCGCAGCGTCAACGGATCGGTGCCCGCAGCGAGCGCCACCTCGTCGAGGAAGCTCTCCACCGCAAATGCGCAGAACGTCGGCAGCGGCGCACGCCACCAGCCCCGCGGAATGCTGAAGTCCACCGGCACGAACTCCGCGAGGTAGCTCGCCACACAGCCGGCGGGAAAGCCGTCGGGGTCGACGCAGCCGACCCAGTCCGCCGCGTCCTCCATGCCGGCGGCACGGTACTTGCGCGGTGTCGCGGCCACGCGATGCGCCCAGCTGGTGAGGCGACCCTGGGCATCGAGGGACGCCCGGAGCTGATGCAGACCGAACGGCCGGTAGAAATCGTTCTGCAGGTCGTCCTCGCGCGTCCACATGACTTTCACCGGCGTCCCGGCCGCCTGCGCCACCAGCACCGCTTCCGCCACGAAGTCGTTCTGCAGCCGGCGGCCGAAGCCTCCGCCGACCCGCGGCAGCCGGATCTCGATGTCGGTGCGGGCAACGCCGGTCATCGCGTGGATCATCTGCGATGCGCCGCCGGGGCTCTGGAGCGAGGCGATGAGCAGCGCGCTCTTCGGCTTGAGATCGATGAGCGCATTCGGCGGCTCCATCGTCGCATGCGCGAGGAGCGGCATGACGTACACCGCCTCCACCACGCGGGCGGCAGCGTTCCGGGCCTCGTCCGGGTTGCCATCGCGGCGCGCGATCTTTGCGCTCGCCGCGAGCGCTGCAGTGGCGCGGCGCTCGAGCGCGGCCGAGGAGTCCGCAGCTCCCGACGGGCGCGTCCACGTGATGCGCAGCGCCTCACGGCCCTTACGGGCGGACCAGAAGTCATCCGCCAGGACCGCAACGCCGGCTGCGAGGTTTCGGTCCAATGGCGCACCGGGCCGCGGCCCCGGGATCCTGACGACCTGTCTGACGCCGGGAACACGCCGCGCTTGCGCTTCGTCGACGCTCGCAACTTCACCATCGAAGTACGGACATCGCGCGATGAGCGCCGTCAGGGCCGAAGGGATCGCGGCGTCGATTCCGTAAGCGGCCACCCCGGTCACGATGTCGCGCGCATCGACGACCCGGGTCGGCTGGCCGATGATCCGATACTCACTCCTCGCTTTCAGCGGCAGATCCGCCGCCGGCAGATCGAGCTTCGCGGCGCGCGGCGCGAGCTCCGCGTAGCCGAGCGTCCGCCCGTCCGGGTGCACCACGTGCGCCTCGCGCGTCGTCAGCCGATCGGGCGGTGTCTCCCAGACGCGCGCCGCCGTCTGGATCAGGAGCCATCGGGCCCTCGCACCCGCCAGCCGCAGGTCGTGCCAGCCGTCCGGAATGTTGGTGCTGCCGCCCGCACCCTGGGGCCCGTAGAGCGAGGTGAAGCCCGGCGGATCCCTGGCGGCGACGAGGCCATAGGGCAGTTGCTCGACCGTCACGGCCGGCCAGGGAACGTCCAGTTCTTCCGCGATCAGCATGGGAAGGGATGTCTTGACGCCCTGCCCGATCTCGCAGCCGCGCGCGCCGATCACGATGCGTCCGTCCGGCTCGATGCGGATGAAGGCGCCGAGCGCCTCGCCTGCGGCTGCCGTCTCCTGACCCGCCGCCCCAGAGCGCAGCGCCAGCAGCAGCCCGCCGGCTGCGCTCAGCGACACGCCGAGAAAGGCGCGGCGCGAGAGCGCTCGGGTGTCCGGCACAGCGCTCATCGGCGCGTGCGGTTAAGCTGCGCGGCTGCGCGACGGATGGCCCGGCGGATGCGCGGGTAAGTGCCGCAGCGGCAGAGGTTGGTGAGCGTCGCGATGTCGGCATCGCTCGGCGCGGGCGTGCGCGTGATGAGATCCACGGCCGCCATGATCTGGCCCGCCTGGCAGTAGCCGCACTGAGCGACGTCCTCCTCGATCCAGGCTTGCTGGACCGGGTGCAGGCGGCCGTCGGACGCGAGCCCCTCGATGGTCGTGACGCGGCGGCCTCCCACGGCCGACATGGGCACGACGCACGAGCGCGTCGCGGCACCGTCGAGGTGGACGGTGCAGGCCCCGCAGTAACCGATCCCGCAGCCGAACTTGGTTCCGGTGAGGCGCGCGTGATCGCGCAGATACCAGAGCAGCGGCATCGCAGGGTCGCCGTCGTAGCGCACGGGACGCTGGTTCAGCGTGAAGTCGATCGCCATGCTCCGCCTCTCATGGACGACGCCGCATGATGATAGGCGGCAGCGCGCGATCGAAGCGCTCAGGTCGCCGCGGGGGCTCCTCGGATCATCGCGCGGCCGGCCGCGGGGAGCCGCCGCACCCGGCTCACCACCGTGGCTTGCGCTTATCGATGAAGGCCTGCACGCCCTCGAGCGCCGCCTCCTCCAGCATGTTGCAGGCCATGGTCTCGCCGGCCGCCGCGTACGCCGCCTGGAGGCCGAGCTCGACTTGGCCGTAGAAGAGCTCCTTGCCCATCGCGATGACGGCGCGCGGCTTGGCGACGATGCTCGCGAGCAGCGTCTCGATCTCGGCGTCGAGCCGCGCGGGCTCGGCCACGCGGTTTACGAGCCCCAAGGATCGCGCCTGTGCGGCATCGATGAAGTCCCCGGTGACCAGCATCTCGAACGCGGGCTTGCGCGGCACGTTGCGCAGCAGCGGCACGGAGGGCGTCGAGCAGAAAAGCCCGAGGTTGATGCCACTCACCGCGAAGCGCGCGGCGCTGGAGGCGACCGCGAGGTCGCACTGGGCGACCAGCTGGCAGCCCGCCGCCGTGGCGATGCCCTGCACGCGCGCGATCACCGGCACCGGGAGCCGCACGAGGCCGAGCATCATTCGCGTGCACTGCGCAAACAGCTCCCGGTAATAGCCGAGCGAGGGCTTGGCGCGCATTTCCTTCAGGTCATGGCCGGCGCAGAACGCCTTGCCCTCGGCCGCGAGCACCACGACGCGCACCGATTCGTCCGCCGCGATCGCATCGAGCTCCTCCTGCAGCGCCACGAGCATCGCCTCGGAGAGCGCATTGAAGGACTGCGGGCGATTGAGGGTCAGAGTGCGCACGCCGCGTGCGTCCTGTGCGCGCCTCACCATCGGCTCCGCGGCCGCCGCCATCGTCCGTTCCTCGGTCACCGTCCGTTCCTCGGTCGCCATCGTCCGCTCCTCACCCTCCGCGAAGGAAGGGTACACCCGTGCACGGGGCCGGTCTGCATGTCATGCTGGCGCCCCGATGTCCGCCCGATGCCCGTCCGGCCGGCCCGATCGCGCCAGCATCTCGTCGCTCAGGGCGCGCGTGCTGGGCGCCGCCGCCCCCGGCGGCGTGCTCGCTCTGCTCCTGCTCGCGCGCCCACCGGAGGGCATCGCGCTCGAGCCGGGAGCGGAGGTTCTCCCCCCGCATGCGCTCTACGGAGAGCTCTTCACCCGGGTTCAGGAGGAGCAGGTGTTCGCGGACGGCAAGGACTTCTGCGATGCCATCCCCAAGGGCTCACCTGCGGAGATTCTGGCCCGGTACCGCGCGGCCACGCCGCGTACGCCGGAGGAGCTCAAGCGCTTCGTGGCCACCCACTTCACGGCCCCGACAACGGTTGGCTCGGGTCCGGCTTCGACGGCTGTGCCCCCGCGTGCCGCACCGGCCGGTGCCTCGCTGATCGATCACATCGATGCGCTCTGGGGCGTGCTGACTCGCCAGCCCGCCGACATTCCGCCCTACTCGTCGCTCCTGTCGCTGCCGCGGCCCTTCGTGGTGCCGGGCGGGCGATTCCGCGAGATCTATTACTGGGACTCGTACTTCACCATGCTGGGGCTGCTCGAGAGCGGGCGCGCGGACCTCACGAAGGACATGGTGGGCGACTTCGCCCACCTCATCGACACCTACGGACGAATCCCGAACGGCAATCGCACGTATTACCTCAGCCGTTCGCAGCCGCCGTTCTTCTTCGCGATGGTGGCACTCCTCGAGCCCGGACACCCCGAGCGCGCCTTTGCCCGCTATCTCACGCAGCTCGAGCGCGAATATGCCTTCTGGATGGACGGGGCATCGTCCGTGGCGCGAGGGTTGGCCCGGCGGCGCGTCGTCGGCCTCGGCGGAGCGACGCGGGTGCGCGCGCCGGCGCCCGGGCAGGTGCTCAACCGCTACTGGGACGACGAGGACCTGCCGCGGGACGAGTCATACCGCGAGGACGTGGCGCTCGCCAACCGCAGCGGGCGCGATCGGCGGGAGCTCTACCGCGACGTGCGCGCCGCGGCCGAGAGCGGTTGGGACTTCAGCTCACGCTGGTTCGCCGACGCACACTCCCTGACCTCGATCGACACCACCGCCATCGTGCCGGTCGATCTCAACAGCCTGCTGTTCGGGCTCGAGCAGGCGATCGCAGCCGGCTGTGGCGAGGCCCATGACGAGGCCTGCCAGCGCGCGTTCCGCGAGCACGCGCGGGCCCGGCGCAAGGCGATGGACCGATATCTCTGGGACCCGGTGCGCGGGGCCTATTTCGATTATCAGTGGGCACGGGGGGAGCGCATCCCGCGCGTATCGGCGGCCACGCTCTACCCGTTGTTCGTGCATGCCGCCTCCCCTGCCCAGGCCGCCTCGGTCGCCCGCACCACGCGACGGCGCCTCCTCAAGGGGGGCGGCGTGGTCACGACCACCCGCAATACCGGCCAGCAGTGGGATGCGCCGAACGGCTGGGCGCCGCTGCAGTGGATCGCGGTGGCCGGATTCAACGCCTACGGAGAGGCGGCGCTCGCCGAGGAGATTGCGTGCCGCTGGTCGGTGAATGTCGCGCGCGCCTACCGCGAGAGCGGCAAACTGCTCGAGAAGTACGACGTGATGAACACCGACCGTCCGGGCGGCGGCGGCGAGTACCCGCTGCAGGACGGCTTCGGCTGGACCAACGGCGTGACGCGCAAGCTCCTGGCGCTGTATCCGGCGCACACCGACTATCGCAGCGTCGATGAGTGTCGCCGCCCTCGGCCCGCGGCGCACCCGGGCGCTGCCGTCGACAAATAAGAAGGGGGGGCTCGTGCATCCAAGCGAGATCGACTGGGTCATCATGGGCGTGTACTTCGCCTTCGTGCTGGGCATCGGCTTCACGCTGCGGCGCTACATGAAGACCAGCACGGATTATTTTCTCTCCGGCCGCTCGATTCCCGCGTGGGTCGCGGGGCTCGCATTCCTCTCCGCCAACCTCGGCGCGCAGGAAGTGATCGGCATGGCCGCCTCGGGGGCCAAGTACGGCATGGCGACCAGCCATTTCTACTGGGTGGGCGCGATTCCCGCGATGGTGTTTCTCGGGGTCTTCATGATGCCGTTCTACTACGGCTCGCAGGCGCGCTCGGTGCCCGAGTACCTGAAGATGCGCTTCGACGAGAAGACCCGCGGCCTGAACGCGATCTCGTTCGCGACCATGACGGTTTTCTCCTCGGGCGTCTCGATGTACGCCATGGGACTGCTGCTGAATCTGCTCCTGGGTTGGGACTTCGACACGAGCGTGTGGCTGTCCGCGGCCATCGTGCTGGGCTATATCCTGCTCGGAGGACTCACCTCGGCCATCTACAACGAGGTGCTGCAGTTCTTCCTCATCGTCGCCGGTTTCGCGCCGCTGGTGTTCCTCGGCCTCAAGGATCTGGGGGGCTGGCAGGGACTCACCGAACGGCTGACGCACGTGGCGACGTCTCAGGGCTTCGCCTCTCGGGCATGGTCGAGCACCTGGAGCCAGATGGGCCACGCCGCATCCAATCCCATGGGCGTCGAGTGGTTCGGGGTCGTGATGGGACTCGGCTTCGTGCTGTCCTTCGGCTACTGGTGCACCGATTTCCTCGTCGTGCAGCGCGCCATGGCCGCGCATTCGATGTCGGCCGCGCGCCGCGTGCCCCTCATCGCCGCCATTCCGAAGATGCTGTTCCCGTTCCTGGTCATCGTGCCGGGCATGATCGCGATCGCCTCCAGCATGCAAATGGGCGCGAGCGGCTTCGCGCTGCCTCACAAGGCCGATGGCACCCTCAACTACGATCTGTCCATCCCCATGATGCTCAGCCACTACTTCCCGCACGGCATGCTGGGCCTCGGGCTCACGGCGCTCCTGGCCAGCTTCATGTCCGGCATGGCGGGCAACGTCACGGCCTTCAACACCGTGTGGACCTACGACATCTACCAGGCCTACATACACCGCGGTGCGAGCGACCACCATTATCTCAACATGGGGCGCGTGGCCACCGTGTTCGGCATCGCGCTCTCGGTGGCCGCGGCCTACGTCGCCAACCACTTCAACAACATCATGGACATGCTGCAGCTGCTGTTCGCGTTCGTGAATGCGCCGCTGTTCGCGACCTTTCTGCTGGGAATGTTCTGGAAGCGCGCCACCGGCCACGGCGCGTTCGCCGGGCTGCTGTCGGGCACGGCGGCGGCGGCGTTGCATCAGGCGCTGACGCTGCCCCGCGGGAGCCTGGTCGGCATCAAGGGCGGCTGGCTCGCCGTGCTGCATCTCTACCCGAGCGAGATGGCGCAGAATTTCTGGACGGCCATCTCGGCGTTCACGGTGTGCCTCACCGTGACGGTCGGCGTGAGCCTCGTCACCCGGCCGCGCCCCGAGAAAGAGCTGGTGGGGCTCGTCTACTCGCTTACACCGCGGCCGAGCGAGGCAGGTCGGCCCTGGTACGCGCGGCCCGCGGCGCTCGGGGCGGCCGTGCTCACCGTGACGCTGCTGCTCAACTTCGCCTTCTGGTAAGGAGCTCCCCTCATGGGCCTCGACATCCGCACGCCCCTCGGAGTCATGTTCACCATCCTCGGGCTGCTGCTCACGGGATTCGGGTTGCTGAGCGATCCGGCGATCTACGCGCGCTCGCTCGGCATCCACATCAACCTCTGGTGGGGCCTGGTGCTGCTGGCGTTCGGCGCGGTCATGCTGGGGCTCGGCTGGCGCGCCGGCGCGCACCGCGTGCCGCACTGACCGGGATCCGCGCGCCCGAGGACCCATCACGCCGGAGGACCCATGAAGGCGAGCAAGCGTTCGGGCGGGGGCGAGTCCGCGCCGCGGATCGGCAAGAAGGAATACGCGCGGGAGCTGCGCCGCCTGCAGATCGAGCTGGTCAAGCTGCATCGGCACGTGATCGCGCACGGCGGCAAGCTGCTCGTGATCCTCGAGGGGCGCGACGCCTCCGGCAAGGACGGCACGATCAAGCGCATCGTGGCGCACTTGAGCCCGCGCGAGGTGCGGGTCGTGGCTCCCGGCAAGCCGAGCGATCGCGAAGACACCGAGTGGTACTTCCAGCGCTACGTCGGGCACCTGCCGGCGGCCCGCGAGATCGTCCTCTTCAACCGCAGTTGGTATAACCGCGCCGGCGTCGAGTACGTCATGAAGTTCTGCACCCGCGCGGAGCGCGACGAGTTCCTGGATTCGGCTCCACGCTTCGAGCGCATGCTGGTGCGCTCGGGAATCTCGCTCCTCAAGTATTACCTCGACATCAGCCGCGAGGAGCAGGCGCGGCGACTGCGTGCGCGCCGCCGCGACCCGCTCAAGCAGTGGAAGATCAGCCCGGTCGACGAAGCAGCGCAACGACACTGGCGCGATTACAGCCGGGCTCGCGACAGCATGTTGCTGCGCACCCATCAACAGCATGCGCCGTGGATACTGGTGCGCGCCGACGACAAGCACCAGGCGCGGCTGAACGTCATTCGCGACATCCTGGCGCGCATTCCGTTCGCGAGCGCCAAGCGCAAGCTCGCCCGCCCCGATCCACGCGTAGCGCGCGAATTCAGCGAGACCCTGCTCGGCTCGGGGTGGGTGGCCCCCTGAGGGGACGTGCCCGGATGCGCTGGCTGACGGCACTCTTCGTCCTCGCGGTCCTCCTCGGACTCGCCATCGAGCTGTGGCTCGGCGCGCGCCAGGCCGCCGCCGTGGCGCGTCACCGCGAGCGCGTGCCCGGGCCGTTCGCCGCGAGCATCTCGCCGGCCGAGCACGGCAAGGCGGCCGACTACACCCTCGCGAGGCTGCGCCTGGGTCGCTTCGGGAGCCTGATCGACGCGGCGCTCACACTCGCCCTCACGGTCGGTGGCGGCATCGCGGCGCTGGATGCCCTCTGGCGCCACGGCCGACTCACCGAGCCCTGGCTCGGGCTGGCCGTCATCGCCAGCGTGGCGCTCCTCGTGCAGCTCATCCACCTGCCTCTCTCGGTGTGGCGGACCTTCGGGCTCGAGGCGCGCTTTGGCTTCAACCGCACCACACCCGCGCTGTTCCTCGCCGACCTCGGCAGGGGCCTCGCGCTCGCCGTGGCGCTCGGCGCTCCGGTGCTCACCGCGATACTGCTGCTGATGGAGCGCGCGGTACGGTGGTGGTGGGTGTGGGCATGGGGGCTGTGGCTCGCGGTCATGCTGCTCATGACCTGGGCCTGGCCGGCATTCATCGCACCGCTTTTCAACCGCTTCGTGCCGCTTCCGGACCTGGCGCTGCGGGAGCGGCTCGAAGCGCTGCTCGATCGCTGCGGCTTCACCTCACGCGGAGTATTCGTCGTCGACAGCTCGCGTCGCTCGACCCACGGCAACGCCTACTTCACGGGCATCGGCCGCCACAAGCGCATCGTGTTCTTCGATACGCTCCTCGAGCAGCTCGCGCACCCCGAAGTCGAGGCGGTGCTCGCGCACGAGCTCGGTCATTTCCGACTCCGGCACGTGCGCCAGCGGCTGCTGCTCTCGGTCGCGCTCGCCTTCGCGGGACTGGCGCTGCTCGGGTGGCTCAGCCGGGAGCCGGGCTTCTACGCGGCGCTCGGCGTGCCGGTGCCGTCGACGCACGCGGCGCTGCTGCTCTTTGCCTTCGCGGCGCCGGCTTTCACCTTCTTCGTCACTCCGCTCGCCTCGCTCTGGTCGCGTCGCCACGAGTTCGAGGCGGACGATTTCGCGAGCCGCCACGCGAGCGCCGCCGAGCTCGCGAGCGCCCTGGTCAAGCTCCATCGCGACAACGCCAGCACGCTGACGCCGGATGCGCTCTACGCCGCGTTCTACTATTCGCACCCGCCGCCGCTGGTGCGCATCACGCGGCTGCGCGCCCCGGCCGCGCCGCAGGCCTCCTGAAGCCCGAAGGGGGCCCGGTGCGGGTGCCCCTTCAGGGAATGTAGTAGAGATCGATCGACTTGCCGATGCGCTCGAGCGGGGGGTACGCATCGAGCCAGGCGTAGTCGGCGGGATTGCGAGTGCGCGCGAGCTCGGAGATCGCCACCCAGCCGCTCACCGGCCGGCGCGACCCGAGAACCACGAACGCAGGCAGCGGCTCGCGCTTCAGGTCCGCCGTGCCACGGTAGGCGATGCTGAGCTTCGCGATGCCGAGCTGCGCGGCGCGCAGCTCCAGCCGTCGCAGATCCTGCCCCCAGTCCAGATCCGAATCGACCAGCACCCGCTCCGGGTGGGGAACGGCCTCATTGAAATACGGCAGATAGTCCGGATACGCGGTCCCCAACGTGCTCAACTGCCAGAACACCAGCGTGAGCACTACCGCGGTACCAGCCGTCGCGGCGCGCCGCGGGCGGAGCGCGGCCAGCGAGCGCCAGGCGCGCACCGTGACATAGGCGGCACCGATGGCGAGAAAGGGATACAGCACCAGGATGTGCCGGATGCCGACGTTGATGTGACTGAAGAGGCTGGCGAAGGCGAGCAGCGTCACGATGAGCACCGCGGGCGCGAGCGCCCAGGGATTGCGGTCGCGCCAGCCCTCACGGGCCAGCCAGGCGACCCCGACAGGTCCGGCAGCCAGAAGCGGAATGGGCGTCTTGACGGCGAGCGCTACCAGATAGAAATACCACCAGCCCGTCGTGCCGGTGCGCCCCAGGAGGTACGACAGGTGACCGCTGTCGTTGTGAGCCTTCACGGCCACGATGCCGTTGAGGAGGTCCTTCGCCTCGCGCGGCAGTGACAGATGCGAGAGCAGCACGCCGAGCAGATGATCGGGACCCCGCTCCTGCAACAGGTAGGACACGGCCCAGTTGAAACGCAGCGCGACGCCCGCCGGGTTGGCCGAGCGCGGTCCGTAGGCGAGCGCGAGCGGCAGGAGCGCGGCGAGTCCCGCGAGGGTGAGTCCCACCAGCCACGCCCTCGGCCCGGCCCCGGGGGTCTGCCGCCACGCCGTCGCCGCCCGCGTGAGCGCCAGCGCCGGCAGGGCGAGCCCGATGAACGGCACGGCCGAGAACTTGGTGCCGACCGCAACGCCGGCCGCGAGCCCGAAACGCGCCGCCTCCGCGAGCCGCGCACTCACGAGCCACAGCTCGAGAGCATAGAGCGCGAACAGGCAGGTCGCGGCCGCCGCCACATCGAGACTCGCGAGCGCCGCGTGCCCGAGCACCGCCGGCACCGAGACGAGCAGCAGCACGGCGAGCAGCGCCGCGCGCTCCGACTCGAGGAGCCGCCGCGCCCACAGCCAGGTCGCGAGGCACAGCAGCACGAGGAAGGGCAGCATGCCGAGCCGCGCGAGAGTGAGATAGCGCCAGTAGTGGCCGTCCTGGTAGAGAATGTCGACGCCCTCCGGGGTGCCGCTCGGCGGCGGGGTACCGAAGGAGTGCGCTCCGGCGAGGTACGGACCGAGCGCGAGCAGCACGCGGGCGAGCGGCGGATGCTCGGTGTCATATTCGTAGCGCCCGCGGTCCAGCAGCTCGACGCCCGCGGCGAGGTGTTCCGGCTCGTCCCAGGTGTTGGAATACACGCGCCAGCTGCCCGCCGCGAGCAGGCACGCGAGGAGGATGATGAGCGCCAGCGCCCGCCGCGCCGCGGGAGCTGCGCGCGCGCCCGCTGGTGCACTCAGGCTTACGCTCCGAAGGGATGCCGCAGCACGATGGTCTGCTCGCGTTCCGGTCCCGTTGAGATCATGTCGATCGGTACGCCGGCGAGGCTCTCGAGCCGCTCGAGGTAGCGGCGCGCATTGTGCGGCAGACTCCCGTATGCCGTGACGCCGACCGTCGACTCGCGCCACCCGGGCAGCTCCTCGTACACCGGCTCGACGCCCGCGTACGCTTCGACGCTCATCGGCGGCTCGTGAGTGACCGCGCCCTGGACGCGATACCCGACGCAAACGCTGAGGCGGTCGAGTCCATCGAGGACGTCGAGCTTCGTGATGATGAGGCCCGAGACGCTCGAGTGCACGATCGAGCGCTCGAGCGCCACCGCGTCCAGCCAGCCGCAGCGCCGCCGCCGTCCCGTGACGGAGCCGAACTCGTGACCCACGCGCGACATGTGCTCGCCATATTGGTCCGACAGCTCGGTCGGGAACGGACCCGCCCCCACCCGGGTCGTGTAAGCCTTGACGACGCCGAGAACGCCGTCGAAGGCGCGGGGACCCAGGCCCGTGCCGGTGCCGGCGAAGCCTGCGGTGGTGTTGGATGACGTCACGAACGGATAGGTCCCGAGATCGACGTCGAGCATGGCGCCCTGCGCCCCTTCGAAGACGACGTTGGCTTGGGTCGCGCGCAGCTCATGGAGGACCCGGGTCACGTCCGTCACCAACGGCGCGATCTGCTCGCCCATCGCGAGCTGCGCCTCAAGGGTCTGCCGGAAGTCGAGCGCGGGCGCGCGGTAGTAGTGCTGCAGCACGAAATTGTGGAAATCGAGCTGTTCGCCGAGCTTGGTGGCGAAGCGCTCGCGGTCGAAGAGGTCCGCCACCCGCACCGCGCGGCGCGCCACCTTGTCCTCGTAGGCAGGTCCTATGCCGCGTCGCGTGGTGCCGATGGCATTGGCCCCGCGGGCCTGCTCGCGCGCCTCATCGAGCATGACGTGCGACGGCAGTATGAGCGGGCAATGCGGTGAGATGGAGAGCCGCTCGAATACCGGCACACCCTGCTCCATCAGCATGCGGCTCTCACTCAGCAGCGCCTCGAGCGAGAGCACCACGCCGTTGCCGATGAGGCAACGCACCCCGGGGCGCAGGATTCCGGAGGGAATGAGCGACAGCACGGTCCGCCGCCCGCCGATGACGAGCGTGTGGCCGGCGTTGTGCCCGCCCTGGAAGCGTGCGACCGCCGCGGCGTGCTCGGTCAGCAGGTCGACGACCTTGCCCTTGCCCTCATCGCCCCACTGCGCACCGATGACTACGACGAACTTCCCCACGCTCCTTTGGACCCCTAGCGTGCCCAGAACAGGATGATGACGCCGACGAGCATGCTGCCGAGGCCTGCGATCCGCAACTCGCGGTCCTGTACCTCGAGGAGCCTCGCGAGCGCGCGCTTCACGCCGCCGGGATTGAGGAATGGTGCGATGCCTTCCAACACCAGGAATAGCCCAAGCGCGGCGAGCAGGTCCGGCAGATTCACGGACACGCGGGTGGCGCTCGCTTCAGCTAGCGCCGCGGGGCTGAGGTCCTCGACGGCTCCTTCAGATACTTGAAGAAGTCCCCGTCGGGGCTCACCACCAGCAGGTCACCATCCTTGCCGAGCGAGCGCTCGTAAGCCTGCAGACTGCGGTAGAAGGCGTAGAACTCGGGATTCTTCGCGTAGGCGTGCGCATAGATCTGGGCGGCGGCGCCATCGCCTTCGCCGCGCACTCGCAGCGCATCGCGTTCCGCGTCGGCGAGGATCACGGTGCGCTGACGCTCGGCGGAGGCGCGGATGCCGGCGCTGGCGCTCTGCCCTTCGGCGCGCAGCCGGCTGGCTGTCTTCGCGAAGCTCTGCTTCATGCTCTCGTAGACGCGCGCGGCCACCTCGTCGGGCAGATCGATGCGCTGCACGCGCACGTCCACCAGGTCGACGCCCAGGCCCGCCGCATTGTGGCTCGCCTGGCCGAACATCTGCCCCGTCACCGCGGCGCGCTCGGCCGATACGATCTGCTGGAGCGTGCGCTGCGCCACGACGCTCTTGATGCCGTCCTTGACGATCTCGGCCAGCCGCTCGCCGGCCAGATCCTCGCGCCCGCCGGTGGCCGTGAAGTACAGCCCCGGCTCCTTGACGCGCCACTTCACGTAGAAGTCCACGATCAGCCCGCGGCCGTCGTTCGTGAGGAAGGTCTCGCCGGTGTAGGACTGCGAGAGGATGCGCCGGTCGAACTTCGTCACCACGTCCCACGGCCACTTGGTGTGCAGCCCTGGCGCGTACTGCATGCCCACGATCGCGCCGAACTCCGTGCGGATCGCGAATTCCGTCTCATTGACCGTGAAGAGCGACAGCGACGCGAGCACCAGCAGCACCCCCGCCGCGAACAGCACCGGGACCAGCCGCGAGCTCATCAGCGCTCTCCCCGCCCGCGGGCTTCGACCGTGACCGAATCCGGCTCTTTCTGCGAGCCGGCGGCCGGCGTCTCGGAGCCCTCCGCGGGCTCGCGCGAGGCGGCCTTCTCGAGGAGCTTCTCGATGGGCAGGTAGAGCAGGTTGCCGCCGGAGCGCGAGTCGATGAGCACCTTGTGCGCGCGCGCCAGCACGCTCTCGACCGTATCCATGTAGAGCCGCCGGCGCGTCACCTCGGGCGACTGCTCGTAGGCCGCCTCGATCTGCGTGAACCGCGAGGCCTGCCCTTCGGCGAGCGCGATCTGCTGCGACTTGTAGGCCTGCGCATCCTGCTGCATGCGCAGGGCGGCGCCCTGCGCCACGGGAACGATGCCGTTGGCATAGGCCTCGGACTCGAGGATGAAGCGCTCCTTGTCGGCCTGCGCCTTGTTGGCGTCGCGCTGCGAGGGGATCACGGCGTCGGGAACCTGCACGTCCTCGAGGTTCACCGTCGTGACCGTAATGCCGGAGTTGTAGTACTCGAGCGTATGCTGGATGAGCTCCTTCGTACGCCGGGTGATCTCCGGCCGGGTCGTGCCGACCAGCAGCTCATCCAGTGTGCTGCGTCCCACGATCTCACGGATCGCGCTCTCGCTCACCTCGGTCAGCGTGGCTTCCGGATCGTGCACCCGGAACAGTTTCTTCACCGGATCCGCGAACTGGTACTGAACCGCGAAGTGCAGCTCGACTAGATTTACGTCGGAGGTCAGCACCCGGGACTTGAAGTCGCTCGAGTTCACGTTCGCGACGTTGACTTTCGTCACCGTCTCGATGGGCCAGGGCCAGCGCCAGCCGACCCCCGGGGCCTTGATGTCGACCAGCTTCCCGAAGCGCTGGATGATGCCGCGCTGCGCCTGCTCGACCTGGTAGAAGCCGCTGAACACCCAGCCGCCGAGCACCACGAGCGCCGCGATCAGGAACAACGAGCCGCTGTCCCCGCCGCGGCCCCCGGGCCGGAGCCACGCCTCGAGCCGGCGCTGCCAGCTCTTCAGGCGCTCGTCCAGATCCGGTCCCCCCTGACCCGGACGGCGTCCCCACGGATTGTTCGGACCGCTTGGTTGATTCCAGGCCATAGGGCGTGCGCGAACTCAGCGCAGCTTGGTCGCGCCCGAGACGGCGGTCGATTGTAGGTAGCCCATCCCGGGGGCACAAGGCATATCGGCCCCCTGCACCTCGAGAATCTGCACGCCGGCGGTGCGCGCGAGCTCGAGCAGCTCGAGGTCCGGTAACTCCACCGCCAGCTCGATCGAGCCATCCTCGGCGGAGGTCTCCGCGCGGACCGCCTGCGCCGCGTACAGCCGCGAGCGCAGCGCCCCGGCGCCGGCCGGCATCCGCAGGCGCGCGCGGCGCGCGAGGCGCGCCAGTCGCTCCGCCACCGCGCGCGCGAGCCACTCGAGTCCCACGCGCCTCTCGGCGGAGATCCACACCGCGGTGGCGCGGCCGGACGGATCGCGGTCGATGCGCGGCGCACTCCCGAGCCGGTCGATCTTGTTGTAGACGAGGACCTGCGGAATCCCGCTGGCGCCGATCTCCGCGAGCACGGCATTGACCTGGCCGATCTGCTCATCGCGCCGCGGATCGCTCGCGTCCACCACGTGCAGCAGCAGCGTCGCCGCGCGCGCCTCGGTGAGCGTCGACTGGAAGGCCGCGACCAGCTCGTGCGGCAGCTCGCGGATGAATCCCACCGTATCCGCCGCCACCACCGCGGTGCCGCCCGGGAGCGTCAAACGCCGCACCGTCGGATCGAGCGTGGCGAACAGCTGGTCGGCCACATAGGCGTCGGCGCCCGTGAGCGCACGAAACAGCGTCGACTTGCCGGCGTTGGTGTAGCCGACGAGTGCCAGCGAGGGAACCCGGATCTCGGCGCGCGTCTGCCGCCCGGTCTCGCGCTGCTGCTGGATCCGGGCCAGCCGGCGGGTGAGCACGCGCACCCGCTGCGCAATGATGCGCCGATCGGTCTCCAGCTGGGTCTCGCCCGGGCCGCGCAGTCCGATGCCGCCCTTCTGACGCTCGAGGTGGGTCCACCCGCGCACCAGGCGGCTGGCGATGTGCTTGAGCTGCGCGAGCTCGACTTCGAGCTTGCCCTCGAAGCTGCGTGCGCGCTGCGCGAAGATGTCGAGGATCAGGCCGTTGCGATCGAGCACCCGCCGCTCGATGAGCTTCTCGAGGTTGCGCTCCTGGCTCGGGGAAAGCGCGTGATCGATGAGGATGATCTGCGCGTCACTCGCGTGCGCGATGCCCCGCAGCTCCTCCGCCTTGCCGCTGCCGAGGAAATAACGCGGGTCGGGGCGGTCCCGCCGTCCCGTCAGCGTGGCGACCGGGAGCGCTCCCGCCGAGACCGCGAGCTGCGTGAATTCCTGCAGATCCTCCGGATCGACCTGGGCGCCCAGCCCGAGACGCACCAGTACGGCGCGCTCACCAGTCCGCGGGCGTTCGAACACTCAGGCTTCCCGTGACGAGGCACATCATTCGGCGGGCGTCTCCGCGGGGCCGCCGCCCTCTTCGGTCGCCAGGCGCACGTTGCGCGCCGGAACGACCGTGGAAATCGCATGCTTGTAGACCATCTGGCTGACGCTGTTCTTCAACAGCACCACGAACTGGTCAAAGGAATCGATCTGTCCTTGCAACTTGATCCCGTTGACGAGGTAGATGGAAACCGGCACCCGCTCCTTGCGCAAGGCGTTCAGAAAGGGGTCTTGCAGGGACTGGCCTTTGGCCATCGGGTTCTCCTTATTTTTAGGGCTTGGAGTTGTTTGGCGGGGCAAAGGGACCGTGGCCGAACGTCCGTTGTTCCGCGAACTGAGCAAACTAACCTGCCTCATCAGGGGTGAGGAGCCGACGTCCGGAATCTTAACATGGGGGCTCCTCTAAAGCCCTAGCCGGGCCAGGAGGTTACATATGTCTCGATTCCACGACAGCCCGGCTTCCGGCTCGATCCATCGGCCGAGAGCCTCGCCACGCATCCAGGTCAGCTGCCGCTTCGCCAGTTGGCGCGTCGCCGCAACGCCCCGCCGCACCGCCTCCTCCAGGGGGTATTGCCCGTCGAGGTGCGCCCACAGCTGCCGGTAGCCCACGGCGCGCATCGATGGGTGCCGGGCGGTGAGAGCACCGTTCCTGCGCAGGCTCCGCACCTCCTCGAGAAAACCCGCGGCCATCATGGCCTCGAAACGTCGTTGAATGCGCTCGTGCAACACGGCGCGTGGCGGCGCCAGCATCCAGTAGTGCACCCGCCGCCCCGCGAGCGGACTCACGGTCGCGCGCTGCAGCTCGGAGATCGGGCGGCCGGTGTTGTAACAGACTTCGAGCGCCCGCTGGATGCGCTGGCTGTCGGTGGGTGCCACGCGTGCGGCCGCCTCGGGGTCCAGCCGGGCGAGCTCCGCGTGCAGCGCCGGCCACCCCTGCCGCGCGGCGCGCGCATCGAGCTCGGCGCGCAGCCTCGAATCGGCCTGCGGCAGTGGCGCGAGTCCATGCAGGAGCGACCGTAGATAGAGCATGGTGCCGCCCACCAGGAGCGGCACGCGGCGGCGGGCGTGGACATCGCGAACGGCCGCGACTGCGTCGGGGACGAAGCGCCCCGCGGAATAGCTCTCGGTCGGCTCGCAGATGTCGATCAGGTGGTGGGGAACGCGCTCGCGCAGCTCCCGCGCCGGCTTGGCGGTGCCGATGTCCAGACCGCGGTAGACCAGCGCCGAGTCCACGCTGACGATTTCGACCGGGGCGCTCTCGGCGAGCCGGATAGCCCAGTCGGTCTTGCCGGCGCCGGTGGGTCCGGCGAGGACCAACACCGGCAGCTCGCCGTGCCCGGCTCCGGGAGCGGTGTCCGCGGCATGCTCCGCGCTCACCGCTGCCGACACTCAGCGCCCCCGCAGGAACAGCCGATCGAGCTGCGCAACGGTGAGGCGCGTCCACGTCGGCCGTCCATGATTGCACTGGCTCGCGCGCTCGGTCGCTTCCATCTGCCGCAGCAGGCTGTCCATCTCGGGAAGCGTCAGGCGGCGGTGCGCGTGGATCGCAGTGCGGCAGGCGAGCGTGGCGAGGAAGCGGTCCGCGGCGGCCTCGAGGTGGTGCGTGTTGGCCTCGAGGCCGAGATCGTGCACGACGGCGGTGATGATCCTGGAGATCTCCGCCGGCTTCAGCGTCGCCGGCACGCGCCGCAGCGCCAGCCGCGTGGCGGACAGCGCATCGAGCTCGAACCCTGCCCGTTCCCACTCGGTGTAACGCTCGAGGAGCGCGGCGAGCTCGTGGGCTTTGAGCTCGATGACCACAGGCTCCAGCAGGAGCTGCGAGGCGGGGGTGCCGCGCTCGCGCTCGGCTTTGAGCTTCTCGTACAGCACTCGCTCGTGCGCGGCATGCATATCGACGAGCACCAACCCTTCCGGGTTCTGCGCGAGGATGTAGGCGCCATGCAGCTGCGCGAGCGCAGTGCCGAGGGGATAGTCCCCCGCGGCCGGCATCTGCGGGCGGCCCGAGGTGGGGAGCACCCCCTCCTCGACGGCGCCCGCGAGCGCCCAAGGATCGCGTCCCGGCTCGTAACGGGGCAGCTCGAAACCGAGCCCGGGCGACGCCCGGGCGGCGCCCGCCCGGGCGTCGGCGGGGGCGAGAGAGTCCCCGTCGGGGAGTCCGGCCGCATAGCCATTGCCCGCAGCTTCGCCGGCCCGTGCGGCCGCGGGGACATGAGGGTCGGGCCGGGTGGCGGCGAGCGCGCGCTCGAGGGCGCGAAAGACGAAGTCGTGGACCTGGCGGCTGTCACGGAAGCGAACTTCGAGCTTCTGCGGGTGGGCATTGACGTCGACGAGCCTCGGATCGAGCGTGAGATAGAGGGCGTACGCCGCGTGCCGCCCGTGATAGAGCACGTCGCGGTAGGCGAGTCGGACGGCGTTCATCAGCAGCCGGTCGCGGACGCTGCGGCCGTTCACGAACCAGAACTGCTGATCGGGCTGCGCGCGCGAGCGCGTAGGGAGCCCCGCCCACCCGGACAGCATGACGGGCCCCGCCGCGTGGCGAACCGCGATCGCGGACGCTCCGAAGTCCGGATCGAGCACTTGCCCGAGCCGTGCCAGCTCGTTCCCCTCGAGATCCGAGGCCGGGGCATCGAGCAGCACCCGCTCACCATGGCGCAGCCGTATGCTCACGTCGAACCGCGACAGCGCCAGCCGCTCGGTGAGGCGCGCGATGTGCCCGAGCTCGGTGGCATCGCTGCGCACGAACTTGCGCCGCGCGGGAACGTTGAAGAACAGGTCCCGCACCTCGACGCTCGTCCCGGGCGGATGCGCCGCGGGGCGCGCCGGGCCCACCGTCCCCCCGTCGACGATGAGCTCTGCAGCCTGATCGGCGCCGCTCGCGCGCGAGACGATTCGCAGCCGCGATACCGAGCCGATGGACGGCAGCGCCTCACCGCGGAAGCCGAGCGTGGTGATGGCTTCGAGGTCACCGACGCCGGCGATCTTGCTGGTTGCGTGCCGCGCGAGCGCCATCGGCAGCTCCTCGGACGCGATGCCGCAGCCGTCGTCGCGCACCCGCATGAGGCCGACGCCGCCGCGCTCGACGTCGATGTCGATGCGCGTGGCCCCAGCATCGAGCGCGTTCTCGGCAAGCTCCTTGACGACCGAGGCGGGTCGCTCAATCACCTCGCCGGCTGCGATCTGGTCGATGAGCTCATCGGGAAGGATGCGGATCGGCATTGGGACCGCAGTGTACACGCCGATCGGGCGGCGACGAGGCGCGGCCGGACGGCTCGGACGGCTCGGACGGCTCGTCAGGGCGTGGCGGCCAGCGCGGCGCCCCCGGCGCTGACGAGGCTCCCGCGGTGTTCCTGCTTGAAACGGGTTCCGTCGGGCGGATTCTGAGTGAAGTAGCTGCGCAGGCCGCCGGCGATCGCGTCCGCAAAGCGCGCCTGCTCCCGGGCGCTGCGCAGGCGGCGCTCCTCGGCCGGATTGGAGATATAGGCGGTCTCGATGAGCATGGAGGGAATATCGCGGGACTTGAGCACCACGAAGCCGGCGCGCTGCACCTGCGCCCTGCGGACCTCGCCCACCTCCTCGAGCGCGCTCATCACCCGCTCCGCTGCGCTGGCACTGACGCCGATGATCTGGTTCTGCGCCGCATCGATGAGCACCGGCTCGAGAGTACTCTGGTCGTCGCGGCGCGCGCCCGCGGCGAGATCCGCAGCGTTCTCACGCTCGGCGAGCCAGCGGGCCGCTTCGCTAGAGGCGCCGTGCACCGACAGCACGTAGACCGAGGCGCCGGAGACGCTGCGGTCGCGGATCGAGTCGGCGTGTACCGAAATGAACATGTCGGCGTGCGCGGCGTGCGCGCGCCGGATGCGCTCGCGCAGCTCGAGAAATTCATCGCGATCGCGCGTCAGCACGGCCCGCATGCCGGGTTCGGCGTCGATGCGCTGGGCGAGAGCCCGCGCGATGGCAAGCGTCACGTCCTTCTCGCGGGTGCCGCCGCGGCCGATAGCCCCGGGATCCTCGCCCCCGTGTCCCGCATCCACCGCGATGATGACGTCGCGGTCGCCCTCCCGGGGTGCGTGCGGCGCGCGCACCGTCTTCGGTGGCGCCTGCGCCGCGGCAGCCGGCTCCCCGAGTGTGAGGATCAGCCTGTGGCCCTCCTCCTCCGGCGCCCAACCGCTATGCGCGGGCAGCGCCGATTTAAGCTCCGCCACGACCCGTAGCGTGCCGTCCGGCTGAGCGCCGAAACGCACCTCCGTGACTACCCCTTCAGGCCCCGGCGCGCGCACGCCGTCCGCGAGATGCGTGTTCGGCAGATCGACGACGACACGATCGGGGTGCTCGAGAGTGAAGAGCTTGTGTTGCGCGCCCTCGCTCAAATCCAGGGTGAGCTGCGCGCCATCGTCGCTGGCGGACAGCTCGACGGCACGCAGCTCCGCGGCGCTGCCGAGGGAGGAGCCGAGCGAAAGGGCTCCCAGGCCGATCACACCGGCAGCGAATCCTTCACGAAAGATCTTTCGAATCATCGAGTTCGAAGCGCTACCTCTCACTTAATCTACGGCGTTGCGGTCGGCTTTTCAACTCAGCGACGCGAGCCACGACTTCCCGAGCGGGGAACCCGCGCTCGCTTCGATGTCGTGCCCGGCATCGGACACCGAAAACGTGAGCGTGAGATCCGCGGGCGGCAGTCGCGATCCGCCGCGCTCCGGCCATTCGATGAGCCAGAGGTGTCCGCCGCACGCCCACTCGCGCAGTCCGAGCGCATCGAGCTCGGCGGCGTCCCGCACGCGATAGAGATCGACGTGCACGGCCGTGAGCGCCCCGGTGCGGTACAGCTCGATGAGGGTGTAGGTGGGACTGCGCACCTCCTCCGTCACGCCGAGCGCGCGCAGGAAACCCCGCGCGAAGGTCGTCTTGCCGGCACCGAGCTCACCGCTCAAGTAGAGCACCGCGAGCGACTCGCCCGCCGCCGGCCGGGCGCGGGCGAGCCGTCCGCCGAGGTCCTCCGTGTCCTGCGACGTGGCGGTGCGGTTGCGCATGCGCGCCGTCAAAGATTCACGCAGTTGTGGAGCTCCCTCGCAAGATCGCCCGCCAGCAGGCCGCGCTCGCCGCCGCGAGCCGCCGCATCGCCGGCCATGGCGTGCACCAGCACGCCGACGCGCGCGGCGGTCCAGTGGTCGCGGCACTGCGCAAGAATTCCCGCGATCGCGCCGGTGAGCACGTCACCGCTTCCCGCCGTGGCCATTCCGGGGTTGCCGCGCTCGCACACGCCGGGCGTGCGGCCGCGGGCTCCGACGAGAGTACCCGCTCCCTTCAGCACGATCGTGCCGTGGAAGCGCTCGATGAGCCGATCGAGCGCGGCGAGTCGATCGCGCTGGATGTCCTCGGCGCTCACCCCCAGCAGCCTTCCCGCCTCCCCCGGATGCGGCGTCAGAATCCAGTCCTCGCGCGCCGGCGCTCCGTGCTCGGCGAGCAGATTCAGCGCATCGGCGTCGACCACCAGCGGCTTGCCGCTCTTCAGCACCGCATTGAGCGCCGCCACCGCCCACGCCGAGCGCCCGAGCCCCGGGCCCACCGCGATGACGTCCACGCGCCCGAGCACCTCGGCGAGCGCCGTCTCGCCGCTCAAGCCCACGCAGATGAGCTCCGGCCGCCCGGCGGCGATCGCCGCGACGTTCTCGGGTGCGACCGCCACGGTGACGAGTCCCGCGCCCACCCGCAGACACGCCTCGCCCGCAAGCCGCGCCGCTCCCGGCATGCCGCTGCCGCTGCCGACGATGAGCACGCGCCCGAAGTTGCCCTTGTTGGCCGATCGTGCCCGGCGCGGCAGTGCCTCGTGGATCTCGGCCTCGACGATGCGTGTCAGCCGTGGAGCCAGATGCGCCGACGGCGCCGGCGCGAGCTCGAGGTCGTCGAAGAACACCGCACCGGCGAACTCCGGACCGTTGCCGACCAGGAGCCCCGTCTTCAGGCCCACGAAGGTCACGGTTGCGTCCGCGCGCACGGCCTCGCCGAGCGCCACACCGGCGTCGCTGTCGAGCCCCGAGGGCACATCGAGCGCAAACACCGGCCTGCCGCTCGAGTTGATCGCGCGAATCACCTGCGCGAGCTCCGGCCGCACGTCCCCCTCGAGCCCCGTGCCCAACAACGCGTCCACGATGACCTCGCCCGACGTGAGCCGCTCGGCCGAGAAAGGGTGCGCGACGCCGCCGCTCGCCCTGAAGTCCTCGTACGCCTGGCGCGCATCGGCGCGCAGCTCCTCGGGAGGCGCGGCGCTCAGCACCGTGACCGTGAGCCCCGCGGCGTGCGCAAAGCGCGCCAGCACGTAGCCGTCGCCGGCGTTGTTGCCGCGCCCGCAGACGATGACGATGCGGTGGGCCATCGGCCAGCGGGTGCGCAGATACCGCAGCGCCGCCTCTCCGGCACGCTTCATGAGCGTGTAGCCCGCGATCCCGAGCTCTTCGATGGCATGGGCATCGAGGGCGCGCACCTGCGCCGTGGAGTACAGGACGATCGGCAGGGCCATAGGGCGATTATACTGACCTGGGTGGTGGCGCCATGACCGCTGCGGCTTGCCTCGATCTGCGTTCGCTGCGACGCGAGCTCGGCGAGCGTGCGCGCGCACTCGGTTTCGACGCGCTCGGCGTCGCCGGCATCGACATCCCCGAGGACGAGCGGCACCTGATCAGGTGGCTCGGCGAGGGGCTCCACGGCGAGATGCACTACATGAAGCGCCACGGCCTGACGCGCAGCCGCCCGCAGCAGCTCTTTCCAGGCACGGTGCGGGTCTTAAGCGCGCGCATGGACTATTGGCCGGGCGATGCGCGCGATGCACAAACCGTGCTCGACGACCCGCAGCTCGGCTACGTGTCGCGCTACGCGCTGGGACGCGACTACCACAAGACACTGCGACGCGCTCTCGCCAGGCTCGCCACGGAGCTTGAGCAGCGCATCGGGCCGTTCGGCTACCGGGTGTGCGTCGATACCGCGCCGGTGCTCGAGAAGGCGCTCGCCCGCGACGCCGGACTCGGCTGGATCGGCAAGCACACCAACCTCATCGCGCGCGATCGCGGCTCCTGGTTCTTTCTCGGCGAGATCCTGACGGACCTGCCGCTGCCGCCGGACGAGCCCGCCAGCGCCCACTGCGGAAGCTGTCAGGCCTGCATTCCCGCCTGCCCCACGGGAGCCATCGTCGCGCCCTGGCGGCTCGATGCACGCCGCTGCATCTCCTACCTCACCATCGAGCACAGGAGCGCCATCCCCGAGGGGCTCCGCAAAGCGATCGGCAATCGCATCTACGGCTGCGACGACTGCCAGCTGGTCTGTCCGTGGAACAAATTCGCGCAGGCGGCGGCGCACCCGGACTTCAAGGTCCGTCACGGCCTGGATGCCGCCTCGCTCCCGGAGCTCTTCCGATGGAGCGCCGCTGATTTCGACCAACGCATGCGCGGCTCGGCCATCTATCGCATCGGCTTCGAGCGCTGGTCACGCAATATCGCCGTCGCGCTCGGCAACGCGCCGACCGCGCCGGAGGTCGTGCGCGCGCTCGAGGAGCGTCGCCGCGACCCGTCGGCTCTGGTGCGCGAGCACGTCGAGTGGGCGCTGCAGCAGCACGGGATGGGCGGCTGATCCCGAGCCGCCGCGCGCGGGTCGATCAGGGGCGGGTGACCTGCACGTTGTCGATGAGCCGCGCCCGACCCAAGCGCGCGGCGGCGAGCACCACGAGCTCCCGCGTCTCGGGTCGGGGCGCGGCGAGCTCGGCGGCGTCGCGAACGGAGAAGTAATCCGGGCGGAAGCCGGCAGCCTCGAGCGCCGTGAGGCCCGAGCGCCCGATGCCGGCGAAGTCGGCGTCCCCGGCCTTGAGCCGCCGCTCGGCCGCCTGGAGCGCCGCGTAGATCTGCGGCGCCAGCGCGCGCTCGGCGGCGGTCAGATACTGATTGCGGGAGCTCATGGCGAGCCCGTCCGAGTCGCGCACGGTGGGGGCCGCCACGATCTCCACCGCCATGCACAGGTCCGCAACCATGCGGCGGATCACGGCGAGCTGCTGAAAGTCCTTGGCGCCGAATATCGCGACATCGGGCTCCACGATGTGAAACAGCTTCGCGACCACGGTGCTCACACCCTCGAGATGGCCGGGGCGGAATTCGCCCTCGAGGATGCGCGACAGTCCCGGCACCTCGACGCGCGTGACGCGCTCGGAGCCGTGGGGGTAGATCTCGCCCACCTCCGGAATGAACATCAGGCTGCAGCCGGCCTCCGCCAGCATGCGCGCATCCTCCCGCGGCGTGCGCGGATAGTGCGCAAAGTCCTCGTTCGGGCCGAACTGCATCGGGTTCACGAAGATGCTGGCGACGAAGCGCTCGCCGTGCCGGCGCGCCGCGTCGATGAGGCTCACGTGCCCGGCGTGGAGATTCCCCATGGTGGGCACGAAGGCCACGCGCCGGCCTTCGCGGCGCCAGCCGCGCACGCGCGCGTGCACGGCGGCAATCGTGGTGACGGTCTCCATGCTCTAAAAGCAGTGTTCGGGGGCGGGGTATTCGCGCCGCTTCACGGCGCGCACGTAGTTCTGCAGCGCCTCGAGGTTGTTGTGCGCGCCCTCCATGAAATTCCGCACGAAGCGCGGCTTGCGTCCGGTCGTGATGTCGAGGATGTCGTAGGTGACCAGGATCTGGCCGTCGGTGTCGGGGCCGGCGCCGATGCCGATCACCGGCACGTGCAGCTCCGCGGTGATCGTCTTGCCGAGGGCCGCCGGAATGCACTCGAGCAGCACGATGTCCGCGCCCGCCGACTCCAGGCGCCTGGCCTCCTCGAGCAGCCGCGCCGCCGTCTCGCGCTCGCGCCCCTGCACTCGGAAGCCCCCCGTCTTGTGCACCGACTGGGGCTTCAGTCCCAGGTGGGCGCACACGGCAATGTCGTGGCTCGCGAGAAACTCCACGATCTCGGTCTGCTTGCCGCCGCTTTCGAGCTTGACCATCTCGGCGCCGCCCTCCTGCATGAGCCGCACGGAGTGCTCGAGCGCGAGCGTCTGCGACGCATAGCTCATGAACGGCAGGTCGGCGATCAGGAACGGCCGGTCGAGGCCCCGCGCCACCGCGGCGCAGTGATACACCATCTGGTCCATCGTGACGGGCACCGTGGTGTCGTGCCCCTGGATCACCATTCCGAGGGAATCCCCCACCAGCACCACGTCCACTTCGGCCGTGTCCATCAGCACCGCAAAACTCGCGTCGTAACAGGTGAGGCTCGCGATCTTCTCGCCGTCCGCCTTCATGCGCGCGAGCGTCGCGAGCGTTACGGGCGGGCGGGTCTGGTCGCGTTGCAGGTGGGTGTACATGCGCCTGAGCGAGTGTAGCTATATCGCGCGGCTGCGCAACGGGTTGTAGTACAAGCGCCCGCGGCTCATGCGGCGGATGGCCGCGAGCAGCTCGTCGTAGTCGCGTTGGTTGGCGATCGGGTCGATCGAGGCGGCGTTGACGATGAGGAGCGGCGCCGCCTTGAACTCGTGAAAGAAGCGCGCGTAAGCCTCGTTGAGGCGCTCCAGGTACTGCCGCTCGATGTACTGCTCGAATTCGACGCCGCGCCGGGCGATGCGCTCGAGCAGCACGTCGACCGGGGCCTGCAGGTACACGACGAGATCCGGCTTCGGCGGGCGGATGTCGAGCCTGGCGTAGAGCTGCTCGTAGAGGGCGAACTCCGCGTCCTCGAGTGTCACTCGTGCGAACAGCCGGTCCTTCTCGAGCAGGTAGTCCGCCACGCGCACCGGCGCGAACAGGTCCGCCTGCTTGAGCGCGGCGAGCTGCTGGGCGCGCTGCAGCAGGAAATACAGCTGCGCCGGCAGGGCGCCGGCGCGCGGGTTGCGGTAGAAGCGCTCGAGAAACGGGTTCTGCGCCGCCTGCTCGAGCACCGCCTCGGCGGACAGGCTGACGCACAGGCGTCGCGCGAGGCTTGTCTTCCCGACACCGATCGGACCCTCGACGACGATGAACCGATGCGTGGTTTCGCTCGCCATGCGCTTACAACAGGCTGAGGCCCTCGGGCGTGACGCGCCCCTTGAGCTCCGCCACGCGGCCGAGCCCGGGCAGATCGAGATCCGGCGCGATGTCCGCGAGAGGATACAGAACGAAGTTGCGCGCCACTATCCCCGGATGCGGCAAGGTCAGCGCCGCATCCGAGCGGCGCTCCCTCCCGTGGGCGAGCAGATCGAGATCGATGGTGCGCGGTCCCCATCGCTCGTGCCGCGGCGGGCGTCCGAGCGCCACTTCGAGAGCCTTGAGCGCGGCGAGCAGCGCCGCGGGCTCGAGCTGCGTCAGCACGCCCGCGACTGCGTTGACGAAGTCCGGCTGCGCGACGGGACCCAAGGGGCGCGAGCGGTAGAGCGGCGAGGTCAGCACCACGCGGGTGAGCGGAAGCCCGGTAAGCCGCGCGCGCGCCTCGAGAACCTGGGCGCGCGGATCCGAGAGATTGCTGCCCATCCCGATATAGGCGGGGTGCCAGATCTCCATGGGCGTGCGCCCCTCACGCCGGGCTCGAGGCCCGGGACCGGCGGCGACGCCGGCGGCCGCGCCGGTGCGGTGCCTGGGGCGGACTGCCCTCGCCCGCGAGCGCATCCGCCATGCGGCCACGCTCCTCGGGCGGAACCTGCTGCAGACGCGTCCACCATTGCGCGACGTCGGGCGGCGCGAGCCCATGCTCGGCGCGCAACAGCAGCAGGTCGTAGCCGGCGCGAAAGCGCGCCTGCTCGAGCAGACGGAGCGAACGCCGCCCGCGGGGATGCTCGAGCCGCGGCTGCAGCGCGAACATCTCGCGCACGCCGAGCGCAAAGCGCCTCGGGATCGCAAGGCGCGCCTGCGCCTCGCGCGTCGCCCGGTCGCACGCCTCGAGGATCGTCGCGAGCTCATGCCAGTGCTCGGGAGGCGCCGACTCGATGATGCCCGCGATGGGTCCATATAAAAGGAGTGCGAACAGGAAGGTCGGCGTGACCGGCTTGTCGGCGAGGACGCGGGCGTCGGTGTTCCGTAGGCCCTGCAGCAGCAGCTTCTCCACGAGGCTTCCGGGGTGGCTGCCGAAATAGGCATCCACCGTCGGCAGCATCGCCGCGAGGAGTCCCCGGCTGCGCAGCACCTCGAAGCTGCGCGCGCCCTGCCCGGTGAGGAACAGCTTCAGCGTCTCATCGAACAGGCGCGCCGGCGGCACGCCGGCGAGGAGCTGACGCAACGCCCCGATGGGTTTCGCCGTGGCCGGCTCGATCTGAAAGCCGAGCTTCGCCTCGAAGCGCGCGGCGCGGAGCATCCGCACCGGATCCTCGCGAAAGCGCGTCTCCGGATCGCCGATCAGCCGGAGCGTCCGGGTCTTGATGTCCTCGGCCCCGCCGACATAGTCCCAGAGCGAGAAGTCGGCGATGTTGTAATAGAGCGCGTTGACGGTGAAGTCTCGCCGCCAGACGTCCTCGTCAATCGTGCCGTAGACGTTGTCTCGCAGGATTCTTCCGCTCGCATCGAACGTGACCTCCGTTGCGGCACCGGGCTCCGCGTCGCCGCGCCCGCGGGACGGGCGCTCCAGAGGCGCCCGCGCCTGGGCCGGAACCGGCTCGGCCTCGAGATCCGGATCGTCGAGCTCCGCGGCCTCGCCATCTTCCGGGTCGGCCTCCGGCAGCGGCTCATCGCCCTGCGAGGGAGCGCTGGTGGCGCGAAACGTCGCGACCTCGATGATGTCGCGTCCGAAGAAGACATGCGCCAGGCGGAATCTGCGGCCCACCAGGCGGCAGTTGCGGAACAGGCGCTTCACCTCCTCCGGGAGCGCATCGGTTGCGACGTCGAAGTCCTTCGGCTCCATCCCGAGCAGAAGGTCGCGCACGCATCCGCCCACGAGAAACGCCTGGAATCCACCCTCCCGCAGCCGGTACAGCACGCGCAGGGCGTTCGGCGAGATGTGGGAGCGGGAAATCGAGTGCTCGGATCGCGGAATGATCCGGGGCGTAGCGGCTGGCGTCGCAACGGACGCGTGGGGAGGGTTCACTACCTCGGCTTTCGGCTTGAGCAATCGGGACGGGCCTCTATAATACCGCGCTCTTGCCCGAGCCCCCCGGCCTAAGCTCCCTTCGTCTAGAGGCCCAGGACATAGCCCTCTCAAGGCTGTAACACGGGTTCGAATCCCGTAGGGAGCGCCATGAAATCAAAAGCTTAGGTCCATCACTCGCTCCTGCGGGTAAGAACTGGCGCAGAGTCTCTACGAGTCGAGTTTATGATTCGATGGGATTTGGGCCACGTCCATCTGCATCCTCCTCAGGCAATTTTGAGATTTTGAGAGAGGTTCCAGGCTGTTATCGAGATTTCTCGGCAGAGGAATCGCTCTGGCCCTTAGCGGTGGACGCGGTCCACCTCCGCGCGCTAAGGAAACGGTCCGGTAACTTTGTCGAGCCATCTCTTCGCGACTGTTCGGAGCTCAGACTCTACGGAATATCGCGGGTCACGACAGTCGAAAAGAACGCGATCTCGGCGCTGCGCGCGCTAAGGCAAAGGCCTTCTTGAGCGACCTGCTGTTGTCAAACATCAGCGTCATGTCGGCGAGCGGTGCGGCGTAACCTACCGCGCGCTGTGTCCTTGGAAATCGTGACCGCAGCTTGTTGACGGGAACCCCGTGTCCTCCCAATTGCTCGCGAGTCTCGACACGCAAAATGGACAGTTCGGCGGTCGCCAGTCCAACGAATAACAAGACTACGAAGTACCCGGCCGCGGGCGCACGTGGCAGCGTATAGACATCAGGCGCGACATGAGGTCTGCGATCGGGAGATGGAGCCGCGTCTGCCGGCACACAGACTTGCGGCCTAATCTACCCGCAGCAGCAAGTCATCAATGGAGCCGATCACGCGCTCTGCTTCGGCCTTGAGCGAGGCGATGGGCTCACCCAAGACGCTGACGGACACCGACACGATCTCAAGCGGATGCAAGACCACGGAGATTTTCTTAATCTTGAACGTCGGATTCAACCTTGGGCTTGCGAGCGTTCCGAGTGCGGAAGTTCTCACCAGGGGAACCACCACGCGGCGATCGTAATCGTCGTAGAGCGAGGACTGAACGGCAACCACGAAGGGGATGACGTCCCGGTGCTTACCGCTGTTGCGGTAGACATCGAACTGGGCCATTCAGAGCGTCGAGTGATCGTCGGCGAAGGACCCATGGTCCTCCGCGAAGCGCTTCCACGTGGCGAGCGTTTGTTTCACCGCCTGTGCATCACTTGCGCGCCGCTTCGCTTGCTCAACAATGAAACCGGCCAGAAGCGACTCAACGACAGCCGAGAGATTGTCTGTCAAGCGGCGAACCCGGCTGACGAGATCCTCATTTAGGGTGACATTAACCGGGCGTTTGCGCGCGGCGGGGTCGTAGGCGGGCTTCATATCGACAGTCTCCACTTATGCGCATCCTATGCGCATATGGCAGTCCTGTCAATTCACGCGCGCGCGACCCAAGATCTGGTTCGCACGGCAAATCCACACGAGTTTCTCGTGCGTCCATCGAGAAAGGATGACGGCTCGCTTTGCCGCAGCGCGAGAGAGTCGAAAGTAGGCTGTCGCGTACAATGCGTTTCCTTGCAGCCAGCACCTGCCCTTAAATTCCAAACAGGAGACTGCACAGATGCGCACCGCTTACGCGCTGCTCGCCGCGATCGCTCTTTTTCCCTGGTCGGTTTTCGCTGCAGCTCCCGGGGAGCTTCGCACGATGGCTCACAGTGCCTATGAGTGGTACGACGAGGCCTATCCCGTCGCGGCCAGCAGTCTGGGAGATCACCGCTTCCACGCGCGCCTCACCGACTACCGAATGAGCGAGGTGGTACGGCGCCGCCAGCACGTCAGCGACCTGCTCGCGCAAGTCCGCGAACTCGCAACCGACGGGTGGAGCAAGGACGACCGCATCGATCGCGTGCTCTTTGAATCGCAACTGGCCTCGATGGACTTCTTCGGCCGGAGGCTCAATCCCGAGGGCTCGAATCCGCAGCTCTACGTCGACGAGTGCTCGAATTCGATCTTCACTCTGTTGCAGAAAGAGTATGCGCCGCGTCGCACACTCGCGCTCGCGGCGATGAGCCGCCTCGAGCAGATGCCCGCGCTCCTCGAGGTCGCGCGCACGAACCTGACGGAGCCGGTCAAGCTCTATGCGTCGCTCGCGATCGAGTCTGCCCGCGGCGGCGATGACTTGTACGGCGTGAGCCTGATGACGCTGGCAGACGGTCTCTCGCGGGCCGAGGGCGCCCGTTTGGTCAAGGCGCGGGACGGCGCGGTCAAGGCGTTACACGACTTCGCCGATTGGCTCGAGACCGGCCTTCCCAAGATGCCGGACTGGCGACCGATGGGTGCGGCGAGCTACAACTATCTCCTCAAGCGCGTCCTGCTGCTGCCGCTCGATGCCCACGACGTGGCGCATCTCGGCGAGATCGAACTCGCGCGCTACCGCGCCCTCGAGGCGATGCTCAAGGATCCGAGCCTCGCCTCTCCCGACCCGGCGCGGGCGAAGCACATACCGAAAGACGAGGCCGAGTTCCTCGCCGCTTACGAGTCGCGCCTCAAGGAGATCGTCGAGTTCTTGCGGGCCAATCGTCTGGTCACGATCCCGGACTACATGGGGCCCTTTCAAATCCGCCAGCTTCCTGAAGCATTCAAGCCGACGAGCCCCGGCGGTTTCATGAATCCACCGGGCGTCTACGACCAGGATCCCGGCGGCTTCTACTACATCCCGACGTATAACCCCAAGAGCGGCAACTTCTACATCCGCGCGGCCATCGAGGATCCGCGTCCGATCCTGGGCCACGAGGGCATTCCCGGGCACTTCCTGCAGATATCGATCGCGAATCACGTACCGAGCGAGATCCGGCGCATGCAGAGCGACAGCGTCTTCGCGGAAGGCTGGGCGCTCTACGGAGAGGAGATGCTGATGCGCGAAGGGTTGTATCCGGATAACTCGCCAGCCCAGGGCCAGATCCTCAGGCTCAGCCGTTATCGTGCCGCGCGCATCGGAGTCGACGTCAACCTGCACACCGGTCGATGGAGCTTCGAGCAGGCAGTGAAGTACTTCATGGAAGCCGGTGGCCTCGACCGCGAAGCGGCCGAGGGCGAGGCGGCGGGCGCGGCGTCCAGCCCCTCGCAGAAGATCTCGTACATCACGGGCAAGTGGCAGATCATGAGGCTGCTGGGGCGCTATCGGGACCGGGAAGGAGCAAATTTCCGCCTCGGCGCATTTCACGATGAGCTGATCAGCTACGGAACCCTGCCGCTCTCGGTTATCGAATGGCTGATGTTCGATGACGAGAGTTCCGTGCGCGAGGCAATCAAGTAGCGCGCCACGCTGGTGTCCCGTCCCGCTGATTGGTGACGCAGACGGAGAACGGCGATTGAGTCCATTGCATCCGCCAAAGAAGAAGTTGGCTATATGACACCTCCAAAGAACAGCATAGTTGTCGGCGACAGTATTCGGGGCATCAAAACCCTGCCAGATGACTTCGTCCATATGATTCTGAGCGACATACCATACGGCATCGGGGCCGACGAGTGGGATGTCCTTCATGACAACAGCAATAGCGCGTTTCTGGGAAGTAGTCCGGCGCAGCAGAAAGCTGGCGCGGTCTTCAAGAAGAGAGGGAAGCCGATCAACGGTTGGTCGGACGCCGACCGAGCGATCCCACGGCAGTACTATGAATGGTGTTCACGGTGGGCATCCGAGTGGCTCCGCGTATTAAAGCCCGGAGGCACGGCGATTCTATTTGCAGGGCGGAGATACATGCACCGGTGCATCAGCGCTCTTGAGGATGCTGGTTTCAGCTACAAGGACATGCTCGCGTGGATGCGCGACCGAGCGCCGCACCGTGCTCAGCGCCTGAGCGTCGTCTACGAGCGCCGTGGCGCCCTACAAGCCGCCGCGACTTGGACTGGTTGGCGAGTCGGTAACTTACGCCCCACATTTGAACCGATCTTGTGGTTTGCAAAACCATACAAGATTGGTACGACAATCGCAGACAATGTACTCGCCCACGGCGTTGGAGCCTTCAACGAGGAAGCGTTTGTTCGCTATGGACGGAGTCCGGACAACGTGCTGGCGTGTGGCTTCGAGCCGGGCGAGTCGGGGCTGCATCCGACACAGAAACCGGTCAAGCTCATGCAGGCGCTGATAGAGCTAGCGACGCTCGAAGGTCATCTTGTGCTGGACCCTTTCTGCGGCAGCGGGAGCACTCTCGTAGCGGCAAGGAACCTGAGAAGAAAGTACCTTGGGTTCGAGATTAATAGAGAGTACGCGAGAGTGGCGGAAGAACGGCTCGTCGACCGGCTCTGCGGCGATCACGAGGCCCGGCGTATCGAACGCAATGGATAGAACCGAACGGTTCTACAAGATCGACCAGCTGCTGAAGGACAGCAAGGTCGTGTCGTTTGCGAGACTCCAGGAGTGGCTGGGGGTCTCCCGGGCAACTCTCAAACGCGATCTCGTCTACATGCGCGACCGGTTCAACGCGCCGATCGAATATGTTCGCGCGGGCAACGGGTATCGCTTCGGGAAGCCCCGGGCGGGGCCACGGTATGAACTCCCAGGTCTCTGGTTCAATGCTACCGAGATCTACGCCCTGCTGACGACCCTGCAGCTCCTCAGCAATCTCCAACCTGGCCTGCTGGACGGGCAAGTCCCAGCACTCGTGGAGCGACTGCACGGGATCCTCGGACGCGGCGATCGTTCCTGGCAGGAGATCCAGAAACGCATCCGCATCTTTCAGCCCGAGCGCCGGGGAGCGGACGCCGGCTGGTTCAGTGTCATCGCGGCGGCACTCTTAAAGCGCTCGCGACTCTGGATCCGCCACTACAACCGTAACGAGAATCGCGTCACCGAGCGTGAGGTCTCCCCGCAGCGCCTGGTGCACTATCGCGACAACTGGTACCTCGATGCCTACTGCCATCTGCGGGAAGACCTCCGGAGCTTCGCGGTCGATGCGGTTCAAAGCGCGATCCTGAAAGACGGGAAGGCCAGGGACATCCCGAAAACCGAACTCGACCAGTACCTCGGCAGCGGCTATGGAATCTTCGCCGGCCGGAAAGTCGAATGGGCGGCGCTCAAGTTCACGGCCCGCGCGGCCCGCTGGGTCTGCGCGCAGCGCTGGCATCCGGATGAGCGCCATCGCGTGGAGAAGGACGGCAGTTACCTGCTCGAGATCCCCTACGCCGACGATCGCGAGCTCGTCATGGAGATCATGAAATTCGGGCCCGACGTCGAAGTGCTCGCCCCGCCGTCACTGCGCAAGCGGGTTTCCGATCTCCTCAAAGAGGCCGTGCGACGCTACGACTGAAGGCTCACGCCCTGAGCTACCTCCCCTCCCATACTGGCGTCCATCGAAACGAAAGGGGGCGCCCATGGGACAGGTCCATGAAATCGCGGAGTCGCTGACCGCGTTAAAGCTCGGCGAGCCACAGACTTATGTCGACCTCACCCTCTTTCCGCTGATCGGAGATCCGGAAGCGGCGCCGGGCTACGTGTTGCTGGACGAGGCGCTCGAGCGCCATCTGGTGCACGTCACCGAAGTGTCCGCAGGCGGGCGGGTGCCGGAGCTCGCGTTTGAGAACTCATCCGATGAGACCGTGCTGCTGGTGGACGGGGATGAGCTCGTGGGCGCCAAGCAAAACCGCGTCGTGAACCTCTCCATCCTGGTCGCCGGCGGGAAGAAGCTCGTGATCCCGGTGTCCTGCGTCGAGCAAGGGCGTTGGGTCTACCGGAGTGCCGAATTCCAGGCGGCCCATCGCGCGCTCTTTGCACGGGCGCGCGCCCGCAAGGCCCAGAGCGTCTCGGACTCCTTGCGCTCGCGCGGTGAGCGGCGGGCGAACCAGTCCCAAGTCTGGGCGGACGTCGCCGACAAGGCTTACGCCTGTCGCGTCGAGTCCGAGACGCTCGCGATGTCCGACATCTACGTCGAAAGCGCAGCGCAGCTCGATGACTACGTGCGCGCTTTTCGCGCGCTGCCCGGGCAAAGAGGCGCCGTGGTCGCCATCGGTGGCAAGGTCATCGGCCTCGAGCTGTTCAACTGCCCCACCGCCTTCTCGCGGTATCTCGAAAAATTGGTGCGCGCCTACGCGCTCGATGCCATCGAGACGCCAGCGCTCGAGCCGCGGGTGCCCTCGGCCACGGACGCCCAGGCCTTCCTCGATCTGGTCTGGGCCACGCACGCCGAACGGTTTCCCGCACTCGGTGAAGGGGACGACGTCCGGCTCACCGGCGCGGGGCTCGCCGGGGGCGCCCTCCTTGCGGACGGCCGGCTCGTACACCTGGCGGCCTTCGTGGTGCCGTAGGAGGATACGCGTGGCCTGGTCAAGCGGCTTTCTGGGTTTGGTCCTCGGGGCAACGCTCTCCGGGCTGTACGCACGCATCGCACTGAAGCGGCTGCGGCGCGAGGTGGAGAGCTGGCGCTCCAAGCACGAGTCGCAGCAACTCGAACGTTCACGCCTCACCTCCGTAGCCGAGCGCGTTCCAGCCCTCGAGGGACGCATCGAGTCGCTCCTGGCCGAACTGACAGGCGTCAGGTCCATGAATGTCGAAGTCCAGACACGACTGCAGGAGCAGGCTCGCGCGCACGAAGAAAAGATCGCGGCGCTCACCGATGTACGTGGCGACATCGATGAGGGCCTGAAGACGCTCACCGCCGAAGCTCTGTGCGCCAACCAGGGTGCGTTCCTCGAGCTGGCCAACCAGGTGTTCGAGAAGCACAAGGTCGGCGCCGACGCCGAGCTCATGGCCCGGCAAGCGGCGGTCGCGGAGCTCATCTCCCCGCTCCAGGACATGCTCCAGAGCTATCGGCAGCAGATCGAGCAGCTTGAGCGCAATCGCTCGGAAGCCTACGGGGCGCTCTCCGGGGAGCTCAAGGCGGTCGCCGAGACCCAGCACGCGGTGCGCGCGGAGACCTCGAAGCTGGTGCAGGCGCTGCGGGCCTCGCCCAAGACCCGCGGGCGCTGGGGTGAGCACACCTTGCGGAACGTCCTGGAGCTATCGGGCTTGAGCGCGCATTGCGACTTCTCGACCGAGGAGAGCTTCTGCCGGGGTGAGGATCCGCTACGCCCCGACACCGTCATCCGCCTCCCGGGCAACCGTCACCTGGTCGTGGACGCCAAGACCTCGATGTCCGCGTATCTCGATGCCGTCGATGCCCTCGACGATGTGGAGCGCGAGCGCTGTCTCGCCCTTCACGCCGTGCAGCTGCGCGCGCACATGAAGAAGCTCGCCGCCAAGGCCTACTGGGATGGACTCACGGTGACGCCGGATTTCGTCGTGATGTTCGTGCCGGGGGATAACTTCTATGCCGCAGCCCTCGAGCGCGATCCCGCGCTCTTCGAGGACGCCGCGGCGCAGCGCGTGATCATCGCCACCCCCTCGACGCTCATCGCGCTTGCCAAGGCCATCGCGTTCGGCTGGCGTCAGGAAAAAGTCGCCGAGAACGCGCAGCACGTCCACGAGCTCGGCCGTGAGCTCTATCGGCGCATCACCGTCATGGCGGAGCATATCCAGAACTGTGGCAGCGCACTCGGCAAGTCTGTGAAATGCTTCAACGAGTTCATCGGGAGCCTCGAGCACTCTGTCATGCCCCAGGTACGAAGGTTCAACGAGCTCGAGGTCGAGGGCACGGCTGCGGAGATCCCAGTGCTCGGGCACATCGAGATCGAGCCGCGGCTGCTGCGGGTAGACCGCGACTTCGCAGATCAGCTCGCGGTGAGCGCGAACTCGAGCACGGACGCTAAGAGCCTCCCCGCGAGCGCAGCGTAAGGAAGAGGTTTTCGTGGCGACATCTGCGGGTAGGGGAGTTCGGCCCGAGAAGCTCGGCCTGGCGCTTTCAGGGGGCGGGTTCCGCGCGTCTCTGTTCCATCTCGGGGTACTGCGGCGGATGGCGGAGCTCGACATCCTGCGCGACGTGGAGGTGCTCTCTACCGTGTCCGGCGGCTCTATTGTCGGCGCGCTCTACGTGTTGTTCCTCAAGAAGCAGATCGACACGCGCGGCAACCTCACCCGCACCCATTACCTTGACATCGTGGACCAGGTCCAGACGACGATGATCAAGGGGATTCAGCTCAACTTGCGGTTACGCCTGTTCATGAATCCGCTCGGACTCCTGCGGGTACTTTTGACCGAACACACGCTCGGGCGCCGCATGTCTCGCCTGTACGAGCGGTACCTGTACGGGGAACCGGTACGTCTCCTCGATCTTGATCCGACCTGCGCGAGAAGAACGAAATGGTGGCGGCCAGGATACATCCCACTGCGCGACGTCTGGTTTGCTCCGGAAGGACACGACGTAAAGGGGATCTACAAATACAACACCGGTAACTCGAGCAAGTTGCCCAATCTTGTACTTAACGCGACTTCTTTGAACTCCGGGCAATCGTTCCGCTTTTCGGCAGCCGAGATCGGCGATAGCAGACTCGGGCTCTTTCGCTGGGACGAGATCGAGACTGAGCTTAATCCGCGTAAACGGTTGCTTGAACTGCCCGACTCCACATTTGACAAGGAGGCTTCGGCTTCTCCGAACAGTCCGCTCTACGACTACGCGCGCTGGTGGCGGGAGTTGCGGTTGGGTACCAAGCCTCGCCGGCCCGCGCCCTGCCGGCTCTCGGTTCTTCCGGGGCCTTTCCCGGGGGCTGAGCTTGGTGCGCTGCGCCGCGCCAAGATCGCCGCGTGGTATCTCCTCCGTGGGATCACGCAAGAGATGCTGGTGCGCGGGAGTCACGAATATGCAGCCTGGCTCGAACGGTTCTGGAACGCTGTCCGCCGCATCGACTCTCCATTCGCCGACACGTTGTTGGACGCGACGCGGCGCGAGCCGAACGACCTGGACGTGCTGCTCGAGTGCGTGCTGCAGATCTACTACCTGCGCTCGGCGCAGGCGATGTCGCCGCGCCTGAGGATGGACTACCAGGATCTCGCATTGAGCGAGGCGGTCGGGGCATCAGCCTGTTTTCCGCCAATGTTTCCGCCCTTCGTCGTGCTAGGCGTTTACGACGACGCGCACGTCAGTCGCCTGGCACTCACCGACGGCGGTGCGTTTGACAACGTCGGCACTGCCACACTGCTCGAGGAAGACTGCAATTACATCATCGCGAGCGATACCGGTGCGCTATTGGAAGTCGAGGAGCGCGCCGCCGGTGGTCGGATTTCTTTGGCCGCACGCGTCCCGGGGATCCTGATGGAACGGATCGGGAATCTGCAGAACGAGGAGTTGGAGTACAAGAATGCGCTCGCTGCACTTGGTACGTCGGGCGACGGGCTGTATGGCCTCGCTTATTTCCACATTGAGTCGCCAGCGGTGGCCGGATCCGGGTGCACAACCGGCCTCGACCGCAAGGTGCTCGGCCGCATCAGGACCGACATGGATGCTTTTGGCGACGTGGAAATTGCAGCGCTGGTCAACCACGGTTACGACGTCGCCGATAGGCACATCCGGGCGAAGTTCGGCAACTCGCCCTTCGTACGCAGCCGAAGTCTCTGGACCGCGCCGGCCTCCCCACCCATGACACTTCCCGCACCCCCTGGCGCGCGCGAGCAACGGATTCTGCGGGTTGGGCATGCGCGCTTTTTCCGTGCGCTCAAGCTGGGCATACTGACGTCGTGGCTATTCGTTGCAACTCTTGTCGTTGGTGTTGGTTACGCTGCTCGCGATAGCCAGCTGTCTATAAGCGAGCTTGCGACCGCCGTTGCGGATCAGGTAACCGACTGGATCGAATACCTAGTTCCCGTTGTCGGTGCGAGACTGATTCACACGCCTGTGCCAATACTCTGGGCAATAGTCGTAGTTGGAACCACGGCGTGGATCGCAATTTGGGGATGGGATTCGTTGATCGACCACTTGCGCGGGACATATCCGGTGATCGCACGGCGACTGGCTTTCGCGGCGAAATGGACCCGCTCATATGTTGTCAACCTGGTCTGGCTGGTCGGACTTGTTCCCGTCTGGATTGCCCTCGCCATCGCTGCGACAGCGTGGGCCGCCTATGTTTTTCTCAACCTACCGTTCTTGCGAAACACGAAGATCCGGTAAATCGAGCTGACCTACGTCTTTGCAAAGCGCTGGACCTGGGCGCGGACGCCGTCGCGGATCGTGGCGTAGACGCGCTCGGGGAAGGCACGCGGCAGGCGTCCTTCGACGCGCTCGAGCGCAGCTGGAGCTGATTCGACGAACGACTGCATTCGATTCCAGAGATGCGGGACTGTGGTTCGCGCGGCGAGCTCCTGCCAGTGGCGGGCGGTGATCTCGTTCAAGCGGTAATGGGCGCCCCGGCCGCGCAGCGACATGGCGAGCTTGGCTTTCTCGATGGCGAGCTGATTTTTGCCCTGACCAATGATGGGCCACGCGGATAAGACGTCATAGAGTGGCGTCAGGCCGTAGGCGCCACCCGCCCGTTGATGCAGAGAGAAGTTTTTGCCGTGGCCGTCGGTCGCCGCGAGCAGCCAGAAGGCGAGCTGCGCGAGCACGAAGCTCGCCTGGTCCCTCGCGCGATACTCGCTGTTGGCAAGGAGTCCCAGCGCGTCCGAGATCGAGGGTCCGCCGTCCGCCTCGTAGCGCAGCGTATGCGGCAGCCCCATCGCCTGGCAGAGGTCTTCCTGCGGCAGACGTGCGATCCAGGTCCCCTTGGATGGCTTGAAGCGTTTCCTCTGGACCTCTCCCGGTTCCACGCCGATCCACCGACGGTCGAAGCGCGTCACGATGAGCGCGCGTTGCTCGCCGAAGCGTGCGATGGCCACATCCGCCACCGGCAGCTCGAGCTCGCGCAACACTTGCGCGCACAGCCACTCGTTCTCGACCGAATCGGAGAAGTCGCCGCGGAAGCCGCCGATGATGCCGAGCGGGAGCTTCAGGATGTGGGTGGTCGGAGTGGCGCGCTGCGGTCGAAACCACCTGCCCGCCATGTGAAGCAGGGCCGTCTTCTCCTGGGCGCCGGCGAGGGATATGCGGAAATCCTCTGCCTCATCGCGCACCAGGGGTGTGGCACTTGTCACATCCCGAAGGATCTGCTCGACCTCCGCCTCGGTGAGCGGCGTGGCATCGATGCGATCCCATCCCAAAGGCTCCAGGTTAGGCGGCAGGAGCTGTACCGCGCCGACGCAGTCACGTCCAATCGCGGTGAGCAGATCAAAGGCATCGGAGGAGCGCGTTTGAAAGCGCGTACGGATGCGGCTGCGGATCTCGGCGCTGTCCGGCAGCAGGTTGTCGAAGTAATACTCGACCGCCTGACCGCGCAGCTGCCGGTCCGCAGTCACGGGCAATGACAGCGAGAGTGCTCGCCCCAGGGGAGCATTGGCCCACGACTCTTCGTAGCGAAAGAAAGGCGTACCGGCGCCCCGGAGGCTCCCCCATTTCCCTACCCGCTCGCCGTTCATCCATACAGTGAGTAAGGCCACCAAAGCGCTACCATTCCGGCGCGCGCGCGCGAGGTGCGGATCGCGGCTTGTCGCTCGCGGGATCGAGGAGCACCCGTACCTGCAATACCGCGAGCAGCTGCAGCAGTTGCCCGAAGCTCACACGCTTGGGGTCACGCTCGATCTTGGCGATGCGAGTCTGGTCGAGGCCCGTCAACGCACCGAGCGCAGCCTGGGTGAGCCCGCGCGCCTTGCGGAATGAGCGCAGGTGATTGGGCAGCTGCGCGGGGGTCTGGAGCCACAGGGGTTTCATGCTGCGCAGCATATGTCTTTAACGGCATAAATGGAATATATGACTGTAACGTCATATATGGATTATATGACTCAAAAGGCATAAGTCGACGCGCACTCAATGTGGTGGCGCATCAGTGTCTGGTTTGACAACCAACACCTGAATGTTCGTTGCACCCCTCAGGGCTCATACCCCGCCCCGCGCAATACCTTCCCCGGCAGAGCCCCCGTCATCTGCCCGTGATCAATGACCGGTACGCCGTTGACCAGTACGTACTCCATGCCCTGCGACAGGCTGTTGGGGGACTCGTAGGTCGCCGTGTCGCGGATGGTTGTCGGATCGAAGATCACGAGGTCGGCCCACACCCCCTGCTTGAGCACGCCGCGATCCGTGAGGCGCATGCGCTGGGCTGGCAACGCGGTGAATTTGCGCACCGCGTCCTCGAGTGTGAGCTTGTGCTCCTCCCTCACGTACTTGCGCAGGACCCGCGGAAAAGTGCCGTAGGCACGCGGATGCGGGTGCTCCTTGCCCAGGATTCCCTCGGGCGAGGTACCGCTGGAATCGTTGTCCACCGACACCCACGGTTGCTCGAGCGCGAGTGCGACGTCGGCTTCCGACATCCCGAACACCGCCACCTCGGTGAGCGCATCATCCTCAATGAGCAAATCGAAGAGCGTATCGATCGGATCCTTCTTCCACTTGCTCGCCACCTCCGCCAGAGTCTTACCCTGCAACGGCAGGAGCCCGGCCTTGTGGACCACGCCGACCACGACCGCCTCCGGACCCGGGATCTCATCCCATTCATTGTCCCACTCCGTTGAGGGACGCAGTATCTCTTCTCGAATGCGCTTGCGCAGCGCGGGGTCGTGCAGGCGCGCCGCGAGTTTCGCGTTGCCGCCGTCATGGGCCCAGGGTGGAATGAAGGCGGAGAGACCGTTTTCCCAGGCGGTGTAGGCATAGGTGTTGGCGCTCACGTCGGTTCCGGCCGCGCGTGCCGCATCGATCTTCGCCACGACCGCCGGCATTAGTCCGAAGTTGCGGCGGCCTGCGACTTTCAGGTGCCAGACCTCGACCGGAATGCCGGCACTGCGACCGATCCTGATCGCCTCGTCGAGCGCGGCCATGATTCCGTCCCCCTCGCTGCGCATGTGGGTGGCATAGATGCCACCGAACTTCGCGGCCTCCCCTGCCAAAGCGATCAGCTCCTCCGTTTTCGCATACGGCGCCGGCGCATATTCCAACGCGCTCGAAAGCCCGACCGCCCCCGCGCGCATCCCCTCCTGCACCAGTCGCTTCATCTCATCCAACTGCTCCGGAGTCGGCTGCCGATCCTCGTCACCGAGCACCATGCGGCGGACGCTCGTTGCGCCGATGTAGGTCGCGAAGTTGATGCCGATTCCCTGCTTTTCGATCCGCGCAAAATACTGTCTCAGCGTACGCCAGTCGGGCGTCACCCCGTAGTGCTCGTAAACCTTCCGGTCCGACTGGATGATGAAGTCGTTGAGCGGTGCGACCGAATTCCCCTCCCCCGTGATCTCCGTGGTGATGCCCTGAAAGATCTTGGAGGGGACCCGCGGCTCGACCAGGATGCTGAGCTCCGACTGCCCGAGCATGTCGATGAAGCCGGGAGCGACTACTTCGCCGTGCGCATCGATCGTTTTCGCGCGCGCGGCCTTTTCGAGGTTGCCGATCGCCGCAATTCGTCCGTCTCGGATGCCGAGATCGCCCGAATACCACGGGGAGCCCGTTCCATCGATGATCCGTCCGTGCACGATCACGAGATCGAAGCGCTCGTCTCCGGCCTGCGCGACCGGCGAGACCGCGGGCCAAAGGAGTGCCAGCCAGGCGGCGGCGCGTCTCGCCCGGAGCGCCCACGGGGTTCTTCGCGCACCGTGGCGGCGTGACATCGACCGGCGTTCCACCGCCCCATTTCGGCGTCGCATCGCGGCATTGTCAATGATGCGCGCGATGCTCGAGGGGCGAGCACCTGGCTTCGGGCCCGCGCCAGGCCCGGGCGCACGCCAGGCCCGGGCGACAAAGCGCCCCGGCCTGGCAAGCCGTAATCGCCGGTAGAGTGCCGCCTGACCCGCGATCGGCTACGGGTGGTACTCGATGAGCGTCGAGTAGTTCCCTTTGGCGGCGCCGGTCTCGCCAACCGCCCACATTCCGCCGCCGGGGATGGCTGCGATGGCTTCCAGTCCGCTGTCGGAATTCCCAAGACTCGGCGTCGGGACGAGAGACCGGTCCGCGAGCTCGGGCGGCGAAGCCGAACGGTACGCGTTATGTTGCGCCGGCCGAAATCTTCCGCGCCACTTCAGCTCCATCGCGGTGCAGCAAACCCGGGCGTGAAACCCGACAGTGCAACCCGGTTGAACATGCCGTGAGCTGGCTCACATTGTTGGATTCGCCCTGGCGCTATTGTTACCCACAGCGGATGGCCAAAAAAAAAGACCTCGGCCTGTATGAGCACAGACCCTCCCAAGAAGCGTGATTCCAACACAGGCGAATGGCGCGCCAGGACTGGCCTGCACAATCGCCTGGACACGGGCCAGCTCAGGGCGCTCGACGGAGTGTCCGGCGTTGACGAGCTACAACGTGGAGCGTTGCCGGACACCGATCCATACAACAAGTTGCCTGCCGACACCACCTTGAAGTCCAGGCGCCGGTCGCTCGATGATATGCGACAGCTCAGCGAGCGGATCAGGGCAGCCCGCGAGAAGAGGACTGAGCCGGAAGAAGGCTGAGACAGCAGCCTGCTGCGACAGCAGCCTAGCTCCCGGCTCGTCAAAGACTTCGCCAGTGCGGGGCGAACACCGACATGCCGAACCGCCGGTTTGTCGTCGTGAACCGACGTCGATTTGTCGCGGCAGACGAACGCAGACGGGCGGACGCGGCCTTGGCCGCGTCCGCCGCGCGGGTCAGCCTCCGCCGCGCTCTTCAGCCGGTCTCATTCGGGGCGCCACTCGCCACGCGGGCCTTGCGGGCGGTCGCGTGACGGCTCTCTGCGAGCTCCGCGGGCGCGGTGAGCCCCTGATCTTTCGAGCCCCGCGCCGCGTCATCAGCTCGTTCACCGGGATGAAGCGCATGGGCCGTAATCACGATTTCAGGAAGGTCCGCGTCGGGCGCCGGTGGATCGGGCACGTTGGCGGTGGACGACGCGGACATCTGTGCATTGCAGGCAGCGAGCCCGACCGCGATCGTGGCCGCCATGAGTGCGCGCGCGGGAATTCGACTGTGGATCTTCCAATTGCTCATGAGTCCCCTCCTCCTTGTGTGGTCCAGGTTGGAGTGATAGACCCGAACGGAAGTTCGCGACGAATTGTGAAATTTCAGTGAACTCTCCCTGTCGCAGAATTGCGATATTGACTTTCGAGAGATGCGAATGTCGCAAGCGTCTCGCTGTTTATCGACAATGAGGCCGGCTCGGGCGATCATCATCCGCGGCCTGTGGTGTCATCGGCGTGTCGATCTGCGAGGACGGCTCATGGCGCGGCGACAGTCTCGGATGCTCCCTCTCGGCACGGCAGCTCCCCGATTTGCGTTGCGCGACACGATGAGTGGTCGAACCGTCGCCCCGGAAGACTTTGTCTCATCACCCGCGCTCCTCATCGCCTTCATGTGCAATCACTGCCCGTTCGTGAAGCACATTCTCGATGGGTTCGTCGCCTTCGCGCGCGACTTCGCACCAAGGGGCCTGGCTGCGGTGGCGATCAGCTCGAACGACGTCGAGAGCCATCCCGAGGATGCGCCCGCCGAGATGAGCCGGATCGCGAAGCTCAAGGGCTTCACCTTCCCGTACTTATATGATGAGTCGCAAGAGGTGGCGAAAGCCTACCAGGCCGTCTGCACTCCGGATTTCTTTCTGTTCGATCGCGATCGGCGACTCGTCTATCGCGGGCAGTTCGACGGCAGTCGGCCGGGGAACAGGACTCCGGTCACCGGTTCGGATCTTCGCGCGGCAGCCGAGGCGCTGCTCGGCGGCCTCGCTGTTCCGCAGCAACAGACACCGAGCGTGGGCTGCAGCATCAAGTGGAGAGCGGGCCAGCAGCCGGATTGGGCGTGACGCTCCCGCAAAATGCGGACGACCGCGTGCTGTTCCTAATACAATTCTGCCGTGAGCGATCTTCTCGACGACGCATCAGGAAGAGCCCGGCGCTACCTCGCCGCCCTCGATTCGCGCGCCGTCGCGCCCTCCCCTGAGGCACTCGCCGCACTCGCCCGGTTTGACGGTCCGCTGCCGGAACGCGCCTCGAGCCCGGACCGAGTGCTGGCCGAGCTCGATGAGCTCGGCTCGCCCGCGACGGTGGCCTCGGCGGGGCGCCGGTACTTCGGTTTCGTCACCGGCGGCTCCCTGCCAGTCACGGTGGCGGCGAGCTGGCTCGCCTCCGCCTGGGACCAGAACGCGGGGCTGGTCGCGTGCTCACCGATCGGCGCCAAGCTCGAACAGGTTGCGTTGGATTGGCTGAAGGATCTGTTTCATTTGCCCCGGGACAGTGGCGGCGGTTTCGTGACCAGCGCTACGGCCGCGAACTTCTCGGCGCTCGCGGCCGCGCGCCACGCCCTGCTGGCACGCGCCGGCTGGGACGTCGAGGCCCAAGGCCTGTTTGGCGCGCCGCCGATCACCGTCGTGGTCGGCGAGGAAGTGCACGCGAGCGTGCAGAAGGCCCTCTCGATGGTCGGTCTCGGGCGCGAGCGGGTCGCGCGCGTGCCCTGCGACGCTCAGGGGCGCATGCTCCGGGAGAAGATGCCGCCAATCACCGAGCGCACCATCGTGTGCCTGCAGGCCGGCAACGTGAACACCGGTGCCTTCGATCCCGTCGCCGAGATTTGCGAGCACGTCCGCAGCCGCGGGGCGTGGGTACACGTCGATGGTGCCTTCGGGCTCTGGGCCGCCGCTGCTCCGGCGCGCGCGCACCTCGCCAGCGGCATCGAAAACGCCGACTCCTGGGCGACCGATGCCCACAAGTGGCTGAACGTTCCCTATGACAGCGGCCTGGTGTTGACGCGCCACGCGGATTCGCTGCGCGCGGCGCTCTCCGTCGGAGCCGCCTATCTCGCCCAGGGTGAGGCGCGCATTCCCTACCAGTACACGCCGGACTTTTCGCGCCGCGCGCGCGGTGTCGAAGTGTGGGCGGCGCTGCGCCAGCTCGGGCGCGCGGGACTCGAGGATCTCATCGAGCGTACCTGCCGGCTCGCCGAAGCGTTCGCCGCGGGCCTCTCGCGCAAGGGCTTTCCCGTACTCAACGACGTCGTGCTGAACCAGGTGCTGGTGTCCTTCGGAAGCCCCGAGCGCACGCGCGAGGTGATTGCCCGCGTGCAGAGCGAGGGCACCTGCTGGTGCGGGGGTACGATCTGGCAGGGGCACACCGCGATGAGGATCAGTGTCTCATCGTGGGCGACGACCGAGGCTGACGTCGATCGGAGCCTCGCCGCCATCGTGCGCGCCGCGGAAGCGTGATGCTTGCCGGCCCCCACGGGGCATCGGGCGCCGCTCGCCTGGTGTGAGCTAAGTGAGCAATCCCAAAGCACTGCCGTGCGGCGAGGTCGCGATCCGCTCGAGCCCGAGCGTACCCGGCTGCGCCGAAGTTAAGTCCTGGGTGCTCGCGGTCGCCGTGCTGGGCTCGACGCTCGCGTTCATCGATGAGTCGGTGGTCAACGTGGCGCTGCCGAAAATCGAGAGCGACCTGCGCACGACGCTCGCGGCGATGCAGTGGGTCATCAACGCTTACACGCTGTGCATGTCGGCCCTGCTGCTGGTCGGCGGGGCGGCGGCGGACCGGTTCGGACGCCGGCTGATCTTCGTGATCGGCGTGAGCATCTTCGCCGCGGCCTCGCTCGGCTGTGGCCTCGCGGCGAACGCCGAGGTCCTGATCGCCGCGCGAGTCGTCCAGGGCGTGGGGGCGGCGCTGCTCATACCCTGCTCGCTCGCGCTCATCGGGGCGGCGTTCGAGGAGAAGGAGCGCGGGGCTGCCATCGGCGTCTGGTCGGGAGCTTCGGCGATCGCCGCGGGTGCGGCCCCGCTTCTCGGCGGCTGGCTGGTGGATCATTGGTCGTGGCGCGTGATCTTCCTGATCAACCCGCTGCTCGCGATTCCCACTCTGTCGATCACGCTCAGCCGGGTGCCGGAGAGCCGCGACCCGGATGCGCCATCCGGCATCGACTGGCCTGGAGCCGTGCTCGCGTTCGCGGGCCTCGCAAGCCTCGTGTACGGGCTGATCGCGGCCTCGGATCTCGGCTGGAGCGATGCCGCAGTGGTGGGCTCGGTGACCGCGGGAGCACTGTTGCTCGGCGGCTTCGTGCTCGCCGAGGGGCGCAGCCGCTCGCCGATGATGCCGCTCGAGTTGTTCCGTTCGCGCGTCTTCAGCGGCGTCAACCTGCTCACGCTGCTGCTTTACGGCGCCCTCGGCGGAGCATTCTTCTTTTACCCCTTCCTCCTCATCCAGGCCCGCGGCTATTCCGCAGCGGCCGCGGGAGCTGCGTACCTGCCGTTCACGCTCGTGATGGGTGTCCTGGCGCGCTGGGGGGGCGGGCTCGTCGACCGGTTCGGGGCTCGTTGGCCTCTCATCGTCGGCCCGGCCCTCACGGCGCTCGGCTTCGTGCTCCTCGGGAGTGGCGCGGGCCCCCTCTCGGCCATTGTGTTGCCCATGAGCGTGCTCGCGCTCGGGATGGCGATCACGGTGGCCCCGCTCACGACGACCGTCATGAATGCCGTGCCGGCGCATCGGACCGGCGTCGCCTCCGGGATCAACAATGCGGTCGCATCCGTCGGGAGCCTGCTGCTGATCGCGGTGCTCGGCACCGTAGCGCTCGGCGCCTTCAACCGCTCCTTGGAGCGGCACCTCGAGAGCTCTGCCGCCTCGCCCGCGGTCATCGAGGCGGTGCACGCGGCGCGCGGTGGATTCGTCATTCCGCCGATGCCGGCGAGCCTCTCGGATGAGGAGCGCCGGCGCGTCCGCTCGATCATCGCGGACTCACTCAGCACGACGGTGCGCACGATGCTGTGGATCGCGGCCGCGCTCGCGCTCGCTTCAGCCGTGTCGGCCGCCTTGACGATCCCCGGGGCCGAGCGGCCGGCTCGAGCGCCGGCGCGCGCCTGACCGCACCGCACCGCGCCTGAGTCAGGGCTTCGCGCGGCGGGCCACGGAGCTGGCCGCGATGAAGTCGCGCAGCAGATCCCGATGCAGAGCGAGGTAGCCCGCAGCCCTCACCTGTACGCGCCCGCCGACCAGCGCATTCAGCTTGCCGAGTGCGTGAAACGGCACGGAGGGAACGCAGTGGTGCTCGGCATGGTAGGGCATGCGCCAGGCGAGGAGAAGAACCGCGGCGTTGGTGCACGTGGTGCGCGTGTTGGCGAGCATGTCGTCGCTGAGGGCGCAGCCGATGTGCTCTGCCATGAGAAAGAGCCGCAGGAACGGCTGCCCCAGCAGTGCCGGGATCACCCAGTAGACGAGCGCGTCCGCGCGGCGGAGATAGAGCGAGAGCGCGATGACGACGAGGTAGCAGCCCCACAGTATCCGCGCCTCGCGGACGACGAGCGCGGACTTCCCCGCCGGTATGAAGGCTTCCGTCACGCGCCCGGTTAGCGCGTGACGCAGCGTGACGGTGAGTCGATCCTGCCAGTACGGCAGCCCCGAGACACGCCACAGGTACGACTTGAGCGTCGACGGGCCGGGCTGCGCCAGCTCCGGATCACGCGCCGGGTCCTGCGTGAAGCGGTGATGGGTGTAATGGAAGCAGCGAAAGTATTCCGGCGGCAGCACGAGGACCGTGCCGCAAACCCAGGCGACGATCTCGTTCGGCCAGCGACTCGCGAACGCCGTGCGGTGGATGGTCTCGTGCAGCGCGCAGAACAGGAAGCTGAGGGCGATCCCGTGCAGCACCAGCGCGGGCGCGAGCCACACAGTCCCCCGACTCACGAAGACCCCGGCTGCGGTCGCGCCGAGGAGCGCGAGGTGCACGGCGAGCTGCAGGAAGCCGGGAGCGTCAGACCGCTGCGAGAGTTGCCTCACGGTCTCGCGATCGAGGCTGCGTATCTCGATGGCGCCGATATCCATGACTGTCGGGCGATATCCTTAGACTGCCGGCTTAGTCTAGCGACACCCGCGCAGCGCGCAAAACCCGCGCCGCTGACCGGCTCCGCGTGGACTCAAGGCGGGGAGCTCGTGAAGTATTTCCGGGCGAGCTCGAGGCTGCGCGGCGCCGCGAGGCCCCCGAAGCGCGCGTCGAGCTGGTGCAGCAGCTTCTCCGTCTCGGCGCCGCGGCCCCCTGCAATGAACGCTTCCACCCGCTGGAAGCTCTTCGCGAGCTCCGACTCGATCGTCGACCGGCAGCGCGCGAGCTTGTCCGGGTCGGTTGGCGTTCGCGCCCGCAGCGCTTCCAGTGCCCGCGACAGCGCCGCGCCGTCGGCGACGGTGTGACCGACGAAAGGCGTCGTGAAGCTCTCCAGGCCGAAGACACACCAGTGCCGCATCGACTGCATGCTCACGGAATCGTCGCTGACATGAGGATCGTCCCGCTCGCCGGTGACATAGACGATACGCGTCGAGCTCTGAAAGCGCATGAACAGATCCCTCGGCGGCAGGGGAATCTCCGCGCCGCCGATCGGGTCGCTCCCGGCATTGAGTATCGCTCCCCGAAAGAGATCCGGATAGCCGAGCGCGAGACGCATCGCCACGCGCGCTCCTCCCGAGAAGCCCCCGACATAGACGCGCTCCGGGTCGACCGGATAGCGCTGCATGAGGTTGTGAGCAGCGAGCAGCGCCAGCGGCTCGCGGCGGGCGAGCACGCTCGCATCGTTTCCGGATCGGGCCGCGCTCACGAAGATGACACCCTGCCGATCGAGCGTCGCGGCCCAACGCGGCGGCAGGCTCGCCTCCGGCCAGGGAGGCACGAACGCGAGGAGCCCATAGCCCTGCCGGGGCGGCGCCGCCGGAACGTAGACGATGAACCGCTCCTCGGAGAGCTCGATCGGCTGCTCCGCAAGCCTCTTGCCGGAGCCCGCCACCCGCTCTGGAAGAGTCGCCGCGGCCAACGGAGTCAACAGCCGCCTGGCGAGCTCCAGATTGCTGGAGAGCGGCGTGTAATCGGTGAACACGACATCGCGCAGCAGCCCGGTTTCCCCGCGTGCCGGGTGCGCGGCCAGCAGCAGCACCGCCAGCGGCACCAGCCGCGCGCTCACGGGCGCGGTGGCGCGAGCGGCGGGGGACGCCATGACTCTCCTCCCCTACTCGAGCCGCTCGTAGACGGCCCGGGCCTCCTTCAGCTCCCTGAGGACCCCGGCCTTCTCGGCCGGTGAATTCCAGTCGGGATAGCTGGCGGTGGTCTCGAGCAGATGATCGATCCACGCCTCGAAATAGTGCGCGTCCTCGAGCGAGCGCGGCCGCTCGCCGCGCACCGAAACGTACACGGGGCTCGTGGTCGCGTAGACGAAGTTGTCGAGGATGGGATACTCCGCCCCCGCGGTGAACGCCCGGAGCAGGCACCAGCCGCTCTGGGCGATGGGCAGCGTGCCGCTGACTTCGAGCGCATCGCGGTGGGCGCCGAGCGCGAGCTCGCGCGCCACGCGGCCGTTGCAGACGACCTGGGCGTGCTCGAGCGGCACGATGGAGCGCAGCCCTGCGGTAAACGGCACGCGTTGCCCGCGCGCCAGAGGCACCGTCGAGCCGATTGCCCGGCCGCCCACGGAGAAGTTCAGCAGCGGTCCGTTGGTGGCGAAGGTTCGCCCCGAGCGCAGCGACTCGAGCCAGGCGTCGCTCCTGAGCGGGCCGTTGGCCACCGACGCGTACACGCGGTTCAGGCCGACCGGGCCGCGCAGCGTCGCGTAGTTCGCCATCGCATCCGTGCCGGCGGCGGCCGGGATCCTGAAGCCGAGGTTCAGCAGGCGGTACCACACGCCGGCGGTCGCCTTATGGTCCGCGAACGCGACGATCTCCATGTAGTCGACCTTGCCGAGCGCGACGTCGACCGGCAGCTCGTCGGCGTCGGTGTGGGCGGCTCGGGTGAGGGGCTGCGGGTCCTCTTCGAACGGATGCACGTAGCCGATCAGCGCACCGCGCGCGTGGGCCAGATCCGCGATATCGGCGTTGGTTGGCGAGAGACTCGCGGCAGCGGTATTCGGGTAGCCGGCGTAGCCCGGCAGCAGGATGCCGCCCCGGAGGCCGAGGATGCCGAGGTGGCCCCAGTAGCTCGTGTGGAATTCCTGCCCGTGCACGACGAGCGTCCCGGCCGTCGATGCCGGGTCGACCCCCACCCCGCTCGAGGCGATGTCGGGGATGCGCTGCTCCTTGTTCACGATGAGATTCTCGACGATGTCGAGATCCTCGGCCTGCGCCTGCAGCACGAGGTGCGCCGGGGTGTTGCGGTAGTGCCCGCCGTAATTCATGTGCACGTGCACATCGGCGCTCACCCAGCGCCGCTCGCTGCCGTCGAGCCAGGGCCGCGCGCGGAGAATCGCCTCCACCTCCGTCGTGGCGCCGGCATGCACCTCAACCGTGCGCCGCTCGGGCGCACGCGCCGGGCCCTTCATCAGCTCGATGCTCACGGTCCCCGCGGGGACTTCGATCACATCGTCGCCGGCGGTATGGAAGTAGCGCGCCTCGAACGGCTGCTCGTTGCGGTCGAACTCCGCATGATGGGTCCAGGCATGCGCGGGCGCGTAGAACCGCCCGCTCGCGTCCGTGACCACCGCGCGTGCGGCGGTGAGTGAGCCCTGCTCGTCCCGCACCGTGAGGTGCAGGGCGCCGCTCGGACGCAGGCGCCGGCGGTTGCTCGCCTCGAGCGCGCGCGAGTTGCCTGCGGGGAACCGCAGCAGCCGCAGCTGCATGTCGCCTCCACGGTTGGAAATGAACGCGATCTGAGCACCGTCCGGTGACCAGCGCGGCCCCGTCTCGTCCCACTCGCCGTAGGTGAGCGGAAACGGCTCCCCGCCGCTGGCGGGCATCAGCCACAGTTGCATCCAGTTGCGCCCGAGATAGGAGCTGTAGACGATCCGCGCGCCGTCCGGAGAGAAGTCCGGCCGCGCCCCCCAGCTGGTCTCCTCATAGCGCAGCTCGACCGGCTCTGCGCCCGCGACGGCGGCGGCGCGCCAGAAGCCCCCGGTGCCGTGGATGCGGCCGCGATTGGAGACGAACACGATCGACTTGCCGTCGCGTGTCCAGGTCGGGTTGATCTCGTGGTCGTAGGCGCTGTAGTAGTAGCGCGGCAGCGGGCTCTGGTTCTCGCCCGTGAGAAGCGCCGGCTCGCCGAGCTCGCCGTCGCGAAAGTCGGCGGCAAACACGTGGAAGTGCCGGTGGTAGGCCGTCGACACGTAGACGATCCGTCCGCCGTCGGGAGACCAGCGCGGCTCGACGTTGACCGCACCCGTGTGAGTCAGCTGCCGCGTGCGACCCGATGCCGGCTCGAGCAGCCACAGCTCCATCGCCTGCCCCTGTGTGGACACGTACACGATGTAGCGTCCGTCCGGCGACCAGTCGGGCTGGTAGTCGTATCCCGGACCGTCCGTCAGCTGCTCCGCGAGTGTTGAATCGGTCCGCTGCCGCCAGAGCGACCCTGCCATCGAGAACACCAGGGCTCGCGAGTCCGGCGCCCAGGCGAGGCTGCTCGGGCCGCTGGTGAGCTGTGGCAGGTACAGCTCCCGGTAGTAGTATGAGTGCGGCAGGTCGATCGCCGGCAGCGGCGGCTGCGGCGCAGCGCACGGCGAGCGGGTCCAGAGCAGGGCGAGCAGCAGCGAGCCGAGCGGCAGCGACAGGGACAGCCGGGACATGGGACTCTCCATGCGGCGTACGGGCGTGCACGCGGCGGCGGTCGGCGGACGCTAGACGACGCGCTGGGGCGAATCAAGAGCTTCGAGGAGATGAGCCGATGTCCGCACCGGAGCCGCCCGCGCCGCGACGCGCCCGCCCGAGCGCCCGCGTGGCACGTCGGAAAGCGCGCGCCACGCCGCCCGCCGCCGAAGCCCTACCTCACCCGGACGATCCCGCCGTACGAGCTGTTGTCCGAGGAAGGGCTCGTTGCGGTCGAGCGCCACGCCGATCAGCTGCGCCGATCGGCACCGCGCGAATTCACCCAACACGCGCGCAATCCCGCGAGGAGCGTCCAGATCGGCGCAAGCCACACGGTGTTTGCCCCCGCTTACGGCCCGCCGTTCGTGTCGGACCTCGACGGCGGGCGCCGCTACGGCACGCTCGAGGACTTCCGCAACTTCGTCAAGCTCACCTATGCCTCGCCCTGGCTGCACCACTCGGGCGGCACGGTGTGCGAGCCGGTCGACGTGCCGGTCAACAAGCGCCACCTCGACATGGTGTACGCGCACATCCGCTACTCCGACAAGCCGTTCATGGGCTCGGTCACGAGCGCCGCGCGCGCCGCCGATTCCATCGAGATGTGCCGGCTGCTGTTCGGGGCCGACTTCGTCGAGAGTCACTGCGTGATCCTCGGCAACGTCAACGTCAATTCGCCGCTCGTGCTCGACGGTGAAGCCAGCCGGGTGATCCGCACCTACGCCGCGGCCAACCAGGCGCCGGTGTGCGTGCCCTTTATCGATCGGCTAGCTGGCGCGGCGGCTCGGCGTGCCGCTGCGCTGCGGCGGGAATCTCTGCGCGTCCAAGATCGCCGATGCCCAGGCGGCCTACGACAGCGCGAACTCGATGTGGCCGGCGTTCCTCGCGGGCGCGAACTTCGTGCTGCACGCGGCGGGCTGGCTCGAGGCGGGGCTGGCGATGTGCTACGAGAAATTCGTCATGGACGGCGATCAGTTGGGTGCGTTCCATACGCTCGCGCGCGGCATCGCCCTCGATGACAACGGCTTCGCGCTGGAGGCTTTCCGCGAGATCGGGCCGGGCAGGCACTACCTCGGCTCGGCCCACACCCTCGCCAACTACCAGAGCGCCTTCTATGACTTCGAGCTCGCCGACAACAACTCCTTCGAGCAGTGGAGCGCCGAAGGGGGGCGCGATCTGCTGCAGCGCGCCAATCGGCGCTGGAAGAGCCTGCTCGAGGCTTACCAGCCGCCGCCGCTCGATCCGGCCCGGGACGAGGCGCTGCGCGAGTACGTGACGAGGCGTAAACGAGCCATGCCCGACTAGCCAGGGTGAAGGCCACGCTCGCTGTTCAGGTCTGCAAAATCAATTGGTTACGTCCTCGATGTATTTCCACTAGGGTGTTTACCTGACCCGTGACCGGGGCTTTCCTGATGCCCCGCACCACGCGAAGCTGTTACTTCACCTTATGCCGTGCTGGGGGGTCCCGCCAGGCCGGCTTTTGCCTTGGGAGGTCTGCATGCAGAGTGACAAGAACCCGCCGCGGGGCTCCGTGGCGCAAAAAACCCGCACGCCTGACCTGGCGCGCACCGAGCCGAAGATCGAGCTGCTGCGGGAGCTGGTCGCGCACCTGCGCCAGAACCGCACGCTGCTGCGCGAGGAGTGGGTGGCGCGCATCGCCGAGGCGCAGCTGCTGACCGCGATGACTCAGGAGGAGATCTTCGCGGAAGCCACCTCGGTGTACGACAGCTACGTCGCGGCTCTCGAGACTGGCACCTTCGAGGCACTGCAGGCCTACGCGCGCAATCTCTCCGAGCGCATCATCCCCCGCGGCGTCGAGACCCACGAAGTGGTGGGCATCGTGCTGCTGCTGCGCGACGTGCTGGCGCGGTCGCTGTTCGCCAAGTACCAGACCGACTTCGAGAAGCTCAACCGCATTCTGGATGCGTACGAGCCCGCGGCCAACCGCATTGCCAACACCGTGGCGGTCGGCTTCGTGCAGGAGCGCGAGCGCGTCATCCGCCAGCAGCAGGAAGCCATCCGCGAGCTGTCGACGCCCGTGTTACAGGTGCGCGAGCGGCTGCTCATCCTGCCGATCATCGGCGTCATCGATCCGCAGCGCGCGCGGCAGTTGACCGAGCAGCTGCTGCGGGGGATTCGCACCAACCGCGCCAAGGTGGTCGTCATCGACATCACCGGCGTCGCGGCGATGGACGTCACGGTCGCCAATCACCTGGTGCAGACGGTGGAAGCCTCGCGGCTGCTGGGCGCTACCGTGATCGTGACCGGCCTGTCGCCCGAGATCGCGCAGACTCTCGTTACAATCGGGGTGGAACTCGGCAAGATGAACACCGTGGGCGACCTGCAAGGCGGCATCGAGCAGGCCGAGCGGCTGCTCGGCTACAAGGTCTCCCCGCAGAGCGAGGCCCGTTAGCCAGGGAATCCCGGGTGCAAGTACCGATTCTCAAGCAGGGCAGCGTCCTCATCGCGACCATCCAGGCGGCCCTGTCGGATGCCGATCTCCTCGAGCTGCGTACCGCGCTCGTACAGCAGGTGGTGCGTTTCCGCTCGTCGGGAGTCATCGTGGACGTCACCGCGATGGACGTGATGGATTCCTTTGCCTCCCGCACACTGCTCGAGATCTCGCACATGATCCGCCTGCGCGGCGCCGCTACCGTCATCGTCGGTATCCAGCCGGAGGTCGCCTTCGCGATGGTACAACTCGGATTGACGCTGGAGGACGTCCCCACCGCGCTCGATCTGGAGGAAGGCCTGGCGTACCTGCAGCAGAAATCGCGCGGCATGAACTGAAGGTGCGGTGTTGCCCTTGGCCGCAGAGACCCAGATACGGATCGCATCGGACAAGGACGTCGTCACAGCCCGACAGCAGGGTCGGGCGGTGGCGCTGCAGACGGGTTTTACCGTCAGTGAGGCGACGCTGATCGCGACCGCCATCTCCGAGCTCGCGCGCAACATCGTCTCTTATGCCAACCCGGGGAGCGTCACGCTCAAGCCGGCCAACGGGGCCAATGGCGCCGTGGGCATCACCATCATCGCGAGCGACTCGGGTCCGGGGATAGCCGACATCGCGCAGGCACTGCGCGACGGCTACTCGAGCTCCGGCGGCCTGGGACTCGGGCTCCCCGGCGTGCGCCGCCTGATGGATGAGTTCGACATCAACTCCCGCGCCGGCGGTGGCACCACCGTGACGGTGACCAAATGGCTCCCCTGAGCCTGGAATTGGGGATCGCCGGCAGCGCCGCGCCGGGGCAGCGGGTATCCGGCGACCTCGAGGTGGTGCACTACTACGACCGCGGTGGCGGCGTGCTGGTCGCGGCCATCGACGGCATCGGTCACGGCGAGGAGGCTGCGGCGAGCGCGCGGCTCGCCGCCGACACCATCCTGCGCCACCCGCAGGAGAACCTCGCGGGTCTGCTGATGCGCTGTCACGTGACGTTGCGCGGAACCCGTGGCGTGGTCTTGAGCATCGCCAGCATCGATCTGCGTCAGGCCACCCTGAGCTGGCTTGGCGTCGGCAATGTGGTCGGCGTCGTCTTCCACGCCAACGGCCACGCTACCCCGCGCGAGGAGCTGCTGGTGCGTCCCGGCGTGCTCGGCTACGGCGATTTGCCTGCGCTACACGCTTCTGCTATTCCCCTCCGACCGAGGGACACGCTGATATTCGCCACCGATGGGATCAACCGGCACTTCTCCGAGGGCCTCGCTTTCGGCGCCTCGGCGCAGCCGCTGGCCGATCACATCATGGCCCATCACTGCCAGAGGAACGATGACGCCCTGGTGGTGGTGGCGCGCGCGAGCTGAAGGCACATGGGCATGAGCGCCATACGTCCGAAGCCCGACTTGCTGGATTCGGATTACCGCGAGGCGCTGGCGGCTTACGTGGCGTACGGCGGCGAGGCGCTGCTCGCGCGTGGGTACGAGCTCGGGCGTAAGGCGCTGGCCGACGGCCGGAGCATTCCGGAGCTGGTGGGCGTGCACAGCCGGGCGTTACGTACCCTCGCCTCCGACGACCGCGCTCCTCGCGACCCGGGCTTGCTGATCGACTCGGCGGAGACTTTCCTCGCCGAGACCCTGTCGCCCTTCGAGATGACCCATCGGGGCTATCGCGACTCGCTGATCGCCTGGCGGCACATCAACGAGATGCTCGAGCAGGAGATCCGGCGCATCGCTCACGCCCTGCACGACGATTCGGGGCAGCTGCTGGTGTCCGTGCACCTGCAGCTCGCGGCGGTGGCGCGCGAGATACCCGCGGCCGCACCCAAGATCCAGGAGTGCCAGCAGGTCCTCGATCAGGCCGAGCAGCAGCTGCGGCACCTGTCCCATGAGCTGCGGCCGATGGTGCTCGACGACCTCGGCTGGCTCGCCGCGATCGAGTTCCTCGCGGCAGCGGTATCGGGTCGCACGCGCATTCCGGTTGACGTGCGCTCCAGCATCACGCAGCGCCTGCCGGCGCCGGTGGAGACGGCGCTGTACCGCGTGGTCCAGGAAGCGCTCACCAACGCCGCGCGTCACTCGAAGGCAGCGCACATTGTCATCGAGATCGATCAGGAGCTCGATTCGCTGCGCTGTCTGATCAGCGACGACGGCGTCGGCTTCGAGGTCGAGTCGTGCGTACGCCGCGGCGGACTGGGCCTGCGTGGCATGCGCGAGCGGCTGGGCGCGCTGGGAGGAACGCTGCACATCGTCTCCGCCCCTGGGCAGGGCGCGCAGATCAAGTTTAATCTGCCCCTGGGAAGGTGACGATGGGCATACGACTCGTGCTCGCCGACGATCACGTACTCGTCAGGCAGGGCTTGAAGACGCTGTTGCAGAGCGCGGGCTTCGTGGTCGCCGGCGAGGCCGCCGACGGCCGCGAGGCGGTACGTCTGGTGCGCAGCGAGAACCCCGATGTGGCCGTGCTCGATATCGGCATGCCGCAGTTCAACGGGCTGAACGCGGCGCTCGAGCTGGCGCGCATCTGTCCGCGCGTGAAGCTCGTGGTGCTGACACAGCACGACGAGCAGCAGTACGTCACCGAGGCCCTGCGCTGTGGCGTCAAGGGCTACGTCCTGAAGAGTCAGGCCGCGCGCGATCTGGTGCAGGCCATCGAAGGGGTCTGCCGCGGCGAGGTATACCTGAGCCCCGGGGTTGCCGGCGCCGTGGCCAAGGCCTACCTCACGCCGCAGCACTCGGCCGACGCGCTGTCGGTGCGCGAGCGCCAGGTGTTGCAGCTGATCGCCGAAGGCCATTCCACCAAGGCCATCGCGGCGCGCCTCGCGATCAGCGCCAAGACGGTGGAGTCGCATCGCTCCAAGCTCATGCAGAAGCTCGACATTCACGACACCGCGAGCCTGGTGCGCTACGCGATCCGCAGCGGCGTGACGCAGGCGTGACCGGGCGCGCCGTGAGCGGTGACACACCTGTGATCTGACCTGGCTGTGATCTGACCTGAAGCTGTGATCTAACCTGAAGCTGTGATCTAACCTGAAGCTGTGGCGCGGCGTCGCGCCGCCATCGGGAAATTCCTGATCCTCCGACGCGACCGCCGCCCATCCTCATTTGGGGCGTTCGCCGTTTTGGCGCAGAGCAGCAGCCGACTATGCTTGGACCATCGTCTATTGACATATCGCGTCTGGCTGCCGGGGAATCTCATAATGGACACGGGCTCGGTGCAACGGTCCGCCGAGGGGACGCCGCGCACCCGTAATAGTGAGCTGGCGGGCGAGTTGCGCGCCGCCGCTGTCGAAGGGGACGACGTACGCGTCACGCAGCTGCTGTCGGATCTGCTGCACCTGCAGGGGCTCTCCCGCGGACAGCGGATCTCGATGCAGCTGACAACGCTACTCAACATGGTGCATTCGCTCCGGTGCGTGACGCTCACCGACGAGCTGACCGGCCTCTTCAACCGGCGCGGGTTCGTGCAGTCGGGCACGAGGCTGCTCGACGTCGCAAGCCGCGATGTGCGCGCCGCCCATCTCATCTATTTCGACCTGAACCACCTCGAGCGGATCAACCAGACCATGGGCCGCTCCACCGGCGATGTCATGATCCGCCAGATGGGGAATTTCATGCGGGATCTGTTCCCGAGCTACGGAGTGTACGAAGTGCTCGGGCGCCTCTCCGGGGATGAGTTCGCCACGCTCACGATGAGTCCGCAGTACGCCTCGCGCGGTGCGATTCTGCTGCGCGCGGCCCGCACTCCGCAGGAGGGCGGCACGGACCTGCCGCCGCTGTCGCTGAGCGTCGGCGTCGCGCACTTCAATCCGCGCCGTCCGCTGAGTATCGACAAGCTGTTGGAGAGCGCCGAACAGGCGATGTACGAGCACAAGAAGGGTTTGCCAGATCGCGTCGTCCGAGATGACCCCCCACCCGGTCTGACGCGTTTTTAACGGCCTCGGAAACGGAAGGATGCACTGTGATCAGAGGGCTCGAAGGGTGGCCGGACACTCCCAAGGGACGGCCACACTGTCAGCCCCTCTGCGCGGCGTCCTGAAGGCGTAGCCTTCTCGAAGGCTCACCTTCCACGTCTTCGAGGTCGTTCTTTCTACTCTTGACCGCCGGCGCACGGAGGCTCCGGCGGCGTAGGGAAGTGAGCGGCGCGCTGACACGCGCCGCCCCGGGCGCAGGGACGCGCCCCCGCCGGTGCAGGGACGCACCGGCGGCGCAGGGATGCCTCTGGTATCCTCCCTTAGGTGAGCCGCACCCTCCTCACCCCCTTTCACGTCGCCGTGCAGGTCCGCGATCTCGAGGAGGCGCGGCGCTTCTATAGCGGGGTGCTCGGTTGCTCCGAGGGCCGCAGCGCCGCCGACTGGGTCGACTTCAACATGTTCGGGCATCAGTTCGTCTGCCATCTCAACCGGCAGCTCGGACCGCGGGGGCGCGTCGACGCGCATTTCAACGCCGTTGAGGGTCTGGGGGTGCCGGTGCCGCACTGTGGGGTGGTGCTCGAGCCCGGCGACTGGAGCGAGCTGGCGGGGAGACTGCGCGGGCACCCGGTCGACTGGGTCATCGAGCCCTGCACCCGTTTTGCCAACACCCCCGGAGAGCAGTCGACGCTCTTCATCCGCGACCCCACCGGCAACGCGCTCGAGTTCAAGTCCTTCCGCGACATCGGTCGCCAGCTGTTCGCCGCCTGACCGGGGGGAGCGAGGGGGGTGCGGGCGGTCCTCATCGCCGAGCGGCGCAACAGCATCGCCTTCTGGTTGGGCTGCACGCTCGTCACCGCGGGCGTGGTGCTCCACCTGCCGATGTTCCTGATGGCCCGCGGCAGCGGCTACATCCTCGCGGGCATGCCCATGGAGCCGGGCATGTTGCTCGGCATGGCGGCCATCGTGGTGGGGGCGGGACTCGCGGCCTTCGGGCTGCTGCCGAAGTCCGCGCCGGAGCAGGAGTCCCTGCCGATCGATGTGATCGCGCCGCTCGAGAATGCGCCGCTGACCGCGGCGCACTGGCGCGTGGCCGGCCTTCTCGCGCTCGCCCTCGTCATCGACATCATGAAGCCGGCGAGTCTCGGGTTCGTGACGCCGGGAATGCGCACCGAATACCACGTGAGCGCGGGATTGGTGTCGTGGCTGCCGTTCGCGGCGCTCGCCGGCACTGTCGTCGGCTCCTGCCTCTGGGGTGTGATGGCCGACATCTACGGGCGGCGCGCTTCGATCGTGTTGTCTTCGGTTCTTTTTGTCGGCACCTCCATCTGCGGCGCGATGCCGGATTTCTGGTGGAACGTCGCCATGTGCTTCATGATGGGTGCGGCCGCCGGCGGCATGCTGCCGGTGGCCTACGCGCTGCTCGCCGAGATCATGCCGACGCGGCACCGCGGGTGGACTCTGGTGGTCGTCGGCGGTATCGGCGCTCTCGGCGGCTTCTTCGCGGCGAGCTCCCTCTCGGCGCTGCTGCAGCCGATCTTCGGCTGGCGCATCATGTGGTTTCTCAACCTGCCGACCGGCCTGATCCTGGTCGCGCTGAGCCCGCTGATTCCGGAGTCGGCGCGTTTCCTGCAGCAGATGGGTCGCGCAGATCTCGCGCGCGCCACGCTCGCGCGGTTCGGCGTCGAGTTGAGCCCTGCGAGCGTGGTGAGCGCGGCCGCCGCGACCGAGCCCGAGAGTCACGCGCCCGTTCCTCCGGTGGGGCGCGGATTCCTCGGCGTCACCGCCGCACTGACCCTCGCAGCGCTCGCCTGGGGCCTGGTGAACTTCGGCCTGCTGCTGTGGCTGCCGGCGGCGCTCATCGCCGAGGGGCGCAGCGTCGGCGCCTCGAGCGCGCTCATCGCCCGATCCACGCTCATCGCGGCTCCGACCATCGTCGTCTGCGCCTGGCTGTTCAGCGCCTGGAGCACCAAGTGGTCGCTGGTCGCGATGACCGGCGTCATGGTGCTCGGAATGCTGGGGCTCACCCTGCAGCAGCTCGGCGCCGGAGAGATGTCGCACCCCCTCATCCCCGTCGCTCTGATCATTCTCGGCTCGAGCGGGGTGATCTCGATGCTGCTGCCCTACGCGGCCGAGAACTATCCGCTGCGCATCCGCGGCCGCGCCACCGGCTGGGTCGCCGCCTGCAGCAAGCTCGGCGGACTCGCGGCGCAGGCTTTGAGCGTGGTCGCGGGCGTGCCGCCGCTTGCGGCGGCCGTGACCGCGATCGCGGTGCCGGCGGTCGGCTCCACGATCCTCATTGCGCTCTACGGGCGCGAGTCACGCGGTCGCAGCTTAGGCGAGCTCGATGCGCCGGGCGCGGCGCGCGAGCCGGCGATCTGAAGCGCTCAGTCGATCACGGACGACTGGATCGCAATCCCCGCGCGCAGCAGACTCGCGACCGGCGTGGCGGCGGCGACCTCGAGCAGCCGCGCCTTCTGCTGCGCAGTCAGCGGACGGCCGAACGACAGTCGCCGCTCGATGTGATCGGCTCCCGAGGGGTTGCGCGACCAGCGCACGCCGACCGTGATCTTCCCGAGCGTCCAGTCGTTCTGGACGGCGTGCTTGCGCAGCGCCATCGCAGTATCGGCCCCGAGGCTCGCGAGCAGCAGCTCGCGCGGCGCGAATCCCGCATCGCTCCCGCCCGCGGCGACCGGCGCGTCGGCCGTCAGGTGATGATGCCCCGAGACGATCTGCTGCACGTGCTGGTGCTCATTGATCACGGTGACGTAGGCCATGTGCGGGTCCTCCGCCGGGCACGCGCGGGCTGCGCCCGGAAAACACACCGGCGCCGGCTGCGCGCCCGAGCATACTGCGGCCGATGCTCATCACGCTGGCGCTGCTCACATGATCGAGCCGGTAGGACTTGCCGTCGGTGATCGCCTGCGCCGCGCGCAGGCCGCTGCGCACCGCAGGGCCGATGCCCTCGCCCAGATCGCGAGTCGCGAGTCCGGCCGCATCGCCGGTGATGAAGGCGTTGTCGCGGCGCACGACTTCGACACGGCCGCGCAGGTAGTAGCTGTAGCCGGTCGGCTCGTAGCGGGCGCCGGGAGCAAGGCGTCCCTCGAGCGTGGCCGCGAGGTGCGCCCAGTGCGCCCGGATGTCCTGCCCGCTGCGCTTCATGCGCTCGGCGATGCCGCCCACCCCGACGTTGAGCCAGCCGTTCTCCTTCGGCACGTACCACGAGTAACCGGGCAGTCCCTCCTCGAAGAACCACAGGTGACAGTCGCAATCCCGCCAGTCGTACTGGAACTCGTGCTCCAGCGTGACGATCTGCAGCTCGCTCGCTCGCGGGTTCAAGTCGCGGAAGAGCGTACGGTACACCGGACAGCGCGTGCCGCCGGCGCCGACCAGCCAGCGGCAGCGGAAGGCGTCGTCGACGACGAAGCCCGCGCCGTCGGCGGCGATGTGACGCACGTTGTGCTGCTCGAACGGCGCGCCCGAGCGCTCGAGGAGCCACGCGTCGAACTCGAAGCGGCGGATCGAGTGCTGCACGCAGGGTATCGGTACCTGCAGCCTTCCCCAGTGCACGCGCAGCCGCGGGAAAGTCAGCAGCCGGTGCGGGTAGGCCTCGAGGTCGATCTCGAGATCGCGCACCACCTCGGGCGTGATCCAGCCGGCGCAGAGCTTCAGGCGCGGGAAGCGCTCGCGGTCGAGCACCAGGACGTCCGCGCCGGCGCGCCGCAGCTGCCAGGCGGCGCTCGAGCCGGCCGGCCCGCCGCCGACGATGAGCACGTCACACGAGCGCATGCGCCGGGCCGCTCAGCCGGTGTACAGGTGCGCGCGCGTCCACGGAATGTCGTTGCTCTCGCCCGGCGCAAACAGCACCTGGAACAGCTGCAGCGTGCCGCAGGCGAAACCGGCGACCGAGCCGGCGAGATAGAGACGCCACATGCGCACGAACTTCTCGTCGAACATCCTGCGCACCCGCTCACTGGCCGCCTCGTAGAGCGCGAGCCAGTGACGCAGCGTCTGCGCGTAGTGCAGCCGCAGGTTCTCGACGTCCAGGACCGAGAAGTTCCAGGGCTCGAAGATGCGCATCATCTCGGCGAGCGAGGGCGGATAGGCTCCCGGGAAGATGCGCTTCTCGATCCAGGGCTGCATCGGTGCCGGACGGTTGCGGCCGATGGAATGGATGAGTCCGCGACCACGGCCGTCGAGGCAGCGGTGCGCGACCTGCCCGAGCGTCGTGTAGTTCTCGGGTCCGACGTGCTCGAGCATCCCGACCGATACAAAGGCGTCGTAACGGCCGCTGATATTGCGGTAGTCGTCCTCGACGTACTCGACCGCGGAGGCGAGCCCTTCGCGCGCCGCCCGCTCGCGCGCGTACTGCAGCTGCTGGTGCGAGATGTTGAAGGCACGCACCCGCACCCCGTAGTGACGCGCCATGTGCAGGGCCAGCGTGCCCCAGCCGCAGCCGGCTTCCACCACGCGCTCGCCGGCCTCGAGCCGCAGCTTCCGACAGACATGATCCATCTTGGCCGTCTGCGCCTCGTCGAGGCTTGCCGTGGGGCTCGGGTAATAGGCGCAGGTGTACGCCATGGTGCTGCCGAGCCACAGCGCGTAGAAGTCGTTGCCGATGTCGTAGTGGTGGTGGATGTTGTCGCGCGATCCGGAGCGAGTGTTGGTGCGCGGGCGGCGCAGCGCCCCGGCGGCGCGGCGCAGCAGCGAGGCGCGCCCGCCGCCCGAGCTGCTCGAGTGGTAGACGCTCTCGAGAAGGTTCACCAGATCGCCATCGATGGCGACGAGGCCGTCGCTGTAGGCGTCGCCGAAGCGCAGCCACGGATCGGCCATGGTGGACGCGAGCGCCGCCCGGCTTGCGAAAGTCACCCGCGCCACCGGTGTCCCGTCCCCCGGCCCAACGCGCACGCCGCTCGCCATCGCGAACTCCACCGGTGGATCGCCGAGAGACGAGCGCAGCCTGGAAAGAAGCCAATAGTCGAAGGAGCTGCTCTCGAGGGCCCCGCCGTCGGTCAGAGCCGACGAGGAGCTCCCGAGTTCATCATGGGGTGGCGAAGGCTGGGCGCGCTCTGTGGCGGCGGCGAAACGCTCGTCGCGGGCATTCACGGCTCGGCTCCTCCTGTGGGCAGGGCCTAGCCTAGCACGGGCACCCGCTGCGAAGCCTTCAGGCGCCGCGTCAAGGGGTTGTTGGGCTCATCGGCGGCTTGGGAGAATCCGCCGGCTTCGGGACCCCTGCCGGATTTGGGGCTTTCACCGGCTGCTGCGCGCTCGGCGGCCTGGGAGCGCTCCCTCCGGCCGCGTAATCGGACCAGTAGCGGATCTCGCGCGCAAGGCCGGGCTGCGCTTCAGAAGCGGCCAGCTCGTGCGGCTCGCCACCGGTCTGGTACGAGACGGCCCTGCGGAGCCTGCCACGGGCGGTGAGCCGGTACGCGACCGTCGACTGCTCCTTCTCATTCACCACGAACACGACGATGTCGCCCTTGTCGGCGACCACGACGTTGAAGGTGTGGACCTTCTGCCCCGCACGGCTGACGAGCTGCCTCACGGCGATGCTCTCGCCCTTCTTCGCGAGCCCGAGCACCATCGCTGCGTGGGGCGGCAGCTTGGCCTCAAAGCCGCTCGTCATGGCCTCTTTCGTGAGCGCGTTGGTCCAGGGCGGGGCGTCCTCGGCGTGTGCGAGGCCGAGCCCACCGCCCAGCACCAGCGCGATGCCCTTGAGAAAATTGCCTGCACCCATCACGAGCTCCCCTGACGACTGCCCCGGCGGGCTTAAGGTGTCCCGCGGACTCGACGCCCCAGCCTCTCATTCAGCACGCCGGCGAGCCGCGCGCCGGCCAGCAGCAGCCGCTCGCGCACGATCGCCGCGGCGCGCGCCTGATAGTCGCGATCCAACACGACGATTTGCGACGGTACGGTCCCGCAGACGAATGCAGGGTAGTGGTATGCCACGGTGCGCGCCAGCTCATTCGATTCGAGGGCCCAGCCGTCCGGCGTGCCCGGCCCGGCACGGCCGGTCAGCCTCCCCGCCTCCACCGCCAGGGCTCCGATGTCGGCCGGCACCCGCCGGTGCCGGCCCGTCTTGAGCGCCTGCCCCACCAACTCGTTGTCCCAGGCGCGGTGCAGGCTTTCGCGCCCGCGAGTGCGCACGCCTGCCAGCGCCACCGTGACGAGATTGCCGCCGCGATCGGCGTTGTCCGCCGCGTGCAGCGGCTGGTGGACGTCACCCACCAGGTGCACGACCCACTTGAGCGCCTCGTTCCGCTCCCGTTTCGTGGCGTGCGTGTCCCCCACCACGGTCAGGAGCCGCTCGAGCTGCCCGGTACTGCACTGCCCCTCCGGACAATAGCGCGTCTTCGGCGCGCTGCCGCAAACGGGGGCGTCGTCGTAGTGCCAGCGGGGCCGTGAGGCCGGCGTGCCGGAGATCTCGTCCGCCCAGTCGGACACCGACTCGAGCGTGCGCCGTCCCGAAGGCGCGCCGAGCTTGTCCACATCGCCGCTCAGGAGTTCCGCCACTCCGGCGCGCGCGGTGGGGCCGAGCAGCCGGTCCGCGATCGCACCCATGGTGCGATGTCCCAGCCCACCCCATGCCGGGACGCCCGGGGGGTACGCCGAAGCGATGGTCAGCAGGGCGGCCAGCACGCTCTTGCTTCTCATCGGCCCCGCCCTGCTCAGCCCCTGCAGAACGGAGTATTCACGCAGCGCGCGCACGGGTTCAACACCCTCGGCCCGTGTAGACTAGCCGGCCCCGGCGCATGCCGCGCCGCCTAAGCTCGGAGGAAAACTAACACAATGCATCGCCCGCCCCGCTCGCAGCTTGCGCGCCCCCTCACCGTGGCCGCCGCCCTGGCCGCGCTCACGCCGGCTGCGGGCCCGCCCGCCGCCGCCTCGCCCGGCTCCGTCCCGCACGGCCTCGACCTCGCCGGCATCGATCGCGCGGCGGCGCCCGGGGAAGACTTCTTCCGCTACGCCAACGGCAACTGGCTCAAGGCGACGGAGATCCCGCCCGACCGCAGCTCCTACGGAACCAGCGCGATGCTGGCCGAGCTCACCACGCAGCGCACGGTGGATCTCATCCGCGCAGCCGCCGATGGCGCCGCCGCCGGCTCCGAGGCGGCCAAGATCGGCGACTACTACGCGAGCTTCATGGACGAGGCGGCGATCGAGAGCAAGGGCCTTCGGCCTCTTGAGCCCGCCCTGAGAAGCGTCGACTCCATCGCCGACCGCGCGGGGCTCGCGCGGGCGCTGGGTGCGACGCTCCGCGCCGACGTCGATGTGCTGAACAACACGAGCCTGCACACCGACAATTTCCTCGGCCTCTGGGTGGCTCAGGACCTCGATGATCCCAGCCGCTATGCGCCGTTTCTGCTGCAAGGCGGTCTCGGGATGCCGGACCGCGACTATTACCTTGGCGAGTCGGCCAAGATGGCCGAGGTGCGCAGCCGCTACCAGGCGCACATCGCGGCCGTATTGACGCTCGCGCACCTGCCGGATGCGGCGGGGGCGGCCGGCCGCATTTTCGAGCTCGAGGGGCGCATGGCACGGGTCCACTCGAGTCGCGCCGAGTCCGAAGAGGTGCTGAAGGGTAACAACCACTGGGCCCGGCAGGACTTCGCGCAGCGTGCCCCGGGCCTCGACTGGCAGGCGTTCCTCGGGGCCGCGGGGCTTAAGGCACAGAACCGGTTCGTGGTGTGGCAGCCGGGCGCCGTGATCGGGCTCTCCGCCCTCACGATGAGCGTGCCGCTCGAGACCTGGAAGGAGTACCTGCGCTTTCATGCGATCGAGCACGCCTCCGCTTATCTGCCGAAGGCCTTCGTGCAGGAGCACTTCGCGTTCCACGAGCGGACTCTCTCCGGCACGCCGCAGCTGCGCCCCCGGTGGAAGCGCGCGGTCGACGAGACCAACGCGGCGCTCGGCGAGGCGGTGGGCAAGCTCTATGTGCAGCGCTACTTTCCGCCGAGCGAGAAGGCGCGCGCGGAAGGCCTGGTGCGCAACCTCGTGGCGGCGTTCGCCGCGCGCATCGATCGGCTCGAGTGGATGACGCCCGGGACGCGCCAGAAGGCGAAGGCCAAGCTGAATACGTTGAAGGTCGGGGTGGGCTACCCGGACAAGTGGCGCGATTATTCGGGCCTCGAGGTCATCCGCGGCGATGCCCTGGGCAATGCCCGGCGCGCCGAGTTGTTCGAGCTTCACTATAACCTCGCGAAGCTCGCGCAGCCGGTCGATCGCTCCGAGTGGTGCATGACGCCGCAGACGGTGAATGCCGTGAATCTCCCGGCGATGAATGCCCTGAACTTCCCCGCCGCGATGCTGCAGCCGCCGTACTTCGACCCCGAGCGGGATCCGGTCATGGATTACGGCGCCACCGGCGCCGTCATCGGACACGAGATCAGTCACAGCTTCGACGACCAGGGTGCGCTCTTCGACGCCGACGGGCGGCTCCTCAACTGGTGGACCCCGAGCGACTTCGCGCATTTCCGGGCCGCCGGCGAGCGGCTGGTCGCCCAGTTCGACGCCTACCGGCCGTTGCCCGACATCCACGTCAACGGCAGGCAGACACTGAGTGAGAACATCGCCGATGTCGCCGGGCTCTCGGTCGCCTATGACGCCTGGCGGCTCACGCAGAAGGACAAGCCTGCGCCGGCAGCCGCAGGCTTCACCCCCGAGCAGCTGTTCTTCCTCAGCTTCGGTCAGAGCTGGCGGCAGAAGATCCGCGAGCCGGCGCTGCGGCAGAGGATCGTCGTCGACGGCCATGCGCCGGCGGAGTATCGGGCCGACACGGTACGCAACCTCGACCCGTGGTACGCGGCATTCGGCGTCAAGCCGGGCCAGAAGATCTACCTCGCGCCTGCGGAGCGGGTGCGCGTATGGTGATGCCGGGCGCGGTGCGCGAATGAAAGTCGAGCTCTCATCCCTCGAGGCGCGCCTGATCGGCTGCCTCATCGAGAAGCAGATCACGACGCCCGATCAGTATCCCCTGTCGCTCAACGCTCTGGTTCTGGCGTGTAACCAGAAGAGCAACCGCGACCCGGTCATGGACCTGGACGAGACGACGGTTCAGAACACGCTCGATCAGCTCGCCCGCAAGCATCTCGTGATCGAGAAATCCGGGTTCGGCAGTCGGGTGCCGAAATACCAGCACCGCTTCTGCAACACCGAGTTCGGAACTCTCAAGCTCACACCTCAGGAGCTGGCCCTCGTGTGCGAGCTGCTGGTGCGTGGCGCGCAGACCCCCGGCGAGCTCCGCGCGCGCGCGAGTCGCATGGCGTCCTTCTCCGATGTCGCCCAGGTCGAAGCGACCCTCGAGAGCCTCCGGACCCGCGAGGACGGCCCGTTCGTCGTCCAGCTGCCGCGCGAGCCCGGGCGCCGCGATTCCCGCTACGCGCACCTCTTCAGCGGCCCGGTCGCCGTGCCGCCGCCGCGGGCGGAGCCGCCGGCGGATACTGCATCGGGCACGGCCGAGACGACCGGCGCCCGGCTCGATAGTCTCGAAGAGGAGCTGCGGAAATTGCGCGCAGAGCTGGATGAGCTGAAGAAGCGAGTGCCGCAGTAGAGGCGGTGTCGCCGCGCGCGGTGGAGCGCATGCCGCCGCTCCGGGGCTTAAGCTGCCGGACGGCGCGGCCGGCGGGCGATCAGCCGGGCCGGAGCGGTCCGAAATAGACCAGCGTGCGATATGGGAATGTCACCGTTCCGGCTCGCTCGTGGCGGTCGTACACCTCGCGCAGGCCCGCCATCATCGGCTCGAACTGTGCATCGCCCGGCTCGGGCGCATAACTCGTCGACAGGAGCCGGCCTTTGAGCCCTTCGAAGCCGAAGGTCTGCTCGTTGGGAAAGGTCTCGAGCTCCATCGCGCCGCCGAAGAATCGGCGCATGCTCTCGACGTCCGCCCGGCGCGCAACGATCCGCACATACTCGGGGGCGTGACGGCGCAACAGCGCCTCGTAGTCGGCCATGAACGGGGTCAGCTTCTCGGGGCGCTCATTCCACAAGAGCGCCGCGCAGGCGCCGGGCTTCAGCACCCGCAGCGCCTCGCGCCTCGCCCGCTCGCCGTCGAACCAGTGGAACGCCTGTCCCACGACCAGCAGATCCACACTGACCGCGGGCAGGGTCGTGGCCTCCGCGGTCCCGTTCACGCTGCCAAAGCGCGCCTGCCCGCCGAGGCGCGCCTCGGCCGCCTCGCGCATGCCCCGATTGGGCTCGACCGCGAGGACCCGCGCGCCGCGCGCCAGGAGGAGCTCGGTCAGGATTCCGGTACCCGAGCCGACGTCCGCGACGAGTGCGGCGGGCGACAGTCCGCAGCTGGCCTCGAGCAGGTCGATCGCGGCGGCCGGATAGCTCGGCCGGTAACGGGCGTAGTTGTCCACCCGCCCGGTAAAGCGCTCGGTGGGCTCTTTCACGTGCACCGCCTCCTCGCCGGCGGCGGCTGTACTGGCCGGGTGCCGGCACAGTGCCCGCCACCGCGCGCTCCCGTGTCTCTCCATAAAGGCATACGGACACGGTAGCGTATTGGCGTGACAATCTCACTTTGCGGAGTACCCCGATGTCCGAGTCATCCCTGCGCATCGAAACCAAGCTGGTGCACGCCGGCGAGCCGCTGCCGCGCATCCTTGGGGCGGTGGAGATGCCGATCTTCCAGTCCGCGACCTTCGAGTACGGCGGCGAAGGCAGCTACCACGACGTGCGCTACCTGCGCACCAACAACACGCCGAGCCAGCTCGCGCTGCAAGCCAAGATAGCCGCGCTCGAGAACGCGCCGGCCGCGCTGGTCACCGCGAGCGGCATGGCGGCGATCTCGACGACGCTCCTCACCGTATTGTCGGCGGGGGATCGCCTGCTGGCACAGAGCTGCCTCTACGGCGGCACGCATGATCTGATGAACCGGGACTTCGCGACGCTCGGGCTGGCGGTGGATTTCATCGACGCCGACCGGCGCGAGTCGTGGCAGGCGCAGCTGCGCCCCACTACGCGCGCCATCTACGTCGAGGCCATGACGAATCCGCTGCTCCAGGTCGCCGACCTGGAAGCGGTGGTGGAATTCGCACGCGCCCACGGCCTCATCTCCATCATCGACAACACCTTCGCCTCACCCGTCAACTTCCGCCCCATCGAGGCGGGCTTCGATCTGTCGATCCACAGCGCCACGAAGTACCTCAACGGCCATGCGGACATCGTGGCGGGCGTGGTCTCCGGCGGCGCCGAGCTGATCGAGCGCATCCGTCACAAGGCCAACCATCTCGGCGGCTCGCTCGACCCCCACGCCGCGTTCCTGCTGAGCCGGGGACTCAAGACGCTCGCGCTCCGGGTGCGCTACCAGAACGAGAGCACGTTGCGGATCGCGCGCTTCCTCGAAGGCCACCGGGCGGTCGAGTGCGTGCACTACGCGGGGCTCGAGTCGCATCCACGGCATGCCCGCGCCCGGAGCCTGTTCGCAGGCTTCGGCGGCGTTCTGAGCTTCGAGCTCAAGGGGCCTGCGAGTCGCGCCGATGAATTTGCCGCCAGGGTGCGCCTCCCGATCGTGGCTCCGAGCCTCGGTGGCGTGCATACGCTCCTCACCCGGCCTGCGACGACTTCTCATGCGGGACTCGCGCCCGAGGAGCGGGCGCGCCTCGGGATCGGCGACGGACTGCTGCGTCTTTCAGTCGGCATCGAGTCGACCGAGGATCTGCTCGAAGACCTGGAGCGGGCGCTGCGTTGACGACCCGCGGCCGGGCGCAAGTAACGGGTGGCGGGTGAGCTACCCGGTCTGCCACGCTTCAGCGCGTGTAATGCTGCTCGATTCTGCACCGGAGGGCTCTTGAGTCTCATGTCCGCATCTGAATGCACCACAACCGCGGCCGCGGCGGCTACGCCCGCTGCGCCTTCCACTCCCACCGTCTCCGCCCCCGGCGCGTCCACGGTGACCCATGAGGCGCCGTGGCGCACTCCGCTCGAGCTGACGCTGCTCGGCGCCATCTGGGGCGGCTCGTTCCTCTTCATGCGTGTGGCGGCTGCCGACTTCGGGCCGTTTCCGCTCGTCGAAGCGCGTCTCGGGCTCGGGGCACTCGTGCTGCTGCCGTTGCTCTGGGCCGCGCGGGCGCAGTTCACCCCGGCGCTGTGGCTGCGCATTGCCGGCATCGCCGCCATCAACTCGGTCATTCCGTTCGCCCTGTTCGCTTGGGGCGCCGAGCGCGCTCCCGCGGGCATCGGCGCCATCACCAACGCCATGACCGTGATGTTCACCGCTCTGGTGGCGTTTCTCTTCTTCGGCGAGCGCATCGGCCCGCGGCGCCTGATCGGACTCGTGGGTGGGTTCGTCGGAGTCGCCATCCTCGCGAGCGGCAAGACGGCCGGCGAGAGCGTCTGGCCGGCGGCGCTCGCGGGCACCGCCGCATCGCTCTGCTATGGCTTCGGCCTCAACTTCGTGCGCCGCTACCTCACCGGGTACCCCTCGGGCGCCGTGGCCGCCGCCAACCTCGTGAGCGGCACGGTGATGCTCGCGCCGCTCGCCATCTACAACTGGCCACACCATCCGATCGGCGCCGCATCCTGGGCGAGCGCGCTGCTGCTCGGCGTGCTGTGCACGGGGGTCGCGTTCGTGTTCTATTATCGTCTCATCGCGCGCGTCGGCGCGCCGCGCACCTCGACCGTGACCTACCTGATCCCGCTCTTCGGCGTGATCTGGGCGTGGCTGATCCTCGGCGAGCCGCTCACGCTCACGATGGCACTCGCCGGCGCGCTGATCCTCGCGGGCGTGGCGCTGAGTCAAAGCCGCGCCAGGCGCTGACGCGGTGGTGGGCCGATGTAAGATCGGGAGCGGATGCAAGATCACGAACGGCTGCTTCACTTCCCCGATCTGCTGAACGCGCGCGAGCTCGGCGGCTACCCGACGACCGACGGCGGTGAGACGCGCTGGCGATCGCTGGTGCGTGCGGATGATCTGTCGCAGCTGACCGTCGAGGGCGTTCGGGCGCTCGCCGACTACGGCGTCGGGACCGTCATCGACCTGCGCTGGCCGGAAGAGGCTGCGCTCGCGCCGAGCCCGGTGCCGTCCGCCCTGCCGCAAGTGCGCTACCAGCGCATCTCGCTCCTCACGCACACCGAGGACGAATGGCGGCTGCGCAGCCGCGACGTCGCGAAGGAACTCTGGAAATGCGTGGTGCTCGAGCACGTGCGCCTCGAGCTGCGCCAGGTGCTCGGCGCCATCGCGGCCGCCCCGCCCGGAGTGCTGCTGTTTCACTGCGTCGCCGGCAAGGACCGCACGGGCCTCATCGCGGCGCTCCTGCTCGCGCTCGCCGATGCCGAGCCCGGGGCGATCGCCTCGGACTACGCGATGAGCACCGAGAATCTGCGCGAGGGATATCTCATGCGTTACCCGGACAGCGATCCGGAGCGGATTCTGGAAGCGCTGCACTGCCCCGAGGAAGGTGCCCACAACATGTTGAGGTTCCTCGCCGATGCGGGCGGCGTGCGCGCCTACCTCGGGCAGATCGGACTCACGGAACGCGAGATCGGGCGACTGCGGGCGCGGCTG
>MNCZ01000024.1 GCA_001914695.1 Gammaproteobacteria bacterium 13_2_20CM_66_19 | reverse complement strand
ACATGCAGTACGAGGGCGGAACGCTCGAGCGCGTCATGCGCGCCCGCTCGGGTGTCGAGGCCGCCCGCAGCTCCGGGAGCCTGAGCTCGCTCGGCCCCGCCGAGCGCGAGCTGCGCACCGGGCTCACCGGACTCTATGCCGTCGCGGAGAAGTACCCCGAGCTCAAGGCGAGCGAGCCGTTCCGTCACCTGCAGCAGCGTATCAGCGGGCTCGAGACCGCGATCGCCGACCGGCGCGAGGTGTACAACGACGCCGTCAACACCAACAACGTGCGCATCGATACCTTCCCGGACGTGCTGGTGGCGCGCCTCGGCGACTTCCCGCCGGCGCAGCTGCTGCACTTCCAGGTCGCCGAGAAGGCGGACGTCGACCTCAAGGCGGCGTTCTCCGGTTGAGCGCAGCGCCCTTCCCTTCCTACCCCGCCATTGCCGTCGCGGCGGGGGCGGCGGCGCTGCTTGCGCTCTTCAGATTCCTGGTGCGCGTGCGCCGCGACCGGCTGGTCGCCGATACGCCGACCGCGCGCATCCGCTCGGCGGCGCAGGGCTACGTCAAGCTGACGGGGCGGGCGCTCCCCGCGGGTCCGGCGCCGACTGCGGCGCCCCTGACCTCGCGCCCATGCGTATGGTGGTCGTACGAGATCGAGCAGGAGCAGAAAGACTCGAGGGGTAACTCGCGCTGGCGCACGGTCGAGAACGGCACCAGCGTCGAGCTCTTCGCGCTGGTCGATGACGACGACGCGCGCTGCCTCGTGGGGCCGGTATCGGCGGAGGTCAGCCCGAACGTGCGCAACGTCTGGTACGGCACGACACCGCGCCCGGTCGGGCCGCCGCGGGATTCGATCCCCTTGCCGCACTCGGGCGACTGGCGCTACACGGAGAGCCTGCTCGGCGTCGGAGCGCGGCTGTGCGTCATGGGCGAGCTGCGCTCGCGCTCGGAGCTCGGCGATGCGAGCGCCGCGGCGCTCGCGAAGCTGCACGAGTGGAAGCAGAATCAGCGCTCACTCCTCGCGCGCTTCGACCTCGACCACGACGGGAGGCTGAGCGATGCCGAGTGGGAGGCCGCGCGGGCGGCGGCCGCGCGCGAGGCCAGGACCGAGACCCTCGAGTCGCCGATCGAGCGGGTGAGCGTCATCAGCCAGCCCACCAACGGCGAGCCTTTTCTCATCGCGCCGTTCAGCCCCGCGGCGCTCGAGAAGCGCGAGCGGCTGTTCGCGGCGCTCTACTTCGTGCTGGGACTCGCGTGCGTGGTGCTGTGCGCCTGGGCCATCCGCCACGCGTAGCGCGCCGGGGTGAAGCCCTCGCTCAGCGCGCGACCTCGAGGTGCGTGAGGAGCCCCACTGCCTGCTGCCTCAACATGGCTGCAAAGAGCGGCTGCAGCTCGTTGAGCTGCGCGTCGGCGATACTCTTCAGATCCGCCGGCGGCTTGAATCCCGTCCAGTACTCGGTCTGCTCGCCCCCCCACTGGCGAGCGCTGAGCTCCCCGCCGCTCGCCGTCACCCCGATCAGCAGCAGCTCGGTGAGGTTGAGGAGCGCGGGCGCACCGGCGGTCACGCCTGTCACGCCTTCCTCGCTCACGATGCACCAGCCGCGCAGGTATTCGGGCAACCCCCGCCGCCGGATGCCGCCGGCATGCATCGAGTCGTTGAGCCCCGGCCCGAGCACGATGAGCGCCTCGAGGTGCTCGGCGGCGGCGAGCTGCCCGTACAGCGGCCCGCAGGCCTTGGGTAGCCCCTTGGCGAGCGCGGCGTTGAGAAAGCAGGCCTCGCGCGCGCGCGCCAGGGCCTCGGTGGGGGCGGCCGCCACGGGCGTCAGCCCCATCTGCGTCAGGCCCTCGCGCAGCGCCTGCATCAGCATCGCGCTGACCGGCCAGCCGACGCTGGAGGTCTTGAGGAAGCTGTTCTGCAGTTGCCGGGACGCATGGAAATGGGTCACCTCGGGATCGAGGAGATTCACGACACCGACGCGCGCGCCGGCGGCGAGCTTGAGGAGGGCGGGCTTCTGCGCCGCGGTGGCGAAGTCCCCGGACAAGCTCATCGCCAGCAGGCCCAGCACCGTCGACACCGCGGCCCCAGCCATTCCGGCTCTCGTCATAAACCCGACCCCCGACCGCGGGAGATAGGCGCGCCCTTCGCCCCGCGCGTTCGAGTCTAACTCATAACGGACGCTTATGAGGCCATGACTCGAAACATCCAACCGTGCCGCGCGCGCCGGCTACCATCTGTCCGTGGCAGCACTCCGAACCGAGCGTGTCCTGGCCGTGCGGCACTGGACCGACACGCAGTTCAGCTTCACGACCACGCGCGATTCTGGACTGCGCTTTCAGAACGGGCAGTTCGTGATGCTCGGGCTGAGCGTCGACAGCCGCCCCGTGCTGCGCGCCTACAGCATCGCGAGCGCGAACCACGAGGAGCACCTCGAGTTCCTGAGCATCAAGGTCCCCGACGGCCCGCTCACCTCGCGCCTGCAGCACGTGCGCGCGGGCGATGAGGTGCTGGTGAGCCGCAAGCCCACCGGGACGCTGCTGCTCTCGGACCTCCGGCCGGGAGAGCGGCTGTACCTCCTCAGCACCGGAACGGGGGCGGCGCCCTTCATGAGCGTGATCACGGACCCCGAGCTCTACGAGCGCTTCGAGCAGGTGGTGCTGGTGCACGGTGTGCGCTGGGCGAAGGAAACCGCCGTCGTCAGACACCGGATCGAGACGCTGCGCAGCCACGAGCTGCTCGGCGAGGAGGTGCGCGCGAAGCTCCGCTACTACCCGACCGTGACCCGCGAGCCGTACGTGAACCGCGGTCGCCTGACCGCGCTCATCGAGTCCGGGCGGCTGTTCCGCGATCTGGCGCTGCCGCCCCTCGACCCGGGCGCCGACCGCCTGATGGTGTGCGGGAGCCCCGCGATGCTGTCGGACACCTGCGCGTTGCTCGCGGCGCACGGCTTCAGCATCTCCCCTCACATCGGCCAGCCCGGGGATTACGTGATCGAGCGCGCGTTCGTGACGCGCTAGCCCCAACGTCTTGCCTTGCGGGCGAAAGCCACGCCTTTCGCCCGCCGCTGAACCCAAGCGCTGGGGCCTGTCCGCTGAAAGCGCCGCAGGCGGCTTTCAGCCAATCAAATCAGTGGCCGCCTTCGACCAGCAGACCCGCGTCGCTGAGCGCTTCCGCGAGGCCCGCCTCGATGCGGAGCGCCTCCGCGCGGGCGAGGCGCTGCAGATGCAGGGTCGGGCCGGCCAGCACTTCCAGCCCGCGCTTGAGGACGCTGCCGGCGGCGTGGATCCCCGCCTTGTGGCGATCGAAGCGCAGCGCGGGCGGCAAATGGCTCATGCCGACGTACACCCCGTAGGGCCCGCGAGTACGGTCCTCGTAGTCGAGCAGCACGAGATACACGTTGTAGCGGCCGCGAGCGGCGGCGCGGAACCCGAGGGCCACCTCGTACGCGAGCGGCAACCAATCGACATAGCGCATCGGCAGCCATTCCGGGATGGACGGGGCGGCCTGCTTCCAGAGCGCCGCGAGCGCCGTCTCGATCCGGGCGGCGAACTCGCCGCGCATCCACAGCTCGTGAATGACGTGCGCGCCCGCGGCGCCCTCGCCGGAATCGAGCGCCGCGCGCCAGAGCGCCTCGAGATCGCCCGCGCGCGCCGTCGCGAGCGGGCGCGAGGCCGGCGAAACGCTCGCGTCGAGGCGCGGCGGGTGCGCCCTCACGCGGTGGCCGGCTCCCCGGCGCCAACTCCCGCTCTCGCCGCAGCGAGCCAGATCACCCCGCCGATTGCGATCGCCACCGGCACGATGAGCACCGCGCGTGCGAGCGAGCTCACGTCCGACAGATGCCCGATCAGCGGCGGGGACGGCACATCCCCCAGCAGGTGGATCGCGAACATGCTGAGCGCCAGCGCCGAGGCGCGCTCGAATGGTGAGACGATGTTGGCGATCGCCGCGTTGATCGGGCCGGTCGACATGAAGAGCAGGAGCTCGGCGGCGACGATGGCCGCGGTGTAGACCGGGGGCGCGGACGCCGCGAGCGCGACGATCGCAAACGGCACCGCCGCGAGCGTGACCACGCCCGAGAACCAGAGGTACCCCTGGCGGGACCGCTCGAGGCAATAGTCCCCGAGCCATCCGCCGACGAGCGTGCCGAGCACTCCCGTCACGACCACGATCGCGCCGAATCCGGTCGTCGCCTTGTCGGGTGGCACGGCGCGCACCCGCTCGAGGAACAGCGGCATCCAGAACCCGAGCCCCCCGAGGGCGAAGGTGTAGGCGGCGTACCCGAGCACGATGAGCATGTAGGGCCCGCGCCGCAGCAGGCTCAGGTAGCGCGCGAGCGCTTCCGACACGGCGCCGGAAGCGGCCGTGGTACGGCCGGGAGCTCCGGCGGCGAGCGGCGCGTCCTGCACGCCGCGCGGCGGATCGGGCAGCCAGAGGACGGCCGCTGCGAGGAGCGCCCCCGGCGCGCCGCAGATGAAGAACGCGGGACGCCAGCCCAGGTGATGGCCGATGAGGCCCCCGACCACGTAGCCGAGCGCCGCCCCGACCGGGATCGCCATGTTGAGCACCGAGAAGACGCGCCCGCGGGCGCTCAAGGGAAAGCAGTCCGCGAGCAGCGCCGGGGCGATCGCCACGTAGGCCGCCTCGCCCACTCCGACCAGCGCGCGCGCCCCGAGGAGCTCGGCGTAGTCGCGCGCGAGCCCCGATAGCACGGTGGCGAGGCTCCAGATCAGCACCCCGAGGGCGATCGGACGGCGCCGCGAGCCGCGATCGCCCCACGCCCCGAACACCGGCGCGGTCAGCATGTACACCAGCATGAAGGCCGGCCAGAGCCATCCGAGCTGCTGGTCCGAGAGAGTCATGGCGCCCTTCAAGTCGGGCGCGAGCGGCGGCACCAGGTAGCGATCGAGATAGTTCAGCAGGTTGATCGACGTCAGGACGATGAGCGCCCGCGTCGCGGCCCGTGGGGAAGGCGTGGCGGTGTTCAATGCGCGGCATCCGGTGCGGTGGGGACTCGCGCCGGACTTTAGCGCACTCGCCCTACGCCGGAGCGAGTTTCAGACGCTCGAGGTACTGCCTGACGGGCTCGCGAAAGCCCTCGCTGCTCGTGACGGTCGTACCGCCGGCCACCACCAGGATGAAATCGCCGCGCGGCGTGCGGCTCACTTCCCGCACGTGGCTCATGTTGATCAGGCACGAGCGGCTGATGCGCAGCATCGGCTGGCTCTGGAAGGACTTCTCGGCCTGCTGCAGGGTGCTGCGGGCGTGGTAGGTCTCGCGGCCGATGATGAGGCGAACATAATTACGGTCGGCCTCGACCACCTCGACCTGCGATACGTCCAGCATGTGCATGCGGCTGCCGGCCTCGGCCAAGACCCGCGGCTGAGCCTCGGCGCGTACCCGCGCGCCGCGCTCGAGCTGCTCGATGAGCGCCGCGAGCGCGCTGTGCCGATCGCCGGCACTGTCCGCATCGTGACGGCGGCGCACACGCGCAAGCGTGGCCCTGAAGCGCGCCTCGTCGAAGGGCTTCAGGAGGTAGTCGACCGCGCTCACCTCGAAGGCCTCCAGCGCGTACTGATCGTAGGCCGTGATGAACACGATGAGCGGGAGGGTCTCTCGGTCGAGCGAGCGCGCCAGCGTGAGCCCCGACATCGAGTCCATCTGGATGTCGAGGAACAGCACGTGCGGCGGGCGCGCACGGATCGCCTCGAGGGCGGTGCGCGGATCGCCGTACTCGCCGACGACCGTCAGGTCCGGCTCGCGCTCGCAGCACTCGCGAACCGTGCGCCGCGCGACCGGCTCGTCGTCGACGATCATCACCTCCATCAAGCCGCAGTTCCCCCCTCGGGTCGCGCCATCCCCTCCGGTCCGTCGCGCAGCAGCGGCATGCGCATCTGCGCCACCCACAGCCCGTCGGCGCCCGGGCCGGCGTCGAAGCCGGCGCGCTCGCCGAACTGCACCGTGAGGCGCTCGCGCACGTTGGCGAGCCCTATCCCCGAGAGCCCGCCAAGCTTGCCCGGCGCCACGGTGTTGAGGACCCGCAGCGTCAGCTCCTCGCTCTCGACACGAGCCTCGACGCGGATCGTGACCGCACCCTCGTGCCCGGCGAGCCCGTGCACCACGGCGTTCTCGACGAGCGGCTGCAGGATCAGGCTCGGAACCCAGGCGCGCGCGTGCGCCTCGCGGGCGGGAACCTCGATGGTGAGCCGATCGGCGAAGCGCCTCTGCTGCAGCTCGAGGTACAGCGTGACGAACTGCAGCTCATCCGAGAGGCGCGAGAACTCGCGCTCCCCGGCGTTCAGGAGCCGCCGCAGCAGATCGCCGAGCTGCACCACCATCGCCTGGGCCGCCGGCGGGTCCCAGGCGATCTGCCCGCGGATGGTATGCAGCAGGTTGAAGAGCGTGTGCGGTGAGAGCTGCATGCGCAGCGCCGCCAGGTGCGCGCGGGTGAGCGCGCGCTCGAGCGCCGCGGAGCGCAGCTGCGAGTCGCGCAGGCGCTGATAGAAGGTGAAGCCCATGACCAGCGCCAGACCGAAGCCGTAGGTGACCAGGAAGCTCGTGATGCTCGCGACCCAGATCGGGATTTCGTGGGTGGCAAAACCCTGCCAGCTGCCCCAGGTCTTGACGAAGTCGCTGTGGGTCCATTCCTCGCGGTGCCACTCGTGCGTCAGGTACTCGCCGAGAACCAGCGACGGCGAGGCGAGCACCGCGAATCCGAGCGCACACAGGAGCTGCAGCGGAATGGCGCGCCACAAAGGCTGCCAGCCCGTTCGCATCGATCTCCACATGGACAGCAGGAACAGCGGATACAGCACCAGGTGCTGGATCAGCCGCGCGTCCCACGGCGCGAACACGCGCTCCATCTTCATGTTCGAGAAACTCGCCTGCATGCTGTTGGCATACAGCACGTTCGAGAGTGCGACGTAGATCCAGAAGGCGGTCAGCACCGCGAGCTGCGGCCGGAGTGTGAGCGCGCTTGCGAGCGTGTCGCCGCGCGGCAGCGCGGCGTCCTGCCGCGTCAATGCGCCGAGCGCCGGTGTGATGCGTTCCAACGGTGAGGCGCTCATCTTGCTCGAGATCTCCGGATCCGCGGCCCTCATGGCCGCAAGTCACTATAGCGTACGCGCAAGCGGCCCCGTCGTGCCGTGTCTGGCAGGAAGCGCAGGGACGAGCGCGTTGTTCCGAGGGACGAGCTCGGGGATCCGCCGCAATGCACGCCAGGCGCTTCGCGCCCGGTCCGCCGCGCCGCGCATTCGTGCTCGTTACGTGACATACGGCGCGGTACGAACGCGTCGGGCGCAGGGATCAACACGGGCGGCACCGTCTACGCGCGCACCGCCGAGCTGGAGTCTCATATGCGCGTCGCAAGAGCCCAACCCCCTAAAGGAGATGTCCATGAGTTCTCGAACCTCGACGATCCGTCAACTGCTGCGCGCCTCGGCGGCGCTCGGCGCCACGCTTCTCATCGGTGCCGCGACGGCAGCCTACGCGGCCGCACCGGCTGAGGACGCGCCGAGTGTCCGGGTCAGCTACCACGACCTGAATCTCGCCACCGAGCAGGGAACGCTCGCGCTCTACGGGCGCATCGTCGCGGCAGCGCAGAAGGTCTGCCGGGTGAGCGACATCCGTGATCTTCACCAGGTCACGGCCGCGAACGAGTGTCGGGCGCAGGCGATCGAGCGCGCGGTGCGGGACGTGGGCAACGAGCGGCTGGCGGCCGTCTACACGGCGCGGCGCGGCCACGGCTAGAGCAACCCGGGGAAATCAAGCATCACGCGAGCTGCGACGACGGAAGGCGGGTGACCGGCCGCGGTCACCCGCCCCTCACCCGATCGCCGCGAGCTCGGTGGCGCTGAGCTTGATCCCCGCGGCGGCGACATCCTCCTCGAGGTGCGCCACCGAAGAGGTGCCGGGGATGGGCAGCATCGCCGGGGTCGCCAGCAGCCAGGCGATGGCCACCTGATACACGCTCACGCCGTGCGCGTGCGCGATCGCATCGAGCGCCTTGCTCGCGGCGTTGCCCTCGAGGGTATCCGAGGAGCCGCGCGCGATGGGCGCCCAGGGAATGAACGCCAGGTGCTCGCGCTCGCAGACCGCGAGCACGTCCGCCGAGCTGCGATCGGCGATGTTGTAGCGGTTCTGCACCGAGACAACGGGCGTCACGCGGCGCGCGCGGGCGAGCTCCGCGACGTCGAAATTCGACACGCCCACGTGGCGGATCTTGCCTTCCTTCTGCAGCCGTGCCAGCTCCCCGATCGAATCCTCCAGCGGCACCTTCGGATCGATGCGGTGGAACTGGTAGAGATCGATACGTGAGAGCTTGAGACGCTTGAGACTCGCTTCGCACGCCTCGCGCAAGTGCTCGGGTCGGCCGTCCGGCACCCACTGGGAGGGCCCCGGTCGCACCAGGCCACCTTTAGTCGCGATGACCAGGCCCTGCGGATAAGGGTGCAGCGCCTCGGCGATCAGGCGCTCGCTGACCTCGGGGCCGTAGGCATCCGCGGTGTCGATGAAGTTGACGCCGAGCTCCACGGCGCGTCGGAGCACGCGGTGCGCCTCGGCGGGATCTTTCGGCTCGCCCCAGATCCCCGGTCCGGTGATCCGCATGGCGCCGAAGCCCATGCGATTGACGACGAGGTCGCCGCCCAGCGTGAGCGTCCCGGCGGCGGCGGCCGTCGCCGTCGCGCCCGCCTCTGCGGCGCCGCGCGGCGCGATGAGGCTTGTCATTCCCACGATACCGCCCGCCACAACCTGCCTGCGCGTCAGCCGCCGACCGCTCATGGCGCGATCCTACATCGAACGCCCGCGATGGCAAGCTCCACCGGCGGCGATGCCTTCCTGGCACCCGTGGCCCGATTGGCCACGAGGCCGGAGCGGCGCGCTACTCCTTGCTAAGATTCCCCGCATGGTGGACAGCATCATGCCCGTGGGGGATCTGGCGCAGCACATCGGGGAGGAGATCGGCGCCTCGTCCTGGACGCTGCTCGACCAGGCGCGGATCAATGAGTTCGCCCACTGCACCGGCGATCATCAGTGGATCCACGTCGACACCGAGCGCGCCGCGCGGGAAAGCCCCTTCGGCGGCACGATTGCGCATGGGTTCCTGACGCTCTCCCTGATCGCGCCGACGGCATTCGAGGTGATGCTGACTCGCATCGCGCCGAAGTCGGTCGTCAACTACGGGCTCGAGAAGGTGCGCTTCGTGGCACCCGTGCGCTCGGGCAAGCGCGTGCGTAACCGCATCAGGATCGCCGCCGTCGAGCCCCGGGGCGCCGGGCGCTACCTGGTCACCACCGAGAACACGATCGAGATCGAGGACGAGAGCCGACCGGCGCTCGTCGCCAGCGCGCTCGCCATGTTCATGGCCTGACGAGCGAGGCCGCCCCCCGCGCACCACCCGTGCACGTCGGACCGCGTGCCGCGCCGAGGCTCGCGAGCGCCGCGGTCAGCCCCGCATGCGCCGGCCCTGCGGGTCGAAGAGCGGCTCGGGGGCGATGGTCGCCGCCCGCCGCTCGCCGAGGATCTCGATCTCGAACGCGCCCGGGCCCGTGTCGCCGGCGAGCGAGCGCGGCACATAACCCTGTGCCAGCGAGCGCTCCACGTAGTGGCCGTAGCCGCCCGAGGTCACCCAGCCGATCACCTTGCCGTCGTGCCAGATCGGCTCATCGCCGACCACGTCGGCATCGGTCGCATCGACCACGAAAGTGACGCGGCGCAGCTTCCCGCCGCTCTCTTTCTCCCGCAGCGCCGCCGCGCGGCCGATGAAGTCGCTCTTCGAGAGATCGACGAAGCGCTCGAGCGCCGCCTCGAAGGGACCGTAGATCGGGCGCAGCTCCCGGTACCAGGTCGGAAAATTCTTCTCCAGGCGCAGCGACAGGAGCGCGCGCATGCCGAACGGCACGAGACCGAAGTCGCGTCCGGCGTCGGCGATCGCGAGGTACAGCCGGCGGAGGTACTCCGGCGCCACCCAGATCTCGTAGCCGAGGTCGCCGGTGTAGGTGACGCGGTTGATGAGCGCCGGCGTGTTGGCGACATCGAGGCTGCGGTGGTCGAGGAAGCGCAACGCGCCGTCCGAGACATCCGCGTCGGTCAGGTCAGCGAGGAGCTCCCTCGACCTCGGACCCGCGATCGACAGCCCGACGAGCCCAAGACCAAAGCGCCTCACGCGGACCGAGCCATCCCGGGGGAGGTGCTGCTCGAACCAGCGCATGTGATAGATCTGGGCCTGGGAGGAGCCCCAGACGAGGAAGCGGTCGGCGGCGGCCTTCGCGATCGTGAAGTCCCCGATCAGCTTGCCGCCCTCGTTCAACATCGGGGTCAGCACGAGTCTCCCCTCGCGCGGCATGCGGTTGGTCATCAGGCGCGACAGATAGCCCTCGGCACCGGCGCCTTCGAACTCGTACTTCGCGAAATTGGCGATCTCGGTCACGCCGACGGCGTTGCGGACGCCGTGACACTCGGCCTTCACGTGTGCGAAGTCGTTCGAGCGGTGGAAGGAGACCACGTCCCGCGGCTCGACGCCCCGGGGCGCGAACCACAGCGGCGCCTCGAGTCCCCAGCTGTCGCCCATCACGGCGCCCTGCGCGAGCATGAGATCGTAGAGAGCGGTGGTTTGCTGCGGACGCGCGGCCGGCAGCTCCTCGTTCGGAAAGCGGATCGAGAAGCGCCGCGCATAGTTCTCGCGGACCTTGGCGTTGGTGTAGCGGCGGGTCGCCCACTCTCCGTAGCGTGCGACGTCCATCGCCCAAACATCGAAGCCGGGGTCGCCGTTGACCATCCACTGCGACAGCGCCAGGCCCACCCCGCCCCCCTGGCTGAAACCGGCCATCACCGCGCAGGCACACCAGTAGCCGGGCAGTCCCTGCACGGGGCCCACGAGCGGGTTGCCGTCGGGGGAAAAGGTGAAGGGACCGTTGACGACGCGCTTGATGCCGGCGCGCTCCATCGCCGGGAAGTGGCGGTAGCCGAGCTCGAGCGACGGCGCGATGCGCTCGAGGTCGGGGGGCAGCAGCTCGTTGCCGAAGTCCCAGGGAGTCTGGCGGGGCTGCCAGGGGACGCAGGCCTTCTCGTAGGTGCCGAGCAACATGCCGCTGCGCTCCTGGCGCATGTAGATCTCGGCCTTGAAGTCGATCGCGTGCGGCAGCTCGTGGCCGTGCGTGCGGTTGAACTCGACCACTTCGGGCATCTCGTCCGTGACGAGGTACATGTGCTCCATCGCGAGCACCGGGAGCTCCAGGCCTACCATGCGGCCGATCTCGCGCGCCCAGAGGCCCCCGCAGTTGACGACGTGCTCGGCGTGGATGGTTCCCTTGTCGGTGATCACGTTCCAGGTGCCGCCTGCGCGGCGCTCGAGCGCGGTGACGCGCGTCTGCAGGTAGATCTCGGCGCCGCCGATGCGGGCGGACTTCGCGTAGGCGTGCGTCGTGCCGGAAGGGTCGAGGTTGCCGTCGGCGGCATCGAGCATCGCGCCGACGAAGTAACGCTCCTCGATGAGCGGCAGGAGCTTCTTGGCCTCCTTCGGTGTGAGGAGCTCCGTCTCGAGTCCGAGGTAACGCGCCCGGCCGTGCGCCATCTTCAGCCACTCCATGCGCTCGGGCGTATCGGCCAGGAGGAGTCCCCCCGTGCGGTGCAGGCCGCAGGACTGCCCCGAGATCCTCTCGAGCTCGTCGTAGAGCCCGATGGTGTAGCCCTGGAGCTTCGCGACGTTCGGATCGCCATTCAGGGTGTGAAAGCCCCCGGCGGCGTGCCACGTGGAGCCGGACGTCAGCTGGTCGCGCTCGACGAGCACGATGTCCTTCCAGCCGGCTTTCGCGAGGTGGTAGAGCACGCTGCAGCCGACCACCCCGCCGCCGATCACCACCACCCTCGCCTCGCTGTTCATCGACTCTCCTTAAGCCGGTAGCGCACCAGCGCATCCCCGAGGGCTTCGCGCAGCGGCCCGAGCCACGGCTCGTAGTGCCGCCACTGGTCGAGACCCTCGCGGAAGATCGGCTGACGCACCTGCTCGGAACTCGCCGTGCGAATGCTGCGCGCGGTGCGGTGGTACTCGAGGCACGCCGGCTCGAAGGGCAGCTCGCAGAACTCGAGCAGCCGCCGCACGCTCCCCTCGAGATCCTCGACGACGTCCTCGTAGTGGACGCGCAGCACCCGACCGGGTAGCACGGTGTCCCAGTGCTCCATGAGCTCGAGGTAGGTGCGATAGTATCGGGCGATGTCATCCACGCTGTAGGCGAACTCCTGGCCGCGGGCGTAGAGTTGCTTCAGGTTCCCGAAGCAGCAAGCCATCGGCTCGCGGCGCGCATCGATGATCCTGGCGTTCGGCAGCATGAGGTGGATCAGACCGACGTGCCGGAAATTGTTCGGCATCTTGTCGATGAAGCGCGGCCTGCCGCCGCGGTAGATGCGGGTATCGGCCAGGTATCTCTCGCCGAGCGCGCGGAACTCCTCCGCCGTCATCGCAACCAGACACGCCGGGTAGCGGGGATTGTTCAGGTCCGGGTCATAGCCCTGCAGGTCGAGCACCACGCGCGGCACGTTCGCGAGTTCCTGCGTTCCCTCGACCTCCGAATGTGAGGCGAGTATCTGCTCGAGCAGCGTCGAGCCCGCACGCGGCAGCCCGAGAATAAAGATCGGTTCGCGGCCCGCGGCGCCGTAGCTGGTGCGCTCGCGAAAAAACTCGCGCGTGCACACCTGCTTCTGGCGTGCGGTGTTCTGTTCCACCAGCTCCGCGCGGTAGCGACTCGCGGCGCGCTTGAGCGCGTTACCGCGCTCGTAGTAGCGGAAGGAGCGCGCGTAGTCCGCGCGGTCCTCGTGCGCCTTGCCGAGCGCAAAGCACAGATGGTAGCGGTCGAGCTCGTCGGTCGAGAGGTCCGCCTCGGCCGCTTCGAGCTGTGCGATTTCCGCGTCGGAGAAAGTGTAGGTCTTGAGATTGGCGAGGCTCCAGTACGCATCACCGAACTTCGGCCTGGCCGTGATCGCCAGCTTGTAGGCCTCGATCGCCGGCGTGCGCCGCCCGAGCGTCTTCAGCG
>MNCZ01000120.1 GCA_001914695.1 Gammaproteobacteria bacterium 13_2_20CM_66_19 | reverse complement strand
TGGTGCGGCGGGGTGGACGATGCGGCGCTGCGCTCGGGCCTCAGCGCACCGCCGGCTGCCAGCGCCGGGCAGCCCGGCTCATCCCACGCCTGAGCGCTCAGGCAGCGCACCGCTCGCTGGGCTGAACCGCCTGGCGAGAAATCGGCGGCCGTGCGCGCTGCGAAATTTCCCTTTCAGTTTCAATGAGTTGTAATTCTACGCAAGGTCATCCGGCATTAGGCGGATGGCCGCGGAGCGGTGCCCGTGCGAAATACCGCGTGTGCACCGGCGACCGCGCGAAACCTCGGGAGGGGCAGCGTGACAAAGAGATCCGTGCTTGCGTGGGCAATCCTGGCAGGCGCGCGACTGACCAGCGCCGAGGCGCAGACTTCGCCGGACGATCCATCGGAGCCGAAGCAATCAGCTCTTGCCCAGGCAGCTGGCGCACAAGGGATGACTGCCACCCAGGAGCAGGGATCCGCGTTGACTTCGGAGGCCGAGAGCTCCGCGCCCCTGGAATCGGTCGTCGTCAGCGGCCACTTCCTCGGTTCCGCCGCCCAAAGCGCGATGAAGCTCGATGTGCCCGTACGCGACACGCCGTTCGCGGTCCAGAGCTACACCGAGTCCTTCATGAAGGCGATCGAGACTACGAATGTCGGTGATCTCTACAACTACATGACGGGCGTGAAACGCGCGGGCAATACCGGATACGACCTGACGATTCGCGGCTTCAAGACCGGCGGCACCGACAAGAACGCGATCATGGTCGACGGCCTTCCCGGGCTCACGGGCAGGTTCGGTTCGCCGCCGACGATCGGAGTGGATCACATCGAGCTCGTCAAGGGACCGATGTCGGTGCTCTACGGCCAGATCCAGCCCGGCGGCTTCGTCAATCTGATCAGCAAGAGGCCGCGCGCCACCGAGAGCGCCGAGCTGGACGTGAAAGGGACGGGATACGAGGGCGGTGGTCGCGCGCTGGGCGATGCAAGGGGTTATGAGGTTTCCGCAGACTTGACCGGACCCCTCGACGCCGGTCACCGCTTCCTGTTTCGCCTCATCGGTCAGTACTACGACCGCAACCTGTTCCGGGACTTCGCCTACGAAAAGAGCCAGTACGGCGCCGGCGGCCTGACCTGGAACGCCTCCGATGCCACCTCCGCCACTTTGCAATTCGAACATCGCAAGGTGGAGAACAATTTCGACGTCGGCCTGGCCGCGCCACGGGGGAATATCGCCCTGGTCGCGCCGCTCACCACGGTTTATCAGGAGCCCGGCGATCATCGCGACGAACACGGCAATGCCGTGGAGCTCTCTGTCAATCACTCGTTCACCGAGCACGTAAGTTGGAACCTCGCCGGACGATCGGTTCAGAACCTGGACGACGATGGCGCCTTCACGAGCGTCGCCGTGCGGCCGGACAACGTCGATCTGCAGCGGCGCGCGCGCAGAAATCACATCGGGCGCAAGTACAACTACCTGGATACGGGTCTCAAGGCGGAGCTCACGACGGGTGAAATCGAGCACCGGATTCTCGTAGGTGTGAACGGCGGACGTGACACCGACGACGAGGACCGTCGCCAGTTCTTCAACGGCGGCACGTGCCCCGGGCCGCAGTGCCTCGACATCAACATCTACGATCCGGTCTACGGCAGGGTGCCGGCGTTCGACAGCCTGCCGGCGGTCAATCCCACGACACCGCGGAACCTCACCCACCAGCTGTTCACGTCCGATTCCGTCGGCGCGTACGTTTCCGATCTCGTGACACTGAGTGAGCACTGGAAGGCCGCCGCCGGTGTGCGCGCCTCTCACGAGAAGCAGGAAATCCAGGAGCTGCGGCTGCTCAATGTTCCCATCCAGACGAAGACGGCCGATAAGGGATTCCTGCCGATGCTCGGGCTCCTGTACCAGCCGAACACGTTCTGGACGCTGTACACCAGCTACGCCGAATCGTACGTGCCGGCTCCGGCCAACTCCATTGACACCAACGGCCTCAATCCCTTCAAGCCCACGAGCGGAGCGCAGGTCGAGGTCGGCGCCAAGACCGAGGGCCTGCTCGGCGGCCGTTTGACCGGCACGCTGTCGCTGTTCCGCATCAATCGCAAGGACGTGTTGGACACCTTCGCCTGCTCGCTCGGGACTTGCTCGCAGCAGGTCGGCACCGAGCGGTCCAAGGGCGTGGAGCTGGAGATGAATGCGCGGCCACTGGCAACTTGGCAGCTCAACTTCGGTTACTCCCTGCTCGACGCGGCCGTCACGTCGTCTCTCGATCCCATTCAGGTGGGCGCGCGGCTGCCGAACGTCGCACGCAACAGCGCCAACCTCTGGTCGCGATACGACATCACGTCAGGTGCATTGCATGGGCTCGGGATCGGAGTTGGCCTGGTGTACACCGGCGAGCGCTTCGGCATGCTGCCGACCTCGGCGAATCCCGGGACCTTGCGGCTGCCTTCCTACACCGTCACGGACCTCGCCGTGTATTACCTGTTCAGTCAGTACACGGTCAATTTGAAGGTCGGCAACGTGTTCGACAAGGTGTACTACGAGAGCGCGGGATCCACCCCGCTGGTGCAGATCCTGCCCGGCGCGCCGCGGAATATCGCGCTCGAGCTCAGGCGAGTCTTCTTCTGATCGAGTAACGCAACGTCGACCCGTGTAGAAGCGAGGCGCAATGATTCGCATCTCAACAGGTCCGCGCTCGCCTGCGCTGGCGTTCGTCGCGGCGCTCGTGATCGTCCCGGCCTCTCAGGCGCTCGCCCCAGGGGGCTTGCGTCTCGACGGGCTGCCGCACTACGAGGCCGGGCCGGAGCTGTCCGGAACCATCAGGAACTTCGGATTCGGCCTTGGCGGGGTGTTGGTCCTGTGGGAGGAGGGTTTCCGCAAGCTCCATCCGGGCGTGCGCTTCGTGGATCATCTGCCCACCAGCGATGCCGCGATTCCGGCTCTCGTGACGGGAGTCGCCGATCTCGCGCCGGACGGCGGTGAGGCGACGCTCACCGAGACGCTGTCGTTCTTCGAAACCTATGGCTATCACCCCACCGACATCACGGTCGCGACCGGCGCGTTCGACGTGGCGGGACGATCCAACGGGATTGTCGTGTTCGTCAACGCGGCAAATCCGCTGACCGGCCTCACGATGCGGCAGCTGGACGGGGTATTCGGAGCGCAGCGCAGCGCCGGCATGCGCGGATTCAAATGGACGCCCTCCGACGGCCGAGGGGCGCAGGACAACATTCGTACCTGGGGGCAGCTTGGTCTGACGGGCGAGTGGGCGGACAAGCCGATCCAGACGTACGGGCATGCGCCGTCAGGCACGACGCGCTTCTTCCAGTGGAAAGTCCTGAAGAACGGCGACAAGTGGAATCCCAATTACCGCGAGTACGTCGAGAGCGCAAGCAAGATGATCGCGGACGAGGATCGCGCCGAGCAGCGCATGGGCTTGCAGCACATGCTCAGGGATGAGCTCGCGCATGACCGCTACGGAATAGCCTGGACGGTGATGCCGCAAGCGAGAGGCGTAGCGGGCATCAAGCCGATCGCCCTCGCCGCTCTTGACGGCGGTCCCTACATCGCCGCGAGCACGGCGAGCTTTCAGGATCGAAGCTATCCGCTGGTACGCGACATCCATATCTACCTCAACCGCGCACCGGGCCGGCCGCTGGATCCGAAACTCAAGGAGTTCCTGCGTTATGTCTTGAGCCGCGAGGGCCAGCAGGCCGTGGTGCGCAACGGAGGCTACCTGCCGCTCACCCGGCAAGTCGCGCGCGAGCAGCTCGCGAAGCTCGAGTAGCGCGGCGATTCGCATCGCGCCCTGGGGAACTGCAATCTGACACTGAATTTTCTCAGCTTTTCACCGCAGCGAAATGTCATCCATGATCAATATGTCCAAAGCCCTTGCTCCTCAACCGGTCCATTTGTTGTTCGCATGCGTTGCGCTCCTCTCATGCCTGCGTGCGGCGCCGGCGTGCGCCAAATCCGCCCACGTGCTGATCATCGTGCCACCCGGAGCGACGGCACCTGCGGGATTCGCGCAGCAGCTCGCGACCTGGCGCCAGTCCGGCGAGGTCTCGAGCGCGCTGCTGCTCGATCAGAACCAGAAGAACGATCCCGGATTCGCCTCGCTGGCGCTGCTCGAGTTCCCGAGCGAGGGGTTTTATGAGCGATGGAACCGGGACGAGGCCCCCAAGCTCGGCGCACCGCTGTTGGTAAAGCGCGCCGATGTGCTGACACACGACGAGGTATACCCGCGCGACTCCAACAAGTCTGTGTTCCTCGTCAACACCTACAAGTTGCTGGTTCCGCCGCAGCGCTACGACGAGTTCGTGCGGGGCTATATCCTGCCGAACCTGCTCGACCAGAAGGCCGCCCATCTGCTGCTGCGGCACACGCTGTATCTTGAGCGCGGCCCGTCCGACGAGGCCGAGGCCGTCCTGGTCATGGAATACCGCGATTCCGTGGCTTTCAGCCGTCGCGATGCCGTTAGGGACGCGCCCGTCAGGAAGCTCCTCGCCAGCGATCAAGCCTGGAAGAAATGGGACCAGACGCAGGACAGCATCCGCAAAGGGCTCACGAGGACGCTCGCGGCCTACATCGAGCTGCCCGCGCCGCAGCTGCCGGATCTGCCGCAGTACGTGCCTGAATATCGGGTCGTAGGCGGGCTGCGGATTCTGGGCAGCGAGTTGAAGAATGCAGTCGAGCAGCTGGCGTTGGGATTCCAGAAGTTCCAGCCGGACGCCAAAGTGGCTACGAGCAACATTCCGAGCAGCGAGGGCGGCATCGCGGGCCTCTACTATCATCTGTCGGATGTCGCTCCGATGGGCGATGACGCCAAGATCACGGACATGATGCCGTTCCATGACTCGTTCGGTTACCTGCCCACGGAGATCTCCGTCGCCACCGGCGGTTACGAGAAGCGCGGCTCTCTGTGGGCGTTCGCCGTCGTCGTGAGCAAGGACAACCCGCTCAACGAGATTTCGGTCGACGAGCTCGAGCGGATATTCGGGGCGGAGCGCTCGGGAGGCTGGCAGCTCGCCAACAATGACTATCTGTTCACCTCCAGGTACGCGCGCGGCCCGGAAATGAGCATCCGCAAATGGGGCCAGCTAGGCCTGCACGGCAAGTTCACCGACAAGGAAATCAAAACGTTCGGCTACAGCGCACCGGGTTTCGCGATCTACATCGAGCGCAACTGGTTTCACTGGTCGAAGAAATGGAACCCCAACTTCCAGGAATACGTGGAGGAGAAGCAGGCGACGCCGGACGCGGCGGGTGCCGCGGTCGCCAGTGACCATGCGCTCGAGACAATCGGCAAGGACCGGTACGCGATCGGGCTTGCCGCGCTGATGCACGTGAAGGACCACCCGGACCTCAAAGTGCTCGCGATCTCGCGACACAAGGGCGAGCCCGCGGTCGCGCTCACTCCCGCGAATGTCGCTAACCGTACCTATCCCCTGATCCGCGATGCGTACTTCTACGTGAACAAAGAGCCGGGCCGTCCCCTCGATCCCAGGGCGCGCGAGTTCATGCGCTTCGTGCTGAGTCGGGAAGGGCAGGAGATCATCGCCCGCATGGGGTACTACTACCCGCTCCCGGCCGACTACCTGCGCGAGCAGCTGAAGAAGCTCGACTGACAAGCTGGGCTTCAGAGCGCCGGACAACCCCAGATCGGAGTGAAGCGCATGGCCTCGGGCCGCAACCCGCACATGCTGACCTGCGCGTTGGCTTACGCAGTGGCGGCCTTGGGCTGCTCACACTGGTGCGTGGCCGATGAGTTGCCGGTGTATCGCGCCGCGCAGCCCGTGAGTGGCACGATTCGGGTCCGGGCCAGTGCCGCCGACGGCTGGCTCGTCGAGCATCTTGAGGCTGGATTCCGCAAGGCTCAGCCCGGCGTAACGTTTTCCGGCACGTTCCATGGCCCCGAATCCACGTTTGCCGGTGTCTACACGGGCGTGGCCGACGTCGCCTTCATGGCGCGGGAGATGAGGGTGCCGATGGAGAGTATGGCTTTCGAGTGGGTACATCACTACAAGGCTTTTGAGGTCGAGATCGCGAATGCGGGGCTCGGTACGGAGAGGCCGGGAGTGAACCTGGCCGTGTTCGTTCACAGGAGCAATCCGCTCACGCGTCTCACGCTCAAGCAGCTCGATGGGATCATGGGCGCGGAACATCTTCGCGGCGGGGCTAACATCCGCAAGTGGGGTGAGCTATTCGAAGGAGACGGCTGGAAGGATCGGCCCATCCACATCTACGGGCCGGGGCTGGACAGCGTTGCGGCGCTCTTTATTCGCACAGCCGTGCTGCACGATAGCCGCAAATGGAATCCCCGCTACCGGGAGGTCGCGACCGGATGGAGCGAGGTGCTTGCCTCGCTGGCTCGCGATCCGGCCGGAATCGCGTACGCGCCCGTACTGCCCGGGCACGACGGTACAAAGTCGGTCGCGCTTGGCGCCGATGACGGCGGTCCTTTCTATGCGCTCAGCGCGCAGACCGTCGCCGCCAGAACCTATCCGCTCACTCGCGTGATCTCCGTCGCGCTGGATCGGGAACCGGGCAAGCCGCTCGATCCCACTATCAAGGAGTTTTTGCGCTACGTCCTCGGCCGCGAGGGTCAGGAGGCCATCGCCAGCGATGGGGCCTACATTCCTCTGAGCGCGCAAAGTGCTCGCCGGCAACTGCAGCGGCTGGATTGAATGCCACGCGAGGTGCAGCGGGTCCCGCATGCCGGCACGGTTGCAACTCACCGGTGCGACGCGACTGCGCGCATTACCAACATGAAAGTCCGTCTCGCCACCTGTCTGTTCGTCTTGCTGCCCGCCTTGGGACGCAGCTCGCACGCGGGCGAGCTGGACCTGCCGGCGCCATACGAGCCGCGGCAGGCGGTCGAAGGCACGATCCGGATCTGGGGCCACGGCGCTTACGACAAATCCCAGGATTTCATCGAGACACTGGTGCTCGCATGGGAAGCAGGATTCAGGAAACATCAGCCGCAGGTCGCGTTTGAGAACCATCTGAATGGCACGGCCGCGGCCATCGGCGCACTCTACACCGGCGCCGGTGATCTCGCCCTGATGGGCCGCGAGATCTGGCCTCCCGAGATCGCCGCCTTCCAGGAAGTCTTCGGCTATCCGCCGAGCGGCGTGAACGTGATTACCGGCAGCTTCAATGTGCGCAATCGCGGTTACGCGATCGTGATCTTCGTGCACAAGGACAATCCACTCAGCGGGCTCACCCTGGCGCAGCTCGATTCCATCTACGGCATCGAGCGCCGCCGCGGCGGCCCCCTCATACGCACCTGGGGCGATCTGGGGCTCGGCGGCGAATGGCGTGACAGGCGGATCACCCTGTACGGGTTACCCATCGCGCGCGGATTCGCCGAGTACTTCGAGCAAGCCGTGTTCCTAGGCGGCCACAAGTGGAAGGCTGGGTTGCGCGAGTTTGCCGATAAGCCGGGATCGAAGGGCGGCGCGAACGACGGCGGTCAAATGATGCTGAACGCCCTGGCAAAGGACCGCTACGGAATCGGTTATGCAGGTCTGCTCTATCACAACCCGGGCGTGAAGCCGCTGGCGCTCGCCGCAAAGAACGGCGCACCGTTCGTCGAGCCGACAAGACTAAGCGTGCTCAACCACAGTTATCCGCTCACGCGGATGATCACGATATTCCTCAATCGCGCGCCGCGCACACCACCGGAGCCGAAACTGCAGGAATTCCTCCGCTACGTTTTGAGTCGTGAAGGTCAACAGGCGGTGCTTCGAGAAGGGCACGGCTACCTGCCGATGCTCGCGCCGTTCACGAACGAGGAATTGCAGAAGCTCGGGAACTAGCCATGAAGAGGTTCAGGTCATGAAACGCAACAGGCTCCGCATGCTGGCGCTCGCCGTCACGGCCTGCACGCTCGCGACGGGTATCGCGGCTGCGCAGATCCGGGATCCGCTCGAGGTCCAGAAGGGGCGGGACGTCAAGTTGAAGAAGCGTGGCTCGGTCGCTAACTACGCCGAGCGCTGGGACCTGAGCGAGCTGCCGGCGTACGAGCCGCAGCAGCGCGTCACCGGCAACATCAAGCTGCGAGGCAGCAACTATTTCACCGACAGCCCGCTCGAGAGGACCTGGGAGGAGGGCTTCCGCAGATTCCATCCCGGCGTCACCTTCGATACGGACCTTAAGACGACGCTGGCCGCCATTCCGTCGCTCACCTTCAACCTCGCCGACCTCGCGCCCTCACGACACATCACCTCCGATGAGACGCTCCTCTTTCAGCGGTACCGCAGCTATCTGCCGACCGAGATCACCGTCGTGACCGGAAGTCTCAACGTGCCGGGTTGGAGTTACGCCATTGCTGTTTACGTCAACAAGGACAATCCGCTCGGCAGGCTCACGGCGGAGCAGCTCGACGGGATCTTCGGGGCCGAGCGCTCCGGAGCCTTCCACGGCACCGAGTGGCGCACGGACGCGGCGCGCGGCCCGGACAAGAACCTCCGCACCTGGGGCCAGCTCGGGCTCAAGGGGGAGTGGGCCGCTAAGCCGATCGACGTGTATGGCTACAACCTCAAGTATCACATTCCCACGACGTTCGCCGACCGCGTGATGCAAGGGGGAGCGAAGTGGAACGAGAAGCTGCAGGAGTTCACCAACTACAAGAATCCGGACGGCACGACCGAGCTCGAAGGCAAACAGGTGGCGGACGCCGTCGGTCGCGACCAATTCGGCATCGGCTTCTCGGGTATCGGCTTTGTTACGCCACAAATCAAGGCACTGGCCGTCGCGCCGCGCGGCAGCAGCCGATACGTCGAGCTGAATCTGCAGAACCTGCGCAGCCGGGCCTATCCGCTCTATGACGAGGTCTATTTCTATGTCGATCGCCCGCCGGGCAAGCCCATGGAACCCAGGCTCAGGGAATACGTGCGCTACATCCTGAGCCGCGAAGGCCAGGACGCCGTGCAGCGCGACGGCAAATACCTGCCGCTCACGGCAGCGGTCGTGCGCGAGCAGCTGAAGAAACTCGACTGAGGAGCAAAGGTAAGCCGGCCATGAACTCACCCGACACCTACGACAGTCATGCACATGCCGCCGCGCGCGAGCATGCCGCAGGGACCCCGGCCACGCCGCTTTCGATATTTGCCCTGTTGGCGCTGGGCGTGCTTTCCCTGCTCGCGCCGCCGGCGGCTATGGCGCAGGCGGACAAACCCGCCGCCGGGCTGGATCTGCAGCGCGCGCGCGCGCAATTCGTGGAAGCCAAAGGCAAGAAAGTCTTCTACACGAAGCGCTGGGACTTGAGCGACCTGCCGAGCTACGAGCCGAAACAGAAGGTGAGCGGCACGATCCGCATGTGGGGCAGCAACTATATCGTGGACGGCAACGTCGGCAAATACTGGGAGGAAGGCTT
>MNCZ01000010.1 GCA_001914695.1 Gammaproteobacteria bacterium 13_2_20CM_66_19 | reverse complement strand
GAAGCGACCCTCGACGGCGGCCGCGACGGTGCCCGAATACAGCACGTCGTCGCCGAGGTTCGCGCCGTCGTTCACGCCCGAGACCACCATGTCGTGCTCGAAGTCGAACAGCCCCGAGATCGCCAGGTGCACGCAGTCCGTGGGCGTGCCCGGGACGAAATAGACTCCCGGCTCGGACTCGAACACCCGCAGCGGCACGTCGAGGGTCAGCGAATTGCTCGCCCCGCTCTTGTTGCGATCGGGGGCGACCACCGTCACGTCGGCGAGAGTGGCGAGGGCCTCGCGCAGGCAGCGGATGCCTTCGGCGCGAAAGCCGTCATCGTTGCTCACGAGGATCTTCACGCGTGCGCGGGGCCCGTACGAAGTGGGCGTGACTATATACTGTAAGCGGGAGGTGCGGCGGAGGTAGCGTGAGCTGGCCGGGAGATGACGACCCCGACGACGCAGCGGACGAGGCACGGCTGTTCCGCGAAGCGGTGCGCGGTGTACGGCCGCTCAGGTCCGGCGCCCCACCTCAGCGGCCGCCGCGGCTCTCGCCGCGCGCGCGCTTCACGCGCGCCGATCGCGCCGCGGTGCTGCGCGAGAGCCTCGACGGGACGAGCGCCGACCCCGCCCTGGCCGGCGGCGACGAGCTGGTCTTTCGCCGCCCGCAGGTGCAGTCGACGGTGCTGCGGCGCCTGCGCGGCGGCGAGTATCGGGTGGAGCGCGAGATCGATCTGCACGGCCTCACGGCGGCCGAGGCGAAGCACGCTCTGCGCGAGTTTCTGATCGAGGCCCTCGAGCGGCGCGTCCGCTGCGTGCGCATCGTGCACGGCAAGGGCCTGCGCTCCGGTCACCGTGGGCCGGTGCTCAAGTCCACCGTGAGCGGCGTCCTGCGACGCACCGGCGCGGTGCTCGCATACGTCTCGGCCCGCCCGGTGGATGGCGGCACCGGTGCGGTGTACGTGCTGCTGTCCCCGCGGTGATCTTTAGGCCAGGTCTGAATCCGGAGGCGCCTCGATCAGCTCCCGCAACACCGCGGTCGCAAAGCCGCCGCGCGGGAGGTGAAAGCCGACGAGCACGGCGTCGGCCTCGGGCTCGAAGGCGAGCTCGCGCACCGCGAGGCGCAGGCTCCGCCGCTCCTGGGACATCCCCGCGGCGACGCACAGCCCGGTCAGCTGCGGATACTCCGCGGCGAGGCGCGACTCGAGCTCGAGCACCCGAGCGCCGGTTGCGGGCGTCCCCTTTCCCCACATGGGGCCGGTGGGGTGGACCTCCAGCCTCCGGCAGCGGTCACTCAGGGTCTCGTCCGCGGCGCGATCCACGGGGAAGAAGCTGCCGCGGCCGTCGAGAATGGCGAGGTCGCCCGGCTCGAGATGCTCCCAGCTGCCCTCGCCTACCCGGGCCGCGAGGACTGCGTTGAAGAGCGCGCTGCGGGCCGCCGAGAGCACGAAGCCGCGCTCGCGCGGCCCGAGGCGCCGCAGCCCTTCGCTGGCGCGCGCGAGATTCGCGCCATCGAGACCGAAGCGCTGCGGGCCGAAGTAGTTGGGCACGCCTCGGCGGGCAACGTCGGCGAGCCGTGCTTCGAGATCGGCGGCAAGCCGCGCGCCTCCACCCTGCCGCGTGCCGAGGCGCACCGTGAAGCGATTGCCGGCGAGCGCGCCGCGCGGGAGCTTGCGGGTGTGCGGATGAGCCTCCAGCACCTCGAAGTCCGCCTCGCGCACCGCGGACCAGGCGACCGGCGCGCGCGGCTGCGGCACCGAGAACCACTGCACGGCGATCGCGCGGCGATCCTTGAGTCCGGCGTAACCCACTTCCCTTGGGCGGCAGCCGGCGATCCTGGCGAGCTGGCCCGCGACCCACTGGGTGTTGGCGTTGCGCTTGCGCACGCGCAGCAGCCAGTGGGGACCCGAACCTGCCGGCGTGAAACCGAGATCCTCCTCGACGACGAAGTCCTCGGGCGCGCCGCGCAGCAGCGCCCTCGCCGGCGGCGCGCCGAGCGCGCGCGGCGGAGAGAGCGCGGCCCCGTGTGCGGTCGGTTCGCGCGTCTGCACCGGGGTCGCCCACCGCCTTTGAGGCCGACGCGAAGCTGCGCCGCTTGGCCTCAGGGCTCGGTCAACAGCACCACCGCCTGCGCGGCGATGCCTTCGGCGCGGCCGAGAAAGCCGAGCCCTTCGGTGGTGGTCGCCTTGATGTTGACGCGCTCTGCGGCGACCTCGAGCAGCTGCGCAATCCGCCGCCGCATGGCGTCGCGGTGTGTCGCGATCTTCGGCGCCTGCGCCAGCACCGTGACATCGACGTTCGCCACGGCGAGACGCCTGTCCCGCAGCAGCGCCAGCACCTGCGTGACGAAGACGCTGCTGTCCGCGCCTCGCCACCTGGGGTCGGTGTCGCTGAAGTGCTGACCGATGTCGCCCAGGCCGGCTGCGCCCAGCAGCGCATCGCACAGCGCATGCAGCACCACGTCGCCGTCCGAATGCGCCAAGACTCCGCGCGAGTGGGCAACGCGGATGCCTCCCAGCATGACGAAGTCGCCCGGACCAAACGCGTGCACGTCGAATCCTGACCCGATCCTCATGTGAATCCGGAAGGCCCTTCAGGCGCGCCGCGCCCGCAACACCGCGGCCGCGAGCGCCAGATCCGCAGCCAGGGTGATCTTGAGATTCATCGAGTCTCCCTCGACCAGTACCGGACGCTCGCCGAGCCACTCGAGAGCCTGCGCCTCGTCGCTCGGAAAGCGTCCCGCAGCTTGCGCGCCGTCGAGCGCTGCGCACAGCGGCCCGAAGCGGAACATCTGCGGGGTGAGCGCCCGCCACAGATCAGAGCGCGCCACCGTCTCGGTGACCGGCGGATCGGCGCCGCCCCCGATCCTTGCAGTGCGCTTCAGCGTATCGCTCACCCGCGTCGCGAGGAGCCCCCCCACGGGGTGCGTGCCGAGCCGATCGAGGAGACGCCCGAGGTCGGCGGGGTCGAGACACGGCCGGGCGGCGTCGTGCACGAGGACCCAGTCGCTCGGGCTCGCGCTGGCAGCGAGCGACGCCAGCGCCCGACGCACCGAGTCGCTGCGCCGCTCGCCGCCCTCGACGCTCGTCACCGCGCTCGCACCGGAGGCGGCAAGCCGCGCCGCCACTGTCTTCCAATCCGCATCATCCCGCGCGAGTGCCACCACCAGCTGCGCGCAGCGGCGATCGGCGAGAAACGGCGCGAGCGCCCACTCGATCACGGTCCGGCCTTCGAGGGGCGCGTACTGCTTGCGCACACCGGGGCCGAAGCGGCTGCCTGAGCCCGCGGCCGGCATGACGAGCCAGTAACGCACTTGGGTGAGCTCAGGGCCCCGCGGGCTCAGTGAGTCGCGGCGGTGCGGGTCCGGGAGCGATGCGGGTCGGCCGGCCGCGCCGGCACCACCTGGTAGAACGTCTCATTGCGGGCGATCATCCCGAGGTCGCTGCGGGCGCGCTCCTCGAGCGCGTCCATGCCCGTCTTGAGATCACGGACCTCCGCGGCGAGCTGCTGGTTGCGCTCGGCGAGCTGCTCGTTGTCCGCGCGCTGGGTCGCGACCGCGCGCTCGAGCCGCTCGACCTCACGAACCCCGTTCTCGGAAAGCCACACCCGGTACTGCAGCAGGAGCACTGCCACGGTGAGCGCGGCGGTGAGCCACTTCATGGGGCCGGCAGCGTATCAGAGCGGCGCGCGCCCGGTCCAGGACGTGCCGCGGACGGCCGAGGTCAGATCCTGACCGCGAACGCTTCCCGCCCGGCGTAGCGCACCGACCCGAGCTCGGCCTCGATGCGCAGCAGTTGGTTGTATTTCGCGACCCGGTCCGAGCGCGACAGCGACCCGGTCTTGATCTGCGAGGCGGCGCTCGCGACCGCGATGTCCGCGATGGTGCTGTCCTCGGTCTCGCCCGAGCGATGCGACACCACCGAGGCGTAGCGCGCCTGGTCCGCCATGTCGATGGCCGCGAGCGTCTCGGTGAGCGTGCCGATCTGGTTCGGCTTGATGAGGATGGCGTTGGCGATACGCCGCTCGATGGCCTGCTTCAGGATCCGCGTGTTGGTCACGAACACATCGTCGCCGACCACCTGGATCTTCTGCCCGAGGAGGCGCGTCAGCTCCGCCCAGCCGTCCCAGTCCGACTCGCTCATGCCGTCCTCGATGGTGATGATCGGGAAGCGATCGGCGAGGTCCGCCAGATAGCGGGCGAAGGCGGCGGCGGAGAAGCTGCGCTCCTCGGACTCGAGCCGGTAGTAGCCGTCCTCGAAGAACTCCGAGCTCGCCACGTCGAGCCCGAGATACACGTCCTTCCCCGCCCGGTAACCGGCCTTCTCGATCGCCTCGACGAGGGTCGCGAGCGCCGCCTCGTTCGAGGGAAGATTCGGCGCAAAGCCGCCCTCATCGCCCACGGCCGTGGCCAGGCCGCGTGCGGCGAGCAGCTGCTTCAGGGCGTGGAAGATCTCGGCCCCGTAGCGCAGCGCTTCGCGGAAGCTCGGTGCGCCCACCGGGAGGATCATGAACTCCTGGATGTCGAGCGTATTGTCGGCGTGCGCGCCGCCGTTGATGATGTTCATCTGCGGCACCGGCATGACCGGCTCGCGTGCGCCGCCCGAGAGGCGCGCCAGATGGCGGTAGAGCGGCACGCCCGCGTCCCGGGCCGCCGCGTGGGCGGTGGCGAGCGATACGCTCAGGATCGCGTTGGCACCGAGCCTGCCCTTGTTCTCGGTGCCGTCGAGCTCGATCATCCGGCGGTCGAGCCCCGGCTGGTCGCGCGGGTCGCGGCCGACGAGCGCTCCCTTGAGCACCGTGTTCACGTGCTCCACGGCCTTCAGCACACCTTTGCCTCCGTAGCGTTTCTTGTCCCCGTCGCGCAGCTCCACCGCCTCGCGCGTGCCGGTCGAGGCTCCCGAAGGCACCGCCGCGCGCCCGAGCGCGCCCGTGTCGAGAATCACGTCGGCCTCGACCGTGGGGTTGCCGCGCGAGTCGAGGATCTCGCGGCCGCGGATATCGGTGATGCGACTCATGGCTCTCCTCCCCTCAAGCGACCTGACTGCTTCAAAAGCAGCGACTCCTCGTAGGGTGTCTTCTTCACGGCCCGGTCGAGCTCGCACAGAGTGGCGAGCAGCGGCTCCATCCGCGCGAGCGGCCAGGCGTTCGGTCCGTCCGACAGCGCCTTGTCGGGCTCCGGGTGCGTCTCCATGAACAGCCCCGCCACGCCGGCCGCGACCGCCGCCCGTGCGAGCACCGGCACGAACTCGCGCTGGCCGCCCGAGGATGCACCCTGCCCGCCGGGCAGCTGTACCGAATGCGTGGCATCGAACACCACCGGACAGCCGGTCGCGCGCAGGATCGAGAGCGAGCGCATGTCGGATACTAAGTTATTGTACCCGAAGGAGAAGCCGCGCTCGCACACGAGGATCGCCTCGTTGCCGGTGGAGCGCGCCTTGTCGACGACGTTCTGCATCTCCCAGGGAGACAGGAACTGCCCCTTCTTGATGTTGACGGGCTTGCCCTGCGAGGCGGCGTTCACGATGAAGTTCGTCTGACGGCAGAGAAAAGCCGGCGTCTGCAGGACGTCGACCACTGCGGCGACTTCCCCGAGAGGCGTGTCCTCGTGCACGTCGGTCAGCACCGGGACGCCCACGGCGCGGCGCACGTCCGCGAGGACCTTGAGTCCCGTCTCGATCCCGAGCCCCCGGAAGCTCGCCCGCGAGGAGCGGTTGGCCTTGTCGTAGGAGGCTTTGAATATGAAGGGGAGGCCGAGCCGCCCGGTGATCTCCTTCAGGCGGCCGGCGATCTCCTCCGTGAGCGAGGCGCCCTCGATGACGCAGGGGCCGGCGATGAGGAAAAGGGGCCGCCCGTTCCCGACCTGGTGTCCCGTGAGCTGCATGGAGCCAAGTATGCCCGCAGGCGGCGGAGTGCGCAGCGCGCTCGAGGCGCCTTCAGGCGCCGGCCGCCTGGGGCAGGAGCGACGCGCGCAGCGCGCGTGCCGCGCGAATGAAGCCGGTGAACAGCGGATGGCCGTCGCGCGGGGTGGAGGTGAACTCCGGGTGGAACTGGGTCGCCAGGAACCACGGATGGTTCGGCAGCTCGATGAGCTCCACCAGGCCGTCGCGCGAGAAGCCCGAGAAGCGCAGGCCCGACTGGCGGTAGCGCTCGAGGTAGTTGTTGTTGAACTCGAAGCGGTGCCGGTGCCGCTCCATGATCGCATCGCGCCCGTAGATCTCGCGCGCGCGGGTGCCGGCCGCGAGCAGCACCTCCTGGGCTCCGAGGCGCATGGTGGCGCCCTTGTCCGAGCCCTCGTCGCGGGTCTGCGAGCCGCGCATTTGATCATTCCACTCCGAGATTAGCGCGATCACCGGATGCGCCGTGGCGCGGTTGAACTCGGTGCTGTTGGCGTCGGCGAAGCCGAGCACGTGACGGGCGTACTCGACGATCGCCACCTGCATGCCCAGGCAGATCCCGAGGTAGGGCACGTCGTGCTCGCGCGCGTAGCGCACCGCCTGGATCTTGCCTTCGATGCCGCGCTCGCCGAATCCCCCCGGCACCAGGATCGCATCCAGTCCCTTGAGCAGGTGCGAGCCGCGCTGCTCGAGGTCGGTCGACTCGATGTAATGAATGTTGACGCGCGTGCGGCTCTTCAGCCCGCCGTGCATCAGCGCCTCGTGCAGCGACATGTAGGAGTCGCGGATCTGCACGTACTTGCCGACCATGGCGATGTCCACCTGGCCGTCGGGATTGGACTTGGCGCTCACCACCTGGCGCCACTCGGGGAGCTCCGTGGGCGGCACCTCGAGCCGCAGCTTGTCGACCACGATGTCGTCGAGCCCCTGCTCGTGCAGCAGGATCGGGATGCGGTAGATGTCGTCCGCATCGACCGCGGAGATCACCGCCCGCTCCTCGACGTTGGTGAAGAGCGCGATCTTGCGCCGTTGCTCCTCGGGGAGCGGGTGCTTGCAGCGGCACAGGAGCGCATCGGGCTGGATTCCGATGCCGCGCAGCTCCTTGACCGAGTGCTGGGTGGGCTTGGTCTTGATCTCGCCCGAGCCGCCCACGATCGGCACCAGGGTCAGGTGCATGTACACGCAGTTGTTGCGACCGAGCTCGACACCGAGCTGGCGGATGGCCTCGAGGAAGGGGAGCGATTCGATGTCGCCCACCGTGCCGCCGATCTCGACCATGCACACGTCCGAGCCGTCCGCCCCGAGCTTGATGCTGCGCTTGATCTCATCGGTGATGTGCGGGATCACCTGCACCGTGGCGCCGAGGTAGTCGCCGCGACGCTCCTTGGCGATGACGCGCTCGTAGATGCGCCCGGTGGTGAAATTGCTGTTGCGGCCGGTCGTGGTGCGCACGAAACGCTCGTAGTGCCCGAGGTCGAGATCGGTCTCGGTGCCGTCCTGGGTAACGAACACCTCGCCGTGCTGGAACGGGCTCATGGTGCCCGGGTCGACGTTGATGTACGGATCGAGCTTGACCATCCCGACCTTGAGTCCCCGGGCCTCGAGGATCGCGCCGAGCGAGGCGGAGGCGATCCCCTTGCCCAGCGAGGACACGACGCCACCGGTGACGAATACAAAACGCGTCATGGTCGAGTGCGGGAATTCCCGTCGCATGAGGTCGCCGCCGGAAAACTTCAGCGGAACGACGACGGGAGAGCAGGTTAACACATCCGGCCGCGCCGAGGTGGACTGCTTGACCGATCAGTCCGCCGCGCTCCAGATGAGGCGCGCGCGCCGGCGGCTCGCCGCGCTCGCCTGCACCGATTCGTCGAGCCACAGCCCCGCGACGGCGATCAGCGTGTCGCCCGCGTAGACGAGCGGCCGGCGTCCGCGCTCGGCGACCGGCACGCGCGCCTCCTGCATCAGGCTCTTGAGAGCGCGGTGCGGCCCGCCGCGCACCGGACGCAACCGCTCCCCGCCGCGGCGTCCCCGGACGGTGAGCGTGGCGGGGAGTGCCTCGAGGTCGAGCGGCCCGCGCTCGTCGGGCTTCAGCGTCAGGCGTCCGCCGTACCCTGGCAGGACGCGGCTGCGCCCTCGGCCCCACGACCAGCTGACTTCCGGCAGCGGGGACGCACCGGGCGGGCAGCTCGCGCGGTCGCCGGGCCCGGGCGAGGCGGAGAGCGACAGCAGATCCGCCTCGCGCAGCACCACGGCTCCCGGCCAGCTGACGCGGGGCTGGGCGTCGGAGCGCGCCGCGAGCACCGGGCCGGCGATCTCCTCGAGCCGGCTTGCCGGAGGCGGCCGGTACCCGGCAGCCGTGATCCAGTAGCGCAGCGCGTTGCGGCGCCGCTCGGGGGTGAGCGCGCGCAGCACCTTCGCCGACAGCCTGGCGCCGAAGGCCGCGCGGGCGACATCGGCGCGACCGAGCTCGTCGAGGAGACGCTGCGCCTCGGCGGTGTGGCGTGCGGTGCGCGTCACGGTCGTTGCGGCGGCCGGCCAGCGCTCGCGGATCGCCGGCAGCACGCGCGCGCGCAGGTAGTTGCGATCGAGGCGAAGCTCGGAGTTCATGGGGTCCTCGATCCACTCGAGGCCCCGTGCGCGCAGGTATGCGACGAGCTCCTGCCGCGACCACGCGAGCAGCGGGCGCACGAGGAAGCCGCGTGCCAGAGGGGCCCTCGCGGGCATGGCGGCGATACCGGCGAGGCCTGCGCCGCGCAGCAGCTGCAGCAGCACGGTCTCGAGCTGGTCGTCCTCGTGATGCGCCGTGAGGAGCGCCTCGCCGTCGCGCAGCGCCTCCCCGAGCCGCCGGTAGCGCACGGTGCGCGCGGCGGCTTCGAGCGATTCGCCGGGGAGAGGAGCCACGGTCGCGCTCAGCACCGTGAGCGGCACGGCGAGTGCGCGGGCCACGCGGGCGCAGTGCGCGCTCCACCGCCGCGAGTGCGGATGCAGCCGGTGATCGATGTGGATGGCGCGCAGCTCGAGCGGCGGCGCGCGCGTCGCCGCGAGCGCGCCGAGCAGCGCCGTCGAGTCGGGCCCGCCGCTGAAGGCGACGCACACGGAGACCTGCGGGAAGTCCGGCAGGAGCTCCGCCAGGCGCGCACTCAGTGCGCGTGGCCCGAATGCGACGCTCCGCCGACCGCCCGCTCGCCTCACGGCATCAGGCCGCGGTTTCGGAAAACACGCCGAAAGAGGCGATCTTGGCGGCGCGCGCAGCGCGCAGCTGCTCGGCCGGGATCGCCACGAGCTCGTTCAGATAGCGGACGACGGCCGCCTTGAGGCTCGCGGCGCTCGCCGCCGGATCGCGATGCGCGCCCCCGAGCGGCTCCTCGATGATTTCGTCGACGAGGCCGAGCTTGTGCAGGCGGTCGGCGGTGAGATTCAGCGAGTCGGCGGCCACTTCCTTCTTGTCCTGGCTCTTCCAGAGGATCGAGGCGCAGCCCTCGGGCGAGATCACCGAATAGGTGCTGTACTGGAGCATCAGCAGGCGGTCGCACACCCCGATGCCGAGCGCGCCGCCGGATCCGCCCTCCCCGGTCACCACCGTGACGATGGGAATGCGCAGCACCGACATCTCGAAGAGGTTGCGGGCGATGGCCTCGCTCTGACCGCGCTCCTCCGCGCCCACTCCGGGGTAGGCGCCCTGCGTATCGATGAGCGTCAGCAGCGGCAGGCCGAAGCGCTCGGCGAGGCGCATCAGCCGCAGCGCCTTGCGGTAGCCCTCGGGCTTCGGCATGCCGTAGTTGCGGCGCACTCTCTCCTTCGTGTCGCGGCCCTTCTGGTGGCCGATGATCATGAGCGCGTGCTCGTCGATGCGCCCCAGCCCGCCGACGATGGCGCCGTCGTCGGCGTACATGCGGTCCCCGTGCAGCTCGTAGAACTCGCTGCAGATCGCGGCGACGTAGTCGAGCGTGTAGGGACGGTGGGGATGGCGCGCGAGCTGCGTGATCTGCCAGGGAGTGAGGCTGGCGAAGATGCTCACCGTCAGCTGCCGGCTCTTGGCCTGCAGCCGCCCGATCTCATCCTCGATGTTGACTTCGGCATCCGAGCCGACGTGCTTGAGCTCCTCGATCTTCGCTTCGAGCTCGGCGATCGGCTGTTCGAAGTCGAGGAACGCGACGGCCATGCGTACTAAGGTACCCTAACGGCCGTCGGCCGAGAACGTCGTGCCGGGGCTCGCCGGCGGCGGCCCGTAGACGATCTGCACCGCCTCGCGCCCGAGCAGGCCCTCGAGCTGCTCGATGAGCTCGCGCCCTGCGCGCACCGTCCACTCCTCCCCGAGCGTGAGCGCGCCGCAGGCCGTCGCGCCCGCGTATTCGACCGTGATCGGGCACGGCCCCGGGCGCCACGGTGCGAGAATCGCCGCCAGAGCCTCGCACACGGCGGGGGCTTCCGCGTGGGTGCAGCGGATCACCAGGCGGCGCGCCTCCTGCTCGCGCACCTTGTCGAGCTCGGTGATGCGCCGCGCCGCGAGTCGCCAGGCGTCCGAGAACTCGTCGAAGCGCAACAGTCCCTCGATGAGCACCAGCGCATCCTTGGCGATCACCTCGCGGTGTCTCTGCCAGGTCTCCTCGAAGAGCAGCACCTCGAGTCGTCCGGTGCGGTCATCGAGGGTCAGGATCACCCGCGGGCCGCGCTTCTTCACCTCGTCGATGAGTCCGGCCACGGTCACGGGGCGGCCGCCGCCGAAGCGCCCGCCCTCGAGCCCGGCCACCGGCCGGTCGCTGACCAAATCGCCGATGCGATGCGTGACGAAGCGGGCCAGGCTCGACTCGAAGCGCCCGAGCGGATGACCGGTGAGATAGAGTCCGAGCGTCTCGCGCTCGCCCGCGAGGCGCACCGCCTCGCCCCACTCCGGCAGGACCACGGCGCTCCCGGGGGCGGGCGCGGCGGCCGCGCCCTCCTCGCTCGCGAGGCCGAAGAGGTCGTTCTGTCCCGCCTGATGGGCGCGGCTCCTCTGGTCGCCGAGGTGCATGGCAGGCCCCAAGCGCTCCATGAGGGTTGCGCGAGTGGCGCCGAGGCCATCGAGGCTGCCGGAGCGCAGCAGCGCTTCCAGCACCCGCCGGTTGACCTTCTGCAGATCGAGCCGCCGACACAGATCCTCCAGCGACGTGAACGCACCGCGCGCGCTGCGCTCGACGATCAGCGCCTCGACCGCGCCCTGGCCCACACCGCGCACCGCGCCGAGGCCGTAGCGGATGCTCCTCTCGCCGCAGGCCGTAAACTCGTAGCTCGAGGCGTTGACATCCGGCGGCAGCACCGCGAGTCCCATGTCGCTGCACTCCTTGATGAGCGTCACCACCTTGTCGGTGTGATCCATGTCGGCCGAGAGCACGGCCGCCATGAACTCCGCGGGCCAATGGGCCTTCAGGTACGCCGTCTGATACGCGAGCAGCGCGTAGGCGGCCGAGTGCGATTTGTTGAAGCCGTAGCCGGCGAACTTCTCCATCAGATCGAAGATGTGCGCCGCGAGGCCCTCGCGCACACCGCGCGCCACCGCGCCGCCGACGAACACCGAGCGCTGCTGCGCCATCTCCTCGGGGCTCTTCTTGCCCATCGCGCGGCGCAGCAGATCCGCCCCGCCGAGCGTGTACCCGGCGAGCACCTGTGCGATCTGCATGACCTGCTCCTGGTAGAGGATCACGCCGTAGGTGGGCTTGAGGACGGGTGCGAGGCTCGGATGCAGGTAGTCGATCGGCGCCTCGCGCGGTGCGTGTTTGCGGTTGATGAAGTCGTCCACCATGCCCGACTGCAGCGGCCCCGGCCTGAAGAGGGCCACCAGCGCCACGATGTCCTCGAAGCAATCCGGCTGCAGCCGCCGGATGAGGTCCTTCATGCCGCGCGATTCGAGCTGGAACACCGCGGTGGTGCGGCAGGACTTGAGCAGCGCGTAGGTGGGCGCATCGTCCATGGGGAGCGCGCTCATGGCGAGCGGCAGCGCCTCCGGCGGCCGTGCGCGGTTGAGGAGCGCGACGGCGCGCTCGATGATGGTGAGCGTGCGCAGACCCAGGAAATCGAACTTCACGAGCCCCGCCGCCTCGACGTCGTCCTTGTCGAACTGCGTGAGCACGGCTCCGCCGGCGGCGTCGCGGTAGAGCGGCGTGAAATCGGTGAGCGCCGACGGGGCGATCACCACGCCGCCGGCGTGCATGCCGGCGTTGCGGGTGAGCCCCTCGAGCGAGCGCGCCAAGTCGATGAGATTTCGGACCTCGTCCTCGCTCTGATAGAGGCGCTTGAGCTCCGGCTCGCGCTCGAGCGCGGCATCGAGCGTGATGCCGAGCTCGAAGGGAATGAGCTTGGCGATGCGGTCGACGTAGCCGTAGGCCATGCCGAGCACCCGGCCGACGTCGCGCACCACCGCCTTCGCCGCCATGGTGCCGTAGGTGATGATCTGCGACACGCGCTCGCGGCCGTACTTCTCCGCGACGTACTCGATGACCCGGTCGCGGCCGTCCATGCAGAAATCGATGTCGAAATCGGGCAGCGAGACGCGCTCGGGGTTGAGGAAGCGCTCGAACAGCAGGTCGTAGCGGATCGGATCGAGATCGGTGATCTTGAGGCTGTAGGCGACCAGCGAGCCCGCCCCCGAGCCGCGCCCGGGGCCCACCGGCACGCCGTGCTCGCGCGCCCAGCGGATGAAGTCGGCGACGATGAGGAAGTACCCCGCGAAGCCCATCTGGCAGATCACCGCGAGCTCGCGCTCGAGCCGCTCGCGATAAGGGAGCGGGGCGCCCGAGCTTCCGGCGAAGCGGGCCGCGAGGCCGCGCGCGGCTTCCTCGCGCAGGAATTCCTCGGTGCTCACCCCGGCGGGCAGCGGATACTGCGGCAGCCGCACCTCCCCGAGAGTGAGCTGGAGGCTCGAGCGGCGCGCGATCTCGGCGGAGTTGGCGAGCGCCTCGGGCAGGTCGGCGAAGAGCGCCGCCATCTCCTGCGGCGTGCGCAGGTACTGCTGGCGCGAATAACGGCGCACCCGCCCGGTGTCGGCGAGCAGCGTCCCGTCGTGGATGCAGACGCGCGCCTCGTGCGACTCGAACTGCCCGGGCTCGAGGAAGCGCACGTCGTTGGTGGCCACCACCGGCGCGCCGCGCCGGGCGGCGAGCGCCACCGCGCCGGCGATGTAGGTCTCCTCGAAGGGCTTGCCGAGGCGTTGCAGCTCGAGATAGAAACGCCCGGGGAGGAGCGTCTGCCACGCATCGAGCGCGCGCTCGGCGTCGCGCTCGCGCGCGGAAATGAGCGCCCGACCGATGTCGCCCTCGGTGGCGCAGGAGAGGCCGATGAGGCCCTCGAGGGCGTGCGGCGAGAGCCAGCCGCGCTCGATGCGCGCCGTGCCGCGCGCCTGTCCTTCGAGGTAGGCGCGGCTCACGAGGCGCGTGAGATTCCGGTAACCGGCCGGCGACTGACACAGCAGCGTCACTCGCGTCGGCGGCTGGCGCGGCTCGCCCGCCTCCGCGACCTGCAGGTCGACTCCGACGATGGGCTTCAGACCGGCCTTGAGCGCCGCGCGATAGAATTTCACCATCGCGAAGAGATTCCCCTCGTCGGTCACCGCCACGGCCGCCATGCCCATCCCCGCCACCGCGGCGACGAGCTCCGGCACCCGCACGACGCTGTCGCTGAGCGAGTATTCGGTGTGCAGCCGGAGGTGGACGAAGGCCTGCGACATCGGACTCTCAAGTATCCCCGGAGCGCCGCAGCGGACTGAACGAGCGGCGGTGCAGCGGCGACGGGGGACGGCGGGCGAGAGCCTCGAGGTGCGCCGGCGTGCCGTAGCCCTTGTGGCGGGCGAGCGCGAAGCCCGGATAGCACGCATCGAGCGCGCGCATCATCGCATCGCGATGCACCTTGGCCAGGATCGAAGCCGCGCTGATCGCCGCCACCAGCGCATCGCCCTGCACGATGGCCTCGAGCGTGCACGGCAGCGGCAGGTCCGCGAGCCACGGACAACGATTCCCGTCGACCTGCACGTGCGTCGGGCACACCGGGAGCGCGAGCAGCGCGCGGCGCATCGCGAGCAGCGTCGCCTCGAGAATGTTGAGGCAATCGATCTCGTCGCGATCCGCCCAGCCGATGCCGAAGGCGAGCGCGCGCGCGCGGATGAGGAGCGCGAGCCGCTCGCGCTCCTTTGCCGTCAGCAGCTTCGAGTCCGCGAGCCCCCGGATGCGCCGCCGCGGATCGAGGATCACCGCCGCCGCCACCACCGGGCCCGCGAGCGGTCCGCGACCCGCCTCGTCGACGCCGGCGATGCGTGCGCGATCGCGCCGCTCCCGGGGAGGGGCGGGCGCGAGCTCAGCTCCCGCCATCGGCGCCCCCCGCGCTCATGGCCGGCGGCCCCCCGAGCGCGCTCGCGCGCGCGGCGCACTCGAGGATGGCCTCCGCCGCGAGCGCAGCCCCGCCGCGGCGCAGCGTCCGATGCACGGCGGCGAATTCTTCGACGAGCTCACGCACGTGCCCGCGATCCTCGAGCTCCTGCAACAGGGCATCCCCGAGCGCAGCGCCGCTCACCTGCTCCTGAAAGAACTCCGGCACCAGGCGCCGGCCGGCGAGCAGGTTCGGCTGCGAGAAGTATCGTACCTTCACCAGAGCGAGCGTGCGGAGCGCGAAGGCCGTGAGGGGACTCACCCGATAGGCCACCACCATCGGTCGAGCGCTCAAGAGCGCCTCGAGAGTCGCGGTTCCCGAGGCGACGAGGGCCGCATCGCAGGCGGCCAGCGCGCGCTGCGCCTCCCCGTCGAGCAACCTGATCTCCGGCGCGTCCGGCACTTGCGCGACTTGCTTCACAAAGAGCTCCCGCACCGCGGGGCTCGCCATGGGCGCGATGAAACGAAAGCCCGGACGACGGGCGGCGATGTGCGCGGCGGCGGCCGCGAACGGGGCTCCAAGATGGACGACTTCGGTCAGCCGGCTGCCCGGCAGCAGCGCCACGACGGCCGCGGCCGCCTCGACGCCGAGCGCGCGCCGCGCCGCCTCACGGTCGACCTCGAGCGGGATCTGATCGGCGAGCGGATGTCCGACGAACGCCGCCCGCACGCCGTGCTGCGCGTAGAACTTCGCCTCGAAGGGCAAGAGACACAGCACCAGATCGCAGGAGCGGGCGATGCTGCGCACCCGGCCCTGCCGCCACGCCCACACCTGCGGGCTCACGTACTGCACGGTGCGGACGCCGGCGCGCTTCAGCCCTCTGGCGAGCGACAGGTTGAACTCCGGGGCGTCGATGCCGACGAAGACGTCGGGCCGCGCCTCGCGGAATCGCCGCGCCACGGCGGCGCGCAATCGCAGCAGGCGCGGCAGGTGGCGCAGCACCTCGGCGAGACCCATGACGGAGAGCTGCTCCGCGCCCCACCAGGCCTCGCAGCCCGCCGCGGTCATCTTCGGGCCGGCGATCCCGAAGCACTCGAGGCCGGGCACCCGCTCGCGCAGCGCCGCGATCAGCGCCGCTCCCAGCTGGTCCCCGGAATGCTCGCCGGCGACGAAGCCGACGCGCAGGCGCTGCACGCCGCTCGGTGCCGCGCGCACCGCCGCGCTCATCGCGCGAGGCTGCGCGTGGAGGCGTGGATGAAGTCGACGAACGCGCAGATCTCGGGATGCCGCTCCGCCTCCGGCGCGAGCCGCGCGAGCGCCTCGGAGAGCTTCAGATCCGAGCGGTAGACGATGCGGTAGGCGTCGCGGATGTTGCGGATCTGCTCCTCGGTGAATCCGCGGCGTTTCAGGCCTTCTGAGTTCACCGCGTGCGGCGCGGCCGGGTTGCCCGCGACCATCACGTAGGGCGGCACGTCGCTCCTGACGATCGCGCCGCCGGCGAGGAAGGCGTGCGCCCCGATCCTGGTGTGCTGGTGCACGGCGGTCAGCCCGCCGAGGATCACCCAGTCGCCGATCTCGACATGCCCGCCGAGCGCGGCGCAGTTGGCGAAGACCGTCTTATCGCCGACCACGCAGTCGTGCGCGACGTGCGAGAAGGCCATGAACAGGTTGTCGCTGCCGATCACCGTCACGCCCTTGTCGAGGGTCGTGCCGCGGTTGATGGTGCAGCTCTCGCGAAACACGTTGCGATCGCCGATCTCGAGCCGGGTCGGCTCGCCCTGGTACTTCTTGTCCTGCGGCGCGTCCCCGATCGAGGCGAACTGGAAGATGCGGTTGTCGGCGCCGATGCGGGTCGGCCCGTTGATCACCGCGTGCGGACCGACCACCGTGCGCGGTCCGAGCTGCACCCGGGGGCCGATGATGCTGAAGGGCCCGACGCTGACATCGGAGGCGAGCTCGGCCTCGGGGGATACGATGGCGCGCGCATCGATCACTTGGAGGCCTCCGGCGCCACCATCATCTCCGCATGCGCGACCTCCTGATCCCCGACGAAGGCCGCGGTCGAGACCTTCCAGATGCCCTTCAGGGCGCGCTCGAACTGCGCCGTCAGCACCAGCTGGTCCCCCGGCACGACCGGGCGGCGGAAGCGCGCCTTGTCGATGCCGACGAAGTAGAAGCGCGTCTCCGCGTCGGGAATCACGCCGGCGGTCACGAAGCACAGGATCCCGGCTGCCTGGGCGAGTGCCTCGATGATGATGACGCCCGGCATCACCGGCCGGGACGGGAAGTGGCCCTGGAAGTACGGCTCGTTGTAGGTGACGTTCTTGAGCGCGCGGATGCTCTCCCCGGGACGGCACTCGAGCACCCGGTCGACGAGCAGGAACGGATAGCGATGCGGCAGGCGCTCGAGGATCGCCTGGATGTCGAGGTCAACCGGCTCAGTCATGAGGCTCTTCCTGATCGGATTTCAGGCCCGCGGCGCGCTCCAGCCTGCGCACACGGGTCGCGAGCAAACCGCTGCGTTTGAAGCGCGCCACCAACCGGCGCCAGGCGTGCGCTTCTTCGACCGGCAGGGTGCCGGAATATACACCCGGTCTCCCGATCGAGTGCGTGACCGCCGAATAGCCGGTGATGACCACGTCGTCGGCGATGGTGAGATGGCCGGCGAAGCCGGAGAGGCCGCCGATCATGCAGCGCTTGCCGATCGTGGTGCTGCCGGCCACGGCGACGCAGGCGGCGAGCGCGCTGTGCGCGCCGATGCGCACGTTGTGCCCGATCATGATGAGGTTGTCGAGCTTGACACCCTCCTCGATCACCGTGTCGTCGATGGCGCCGCGGTCGATGGTGGTGTTGGCTCCGATCTCGACGTCGTCGCCGATGCGCACCGTGCCGAGCTGCGGCACCTTGAGCCAGGCGCCGTGCTCGGGCGCGAAACCGAAGCCGTCGCCGCCGATCACCACCCCGGGCTGCAGCACCGAGCGCGCGCCGACCGACACGCGCGGTCCCAGCGTCACGCGCGCAGTGAGCCGCACGTCGGCGGCAAGCGTGGCACCCTCGGCGAGGATCGAGTGCGGACCGATGAAGCTGCGGGCGCCGACGACGACCCGCTCGCCGATCGTGCAGTAGGCCGAGAGCTGCGCGCTCGGATCGACGCGCGCGCCGGGAGAGACGAGCGCGGTCGGGTGCACCCCGGGCACCACCGCCGGCAGCGGATGGAGCACCGCGGCGATGCGCGCGTAGGTCGCGTAGGGGTTCTCGCTCAGGAGCATCGCGGTCGGACACTCGGCGGCGCTCGCCCCGCCGAGCACCACCGCTGCGGCGCGCGTGGCGACGAGCTGCTGCCGGTAGCGCGGGTTGGCGAGGAAGGCGAGCGAGCGCTCGTCGGCGTTCGCGAGCGTCGCGACGTGCTCGACCCGCCTGTCAGGATCGCCGCGCAGCTCGCAGCCGAAGCGGACCGCAAGCTCCCCCAGCGACACCGACATGGCGAGTTCTCGCGAAGCCCCGCGCGGCCGCACCCGCAGTCAGTGCTTCTCGGGCTTGGCCGGCGCCGCGGGCTTGGCGGCCGCCGGCGGGGCGGGAGTCGCGGGCGCGGCGGCGCTGCGCGCCTGAAGCGCCGCGAGGATCGCCGGCGTGATGTCGTACGCGGGAGCCGCGTAGACCACACTCTCGCCGGTGAGAATCAGATCGTAGTTCTGCGCCTTCGCGTAGCTGCGCACTTCCTCGCCGAGTGTCTTCTGCAGCCGCGACATCTCCTCGTTGCGCTTCGCCGTGGCATCGTCGTTGAATTCGCCGCGCGCGCGCTCGAGCTCGCGCGCCGAGTCGCGCAACTCCTTCTCGGCGCGCACCCGCTGATCGTCGGTCATGGTGGCGCCGTCCTTCTGCAGCTTCTCCTGTCTCGCCTTCAGGGCCTGCTCCTGCGCCTGGAGCGTGCGCTGGCGCGGCGCGAACTCCGCGCGCATCGATTCGCTCGCCGCCTTGCCCTGAGGCGAGTCCTCGAGGAGCCGCGTCGGGTCGACGACACCGATCTTCGTTTCGGCCGATGCCGGCAGCGCACCCAGAGCGCCGCCGGCTGCAATGAGCCCGATCCACCACTTGCTGCTGATCACACGCTTCACGGAACTACCCACCTCGTCTGTGGTTGTTGACGAACCCGCCGGGACAAGCCGCCGCGGGGGCCCGAGGCTTAGTATCGCGTAGAAACCGTCCAGGCGGCTCGATTCTTTCCTGCATGCGGCTCTAGAAGGCGTTGCCGACCGAGAACTGGAAGCCCTCGGTCTCGTCGCCCCAGCCGTGCAGCTGCGGGTCGCCGTGCCGGGCGTTCAGCGGCACTCCGAAGCTGAAGCGGAAGAGCCCGAGCGGTGCGAGCCACTGCACCGCGAGCCCCACCGAGCGTTTGAGCTCCTTGGTGCTGAAGTGGTAATTGTCGACCGTCGACCCGTCCGGGCCGAAGAACTTCAGCTTGTTGCCGGTCTGGAACACGTTGCCGATGTCGAAGAAGGCGCTGACGCGCGCCGTCTGCGCCCACTTGGACGGCATCGGTAAGATGAGCTCGTTCTGGCTAACGATGCGGAAATTCCCGCCATAGGGATTGCCGAACTGGTCCTTCGGACCCAGGCGGCTCTCGCGGAAGCCGCGCACCGAGTCCGGGCCCCCTCCGAAGAACTGCCGGTAGGGCGGAATCGCGGTGGTGCTGCCAAGGGGCGCGCCGTAGTCGACACCGGCGAGGAACGAGAGCGTCAGGGCGCGGTACACGGGCAGGTACCTGAGGAAGGTGTAGTTGCCGATCCAGTACTTGACGTCGCTCCCGGGGACGGTGGCGGAGAAGGAAAGGGAGTGGCGCATGCCGCGGTCCGCGAACAGGGTGCGGTTGCGCGTGTCCCAGTCCCAGCCCGTCACGAGCTCGACGCTCTTGAAGTTGCTGCCGTAGAAGACGTACTCGTTGTTGGTCGAGTCGTCGTGCGCGATACGGTTGTAGGGATGGCCGTTCTGCTGCACCCACTGCTGCGCCTGCAGCGCGCTGCTGAGCTGGTTGGTGAGCAGCTGCGAGCTCTCGAAGGCCGCGCCGGCGCGCAGGTACATGGTCTCCGCGATCGGGTACGCCCAGGTCGGCCCGAAGGTGAGCGTGCGCGAGGAGAAGTTCGACGACGAGGAGACGAACTGGGTCACGTCGCTGTAGCTGACCGAGATCGTGCGCTGCAGGTTGTCGATGTTGGTGTACGGGTTGGTGTGCGAGACGCTGTACACCTTGCTGAAGGCGCCGCCGTTCAAGTTGACCGCGATGCGCTGCCCCGTGCCGAGGAAATCGGCGTCCGCGTAGCTGCCGTTCAGCATGAAGCGGTAGGTCTCCGAGTAGCCGATGCCGCCGGAGAGCTGCGACGCAGGGCCCTCCTCGATCTTGTAGCTCACGTCCACGAGGTCCGGGGAGCCGGCCACGGGGGTGGTCTCGAACTCGACGCTCTTCACGTACGGCAGGCGCTGGATGCGCTGCTTGGAGCGCTCGAGCGAGGTGTTCGAGAGCCAGCCGCCCTCGAGCTGGCGCATCTCGCGGCGCAGCACCTCGTCGTTGATGCGGTTGGCGCCCGAGAAGCTGATGTTGCGCACGTACACGCGGTTGCCCGGATCGATGAAGAAGGTGAGCGCCACGGTGTGATTGGCGTTGTCGGCGGTCGGCACCGGCTCGACCTTGGCGAAGGCGTAGCCGTCGCGGCCCATGCGGTTCTGCATCAGCTCCTGAGAGGACGTGATGAGCTTGCGGTTGAAGGTCTGGCCCGGACGTATCAGCAGCAGCTGCTCGAGCTGCGCCTGCGGAACCACGAAGGTGCCGGCCAGCTTGATCTGCGACACCCTGTAGACCTGGCCCTCGTCGATGTTGACGGTGATGAAGATGTCTTCCTTCTCGGGAGCGATCGCCACCTGCGTGGATGCGAGCTGAAAGTTCGCGTAGCCGCGATCCATGTAGTAGTTGCGGATCTTCTCCAGATCGCCCTGCAGCGATTCGCGCGAGTAGCGGTCGTCCTGGCGGTACCAGGAGAGCCAGTTGGGAGTCTTGAGCTCGAGGGTCTGCAGGATCTCCTTCTGCGGGAAACGCGTGGCGCCCACGAGGTTTATCTGGCGGATCTTGGCGCGCGCGCCTTCCTTGATCTCGATCTTGATCTTGACGCGGTTGCCGGTCTCCTCCTCGACGTGCGAATCGATCTTCACGCCGTACTTGCCGCGGGCGAAGTACTGGTCGGTGAGGTACTGGGTGACGTCTTCCAGCACCGAGCGGTCGAAGGTCTTGCCGGTGGCGAGGCCCACGTTGCGCAAGGATTTCTGCAGATCCTCGGTCTTGATGTCCTTGTTGCCGGTGATCTCGAAGCTCTCGATGGAGGGACGCTCGAGCACCACGACGATGAGGGTGTTGCCGTCGCGGCGCAGCTGCACGTCGCGGAAGAACCCGGTGGCGTACAGCGCGCGGATCGCCTCGCGCGCGCGCTGCGGGGTGATGTGATCGCCGATGTTCACCGGCAGGTAGTTGTAGACCGTGCCCTCGGAAACGCGCTGCAGGCCCTCGACCCGGATATCGCCGACGACGAAGTCGGCCAGGCCCGCTGGCGTCGGTGGCATCGCTGGCGTCTGTGGCATCGCTGGCGTCGGCGGCATCGCTGGCGTCTGTGCGGCGGTGAGCGCGCACCGCACCGCGAGCACAGCTGCGGCGACCGCCATGCGCGTTTTCATTCTTCAGCCACCCCATCCCCCTTTGAGCGCGCACCACGGCGCACCCCGAAAGCGAAAGCTCTGCCGCCGCGGCCCCGTGCGGTGCGGGACAGCGTCAACCGAACTGGCGCGCGATGTCGTTGTAGAGCGCGACACCCATCAGAACGATGAGGAGCGCGATGCCGAGCTGCTGTCCCAGAGCCTGCGCGCGCTCCGACAAGGGGCTGCCCTTCAGCCACTCCACCAGCTGGAACACGATCTGTCCGCCGTCCAGGATCGGAATCGGCAGCAGGTTGAGGAATCCCAGCGACAGCGAGATCAGCACCAGGAAGCCGAGAAACGGCGCGAGGCCTGCCTCGGCCGAGTCGCCGGCGAACTCGGCGATCGACAGCGGGCCGCTCAGGTTCTTCAGCGACACGCGCCCGAGGAGCATCCGCCAGAAGAGGCGCGCCTGGAGCACGGTCATGGTCCAGGCCTCCCCGCCGGCGCGCGCGAGCGCGACGGCGGGACCGAGATCGGTGTGCCGCAGCATGCTCTCCGGGTAGCCCGAGCCCTTGGGCTGCATGACATGGATGCGCCCCAGGCGCTTGCCGCCCACCGGCTCGCTCTGGACCTCGAGCTGCACGCGGTGGGCGACCCCGCCTCGGGCGTAGTCGATGGTCACCCGCTCGCCGGGGTGGGCGCTGATCAGCGCGACGATCTCGCGGAAGTCGTGCACGGAAGTGCCGTCGATCGCCTCGATGAGGTCCCCGGCGCGCAAGCCCGCGCGCGCCGCCGGCCCGTCGGGCATCACCTGCCCGAGCACCGGCGGCAGCGGCGGCGTCCAGAACGTGAATCCGAGTCCGCGAAAGAGCTCCGCCGGCTCGGTGAGGCGGCGGCGCTGCTCGGCGTCCGGCACGTGCAGTCTCGCGGAGCGCAGCTCGCCCGAGCTCGCGCGCACGGCGAGATCCGCTTCCCCACGCGAGCTCATGGCGTCGAGCAGCCCAAACACCACGTCGCGCTCGCCCGCCACGGCGGCGCCGTTGACGGCGCGGATCTCGTCTCCCGGGCGCAGGCCCGCCGCGGCGGCCACCGAGCCCGAAACAACCTCGCCGACGAGCGGCCGGATCTCGGTGACGCCGTTCGCCCACAGCATCCCCCACAGCACCAGCACCGCGAACAGGATGTTGAAGGCGGGACCCGCGAGCAGCACCACGATGCGCTGCCACGGCGGCCGGCGCGTGAAGGAGCGCGAGAGCTCGTGCGGCGCCACGGGACCCTCGCGCTCGTCGAGCAGCTTCACGTAGCCGCCGAGCGGCACCGCCGCCACCACGTATTCGATGCGATCGGCGCCGGCGATGCGCTTGAGCAGCGGCCGGCCGAAACCGACCGAGAAGCGCAGCACCTTGAAGCCGAGCCGCCGCGCGACCCAGAAATGCCCGAACTCGTGCACCGTGACGAGAACTCCCACGGCGACCACGAACCACAGCGCGTACCAGACGAGACTCATGCGTGAGCGCCTCTATTCGATTCGTTTCTCGTGATGTCGACGATCCGCTCACGCGCGCGAGAGCGGCTCTCCGCGTCGGCGGCCAGCACGTCCTCGAGCCCGCCGATCGCTCCCCCTCCGGCGCCCCGCTCAACTACCGCTTCAATGACCGCAGCGATGCCGGGAAAGTTCAATCGGCGCTCGAGGAACGCCTCGACCGCCACTTCGTTCGCGGCATTGAGCACGACGGGGTGCAGTCCGCCGGCGCGCGCGGCGGCCTCCGCCAGCGCGAGGCACGGAAACTTGTCGCTGTCGGGAGCGCGGAAATCGAGCCGTCCCGCCTTGAGCAGGTCGAGGAATTCGACTCCCGAGCTGATCCTCGCCGGCCAACCGAGCGCGTGCGCGATCGGCGTGCGCATGTCGGGCGCCGAGAGCTGCGCGAGCACCGAGCCGTCGACGTATTCGACCATCGAGTGGACGATGCTCTGCGGGTGCAGCAGGATCTCGACCTGCGCCGGCGTCACCCCGAACAGCAGGCACGCCTCGATGAGCTCCAGTCCCTTGTTCATGAGGGTAGCGGAGTCGACCGAGATCTTGCGGCCCATGATCCAGTTGGGATGCGCGATCGCGGCCTCGGGTGTGACCGCATCGAGCGCCTCGCGCGGGGTATCGCGGAACGGCCCGCCGGAGGCTGTGAGCAGCAGCCGCCGCACCCCCGGCGGCGCCACGCCGGGGCTCACGGGCGGCGGCAGGCACTGGAAGATCGCGTTGTGCTCGCTGTCGATCGGCAGCAGCGTCGCCCCCGAGCGGCCCACTTCCTTCAGCAGCAGCGGGCCGGCCATCACGAGGGCTTCCTTGTTCGCGAGCAGCAGCCGCTTGCCGGTGCGGGCCGCCGCCAGAGTGGAACGCAGGCCCGCGGCGCCCACGATCGCGGCCATGACACACTCGACCTCGGGCGCCTGCGCGATCTCGTCCAGCGCCGCAGCGCCGGCGAGCAGACGCGTCCGCGGGGCCGCCCCGCCGACGAGGGCGCGCAGCTCCGCGGCCGCGCGCTCGTCGGCGAGCGCCGCGTAGTCCGGCTGCCAGGTGCGCACCTGCTGCGCGAGCCTCCCGGAGTTGCTGTTCGCGGCGATCGCCACCAGACGGAACCGGTCGCGATGCCGCGCGAGCACGTCGAGGGTGCTCTCGCCCACCGAGCCGGTCGAGCCGAGCACGGCGACGCCGATCACCTCACGACTCCGAGCAGCGTCAGGCCGAGCAGCAGCACCGGGGCCGCTCCCGTCAGACTGTCGATGCGATCCATGACTCCGCCGTGCCCGGGAAACACGCTGCCGCTGTCCTTCATGCCCGCGAAGCGCTTCAAGAGACTCTCGGTGAGGTCGCCGATGATCGAGAAGCCGACCGCGGTCACGCACAGCGGCAGAAACATGAGCAGCGGCACGCGGAACCAGAGGCTCCCCCCGACCGCGACCAGGGCGCTCAGTCCGATCCCTCCCAACACTCCCTCCCAGGTCTTGCCGGGCGACACTTCGGGCGCGAGCCGGATGCGCCCGAAGCGCCGGCCGCAGAAGAAAGCGCCGATATCGGCCATCCACACGAGCACGAACGCGAACAGCACCCATTCGGCGCCCTGCGGCGGCGCGTACCGCAGGCGCGCCAGCGCGACCCACGCCGGCACCAGCGCCAGGATCCCGGCGGCCCCGGCCGACCAGGGCGAGACGCGCCGCGGCGCGAACGCGATCCAAAGGAGCGCGGTCAGCCACCAGAGCACCGCCACCGCGAGCAGGAGCGAGCGCCCGCCGGGGCTCGCCGAGACGCGCCAGGCGAGCGCCAGCAGGGCCGCGACCAGCAGCACGTACGCGCCGCGCGCGCTTGCGGCGGGGACGCGCAGGAACGCGGACCATTCCCAGGCTCCGGCGAGCACCACCGCGGTCACCACCGCGCGCGTCGCCCACGCCGGCAGCCACAGCACCACCGCCAGCAGCACCGCCGCCAGCACCACCGCGGTGAGCACCCGTGTGCGCAGCGCCTCGCTCACGGTGCCCTCAGCCTTTCGCCGCCGCCGGGCATTGCGCCGACAGTTGGCCGAAGCGCCGCTCGCGGCCGGCGAAGAACCCGAGCGCTTCCTCGAGATCCCCCACGGAGAAATCCGGCCATAGCCTCGATGTGAAATACAGCTCCGCGTACGCGAGCTCCCAGAGCAGGAAGTTGCTGATGCGGTACTCGCCTCCCGTTCGGATCAGCAGCTCCGCCTCCGGCACTCCCCCGAGAGCGAGACTCGAGCCGAAGACTTCTTCGCTGATCTCCTCCGGTCGCAGAGCCCCGCTCGAGCATTCCCTCGCAAGTCTTTGAGCTGCCTGAATGATATCCCAGCGCCCCCCATAGCTGACCGCGACCTGGAGCTTGAGGCCGGAGTTGCCGCGGGTGAGCTCCTCGGCGGCGGCGATGCGGCCCTGCAGCCGTACGGAGAGATTGCGGCGCTCGCCGATGAACCTGAGCCGCACCCCTTGCCCGTGCAGCTCCTCGATCTCGCGCTCGAGCGCCTCGATGAAGAGGCCCATCAGGCTCCCCACCTCGTCCGCGGGCCGTCCCCAGTTCTCGCTCGAGAAGGCGAAGAGCGTGAGCGCCTCGACGTCGCGCCGCGCGCACTCCTCGACGCACATGCGCACGGGCTTGAGCCCCGCGCGGTGCCCGGCCGGACGCGGCAGAGCGCGCGCGGCCGCCCAGCGGCCGTTGCCGTCCATGGTGATCGCGATGTGCCTCGGTACGGGCTTTGCGGTGGCGGCGTCCATCAGACCTGCATGACCTCCTTTTCCTTCGCGGCGAGCAGCGCCTCGATGTCGGCGATGTGCTTGTCGGTGAGCTTCTGCACCTCGGTCTCGGCGCGGCGCTCGTCGTCCTGAGACACCAGCTTTTCCTTCAGCTGCTCCTTGATGTGGTTCATGACGTCGCGGCGCACGTTGCGCACCGCGACCCGGGCGCTCTCCGCATCGTGCCGGAGCACCTTCGTGATCTCGCGGCGTCGTTCCTCGGTGAGCGGCGGCATGGGAATGCGGATCACGGTGCCCGCGGTCATCGGCGTGAGCCCGAGGTCCGACTTGAAGATCGCCTTCTCGATCGCCTGCACCACGCTCTTCTCCCACGGGGAGATGACGAGCGTCCGACCCTCCTCGACCGCGATGCTCGCCACCTGCTGCAGCGGCACCTCCGAGCCGTAATAGTCGACCTTGAGGTGCTCGACGAGGCTCGGGTGCGCCCGTCCGGTACGCAGCTTCTTCAGATCCGCCTGGAAGGTCTGAACACACTTGCTCATGCGCTCGCGCGCGTCTTTCTTGAGGTCTTCGAGCATGGTTGCGTCTCCTCGATACGGCGCGCCCCGGGCCGCTCACTCGAACGTCACGGCCGTACCGACTTCCTCCCCGCGCACGATGCGGGTGAGATCCCCCGGATTGTTGAGATTGAACACCCGCAAAGGCAAGCGGTTGTCGCGGCACATGACGATGGCGGTGGCATCCATGACGTTGAGCTTGTCGGCGAGCACCTTGTCGAAAGTCAGGTGTGTGTAGCGGAGGGCGGAAGGGTTGCGCAAGGGGTCGTCGGAGTACACCCCGTTCACCTTGGTGGCTTTCAGCAGCACGTCGGCGTTGATCTCGATGGCGCGCAGCGCCGCCGCCGTGTCGGTGGTGAAAAAGGGATTCCCGGTGCCGGCGGCGAAGATCGTCACGCGTCCCTTCTCCAGGTGGCGCACGGCGCGGCGCCGGATGTAGTCCTCGCAGACTTCGTTGATGCGGATCGCGGACATGACGCGCGCGTACAGCCCGAGGCCCTCGAGGGCATCCTGCATGGCGAGCGCGTTCATCACCGTGGCGAGCATGCCCATGTGGTCGGCCGCCACGCGGTCCATGCCGGCACGCGCGAGTCCCGCGCCGCGGAAGATGTTGCCGCCGCCGATCACGAGCGCGAGCTGGACATCCATCTCACGGATCTCCTGCAGCTCCCCCGCGATGCGCCGGATGACCGCCGGCTCGATGCCGTAGTCCCCGTCGCCCATCAGGGCCTCACCCGAGAGCTTCACCAGGATCCTCGAGTAGCGCACCGTGGCTTGCGTCATCTCAACACCTCCGCCGATGGAAAAAACCCCGCGCTCGGCGGGGTCCCACGAAATCGACGAGTCGCCTCCTCAGTGCACCTTCGTCTCCTTGCCCTTGTCCTTGCCCTTGACCTGAGCCATCACGTCGGCGACGAAATCCTCGGTTTTCTTGTCGAGACCAGCGCCGACCTCGAAGCGCTCGAACGCCACCACCTCGGCCCCGGCGCTCTTCAGGAGCTTCTCGATGGAGACGTCCGGATCCTTGACGAACGCCTGTCCGGCGAGGGTGACCTCGTTCAACGCCTTGCGCAAGCGCCCTTCGACCATCTTGGCGACGATCTCCGGCGGCTTGCCCTCGCTCTTGGCCTGCTGGGTGAGAATGTCGCGCTCGCTCGCCACCACCTCGGCCGGCACGTGCGTCGTGGAGAGATAGCGGGGATTGCTCCACGACACGTGCATCGCCAGATCCCGCGCGAGCTCCGCGCTCCCCCCCTTGAGCGCGATGAGCGCGCCGATGCGTGTGCCGTGCACGTAGGCGCCGAGGTGCTCCGGGGCGCTGAGCAGCGCCACGCGGCGCACGCTGATGTTCTCGCCGATCTTCGCGATGAGCGCGCGCCGGCGCTCCTCGACGCTCTCACCCGAGCCGAGCCTGGTCTCGAGCAGCACGGCCAGGTCCGCCGCGCGCGCCTTGAGCGCCGCCTCGCCCACCGCCTTGGCGAAGGCGCGGAAGTCGTCGCCGCGGGCGACGAAGTCGGTCTCGCAGTTGATCTCGACCATGGCGGCGGCGCGCGCATCCGCGCTCCGCTCGATGACGATCACGCCCTCGGCGGCCACGCGCGCGGCCTTCCTGTCGGCCTTGGCGAGCCCTTGGCGGCGCATGAGCTCCGCGGCGGCATCGAGGTCACCCTTGGTCTCGACGAGGGCCTTCTTGCACTCCATCATGCCGGCGCCGGTGCGCTCGCGGAGCTGTCTGACTGCATCTGCTGTGATGTTCATGGGGATTGCGGGTCCTCGGGAGCTTAAGGATTGCCGGCGCTATTCGCCCGAGCCGGGGCCGGCGGGGCCGCGGCCCTTGCGCCGGCCCACGCTGACGCTCGGCCGGCGCGTCAGGGTGTCGGAAGCGGGGGCGACGCCCGCGGCCGCGGCGGCGGCCTCCGCCGCCTCCTCGGCCTCGAGCTCATCATCCTCCGCGGGCAGCTCCTCCGCGGTCAGCTCCTTGGCGGCAGCGGGCGCGAGGGGCTTCACCGGCGGGAGCTTGCGCCGCGCCGGCGCCTTCTTGCGCACGGCGGCCTGAGGCCGCCTGGCGCCGCGCGCCGCCTTCTTGCGCGGGTTGCCCGCCTCATCGAGCTCGACGAACTCGTCCTCTCCGACCGCGACCTGGGGCACCGCTTCCTTGCCCTCGAGCACCGCGTCGGCGATGCCGGCGGCGTACAGCTGGATCGCGCGCATGGCGTCGTCGTTGCCCGGGATCACGTAATCGATGCCGTCGGGCGAGCAGTTGGTGTCGACCACGGCCACCACCGGAATGCCGAGCTTTTTCGCCTCGTGAATCGCGATGATCTCGTGCCCGACGTCGACCACGAAGAGCGCATCGGGAAGCGACTCCATGCTCTGGATGCCGCCGAGGCTTCTCTCGAGCTTGTCCATCTCGCGTCGCAGCTGGGTCGCCTCCTTCTTGCCGCGCTTCTCGAGCGCGCCCGAGGCGGCGAGCTCGCGGATCTCCGAGAGCCGCTTGATCGACTGGCGGATGGTCTTGAAGTTCGTGAGCATGCCGCCGAGCCAGCGCTGGTTCACGTAGGGCTGCAGGGCGCGCTCGGCTTCCTTCTGGATCGACTCGCGCGCCGAGCGCTTGGTGCCGACGAACAGCACCTTGCCGCCGTCGGCGATCACTCCCCGGATGAACTGCGCAGCCTCCGAGTACATCGGCTGCGTCTTCTCGAGATTGATGATGTGGATCCTGTTCCGCTCGCCGAAGATGAAGGGGGCCATCTTCGGGTTCCAGAAGCGGGTCTGATGTCCGAAGTGGACTCCCGCCTCCAGCATCTGTCGCATGGACACGCCGGGCATGAAGAAACTCCTGTGCGGGTTGAGCCTCCGCGCATCCCCCTGACCATCCTCCGGCGGGCCGCGAGGCCTCAGACCTAAGGAGGACACCCAGTCAGCGAGTTAACGATGCGCGTGTGGGTTGCGTTGCCAAAAAAGGCCGCGCTTTATACCATGAAGACCTCGTTGGAACAATGTCTTACGCTTGCCTGGCGCGCCCTTGTTCCGGTGGCGCCGCAACCCCATTTCGCACCCCTATGCACGTCACGATCAAGACCCCCGAGGAGCAGGAGAAAATGCGGGTCGCCGGCCGCCTGGCGGCCGACGTGCTCGACATGATCGGCGAGCACGTGGTGCCCGGGGTGACCACGGAAGAGCTCGACCGGCTCTGCCACGACTACATCGTGAACGTGCAGCGCTCGGTGCCCGCGAACCTCAACTACCGCGGCTTCCCGAAGACCATCTGCAGCTCGGTGAACCACGTGGTCTGCCACGGCATCCCGAATGACCGCCGGCTGAAGGCCGGCGATATCGTCAATATCGACGTCACGGTGATCCGCGACGGCTTCCACGGCGACACCAGCCGCATGTACCTCGTGGGCAAGGCGGCGCCGCACGCGCAGCGTCTCTCCGAAACGTGCTTCGCGGCCATGTGGCGCGGCATCGAGGCGGTGCGGCCCAGGGCGCGCCTCGGCGACATCGGCCACGCCATCCAGAGCTTCGTCGAGCGGAACGACTATTCGGTGGTGCGCGAGTACTGCGGTCACGGCATCGGGCGCGTCTATCACGAGGACCCGCAGGTGCTGCACTATGGCGAGCCCGGCACGGGACTCGAGCTCGAGCCCGGCATGACCTTCACCATCGAGCCGATGGTGAACGCCGGCAAGCGCCACGTGCGCTTGCTCCCCGACGGCTGGACCGTCGTCACCAAGGACCACTCGCTCTCCGCCCAGTGGGAGCACACGGTGCTCGTGACCGAGACGGGGAGCGAGGTGCTCACCCTGCCCGCGAACGGCGCGGATCACTAGCCGCCCGCACATGGGTGCCTGGGACTCCGAGCTGCTCGAGGAAACGCGTCCCGCCACGCCCCCGCCGATCTCCTGGCCGCTGCTCGAGACTCTCCCGGCACGGCTCGCCGCCGGGCGCGAGCCGGCCGCGTGGCGCGAGCTGCTGCGCTCGGCCCACGAGGAGCTCCAGGCGCGCTTCCTCGCCTCGGAGCCCGTCGAGGAGCTCGTCCACTCGCGCGCCGCGCTCGTCGATACGGTGCTGCGCGAAGCGTGGAGCCGCCACTGCGCCGCGCTTCCCGGCTGGGCTCTGGTGGCGGTGGGCGGCTACGGGCGCGCGGAGCTCCACCCCTGCTCCGACATCGACATCCTGCTGCTCGCGCCGCGCTCGCCCGACCCGCGCGGCGGCGGCGCGATCGAGGCGCTGGTCGCGTTCCTCTGGGACATCGGCCTCGAGGTCGGTCACAGCGTGCGCACGGTGGCCGAGTGCGCCGAGGAATGCGTCGGCGACGTCGGTGTCATGACGACGCTGCTCGAGGCGCGCCTCGTCGCGGGCGATGCGGAGCTGCTCGCCGCCATGCGCCAGGGTCTCGCGCCCGAGCGACTCTGGCCGGTTAAGCAGTTCTTCGAGGCCAAGGTGCGCGAGCAGGCCGCGCGGCACTTGAAGGCCAACGACACCGCCTACAACCTCGAGCCCAACGTCAAAACCGGGCCCGGGGGGCTGCGCGACATCCAGACCATCGCCTGGGTCGCGAAGCGTCACTTCGGCGCCGAGACCCTCGACGGGCTCGCGACCCACGGGTTCCTCTCGGTCGCGGAGCTGCGCCGCCTCGAGCAGGCGCAGGCGTTTCTGTGGAAGGTGCGCTTCGGGCTTCACACCCTCACCGGGCGGCGCGAGGACCGGCTGCTGTTCGACTACCAGATCCGCCTGGCGCAGAGCTTCGGCTATCAGGACGCCTCCTACACGCTCGCGGTCGAGCAGTTCATGCAGCGCTACTACCGCACGGTCATGGACGTGAGCCTGCTGAACGAGCTGCTGCTGCAGCTGTTCCGCGAAGCGATCCTCTCCCAGAGCGAGCCGCCGCGGCCGCTGAATGCGCGCTTCCAGGTGCGCAACGGCTCCCTCGAAGCGGTCAGCGAGGACGTCTTCCAGCGCAGTCCCGCGGCGCTCCTCGAGCTGTTCGCGCTGCTGCAGCAGAACGAGGGACTGCACGGCGTGCGCGCCTCGACCATGCGCGCGGTGGCGAAGAGCCTGTGGCTCATCGACGAGGAGTTCCGGCAGAACCCGCGCCATCACCGTCTGTTCCTCGAGATCCTGCGCTCCCCGGTCGGCGTCACGCACGAGCTGCGACGCATGAATACCTACGGCGTGCTCGGCCGCTACATCCCCGCCTTCGGGCGCGTCGTCGGGCGCATGCAGTACGACCTGTTCCACGCCTACACGGTCGACGCGCACACGCTGTTCGTGGTGAGCAATCTGCGCCGCTTCGCGATA
>MNCZ01000020.1:7730-19495 GCA_001914695.1 Gammaproteobacteria bacterium 13_2_20CM_66_19 | reverse complement strand
GGAAGTCGCGAGACTGCATTCCTCCTCCAGTCGCCCCGCGGGCTGTGACGGGCGCGGAGGGCGTGAGCCTCGGTTCGGGAAGGCGATTCAGGCGAACTGGGCGGGCAGATGAGCTGTCTCGTTCACCCGCAACATCGTGGCGCGTCCGTTGACGATTTCGGCTTCGTTGATGCAGCAGGGGTCTTGCGCCAGCCGCCAGTACGCCGATAGAGGCTGGGCGAGCAGTTCAAGCAGCAGCGCGCGGTTGCCGCTGTTGTGACCGACGAGCACCACTGTCTCCGAGGAATGCCGGCGCAACGCGAAGCGGAGCGCTTCGTCGATGCGCGCGACAAGATCCTGCAAGGATTCCCCGCCTGGAAATCTCATCAGGTGCGGTGCCCGGCGCCACAGCGCAAACGAATCGGGAGAATGCGCTCGCACATCGCTAAACGCGAATCCGACGGATATTCCGACAGCCGTCCTTTGGCATTTCATCTCGAGTACGAGGGCATCTTGACCGGACCGGTTCTGCAGGCAATGTCCATTGTAGTCACCGGATCACGGTGAGGGCGGGCGGGCGAACCAGTGTTTGGTAAACAACACAGTACCGTTCCGTAAGGCGCACCAGATTGGCAATTTCCCCCTCGGATGCGCCCGTGTCCAGGCGGAAGCGCAGGCGAATATTCTGAAAGCCGACTGGGACCTCCTTCGACACCCCGAGCGTTCCGCGAAAGTCGAGGTCACCCTCGGCCTCGATCGTCGCATCGCGCACCTCGATTCCGAGTGCGGTGGCCACCGCATTCAGGGTAACTCCCGCGCACGCGATCAGAGCTTCCAGCAGCATATCGCCCGAGCAGGCGTTGAGGCCGCTGCCGCCGGTCGCGGCGTGCAGGCCCGCTGACACGAGCGCCTTGCCGGTCTCGATCTTGCACGTGATGCCGTCGGCCAGCCGGCCCTGCGCACGCAGGGTTATCAGGGCAGCCTCGGGAGTCTCACGATAGCGTTGCTTCAAGGGCGCCTGGATGGCGCGCAACTCATCTGGGTTCACGATGCCAACTCCTCGTTCCTCGGCAGCCAATCACGGCACCTGCGAAGCATTCCACCCGCCGCTACCCCGGCACACCTAGTGCGAAGCGGGTGGCGGACCGGCATCCCGAGGCTCTTCCATCCGCGACTCGGGGCAGTACATCCGCTCGTGCGCGCCGTGCATCCCGAACGGGCAGTGGTGCCGGCCGTGCGCGGCGGCAAAGATCGCGCCGAGGATGACCAATCCTGCGAGAGTGAAGGCCCAGAAACCGAGGTATTTCCCGAAGGTCCGCAGCACGCCCTCCGAGCGGGCGGAAAGGAACAGCACGAAGTAGCCGGCGACGGCGAGTGCGGTCGCCGGCAGCAGCGCCAGGAGGTAGATCATGCGGGGCGGCCCTTCCAGGTAGCGGGGAAATCGATTCTACTCCCGGTGCGAGCGCGGCAAGCTCAAGCCGCACGCTTAGGCGGGCCGCGGCCGGAGTCGGGAATGTCTGCGAAGCACAGCGAGCGCCTGCGGGTCTCACAGGCTGAGGTGGATGCCTTCCACGCCGACGGCGCCGTGGTGCTGCGGCAGCTTCTCGAGGAGCACGAGGTCGAGCTCCTCAGGGCGGGAATCGACGAGAATCTGGCGCATCCCAGCCCCCGGGCGAAGGTCGCGAGCGCTCCCGGCGATCCCGGCTTCTTTCTCGAGGACTTCTGGTGCTGGCAGGACAACGAGCGCTATCGGGAGTTCATATTCGCTTCGGCGCTCGGCGAGGTCGGAGCACGATTGATGCGCAGCACCACGGCACGGCTCTACCACGATCATATGCTGACCAAGGAGCCCGGCACGCGGCAGCGCACGCCCTGGCACCAGGATCAGCCGTACTACAACATCAGCGGCTGGCAGAATTGCAGCTTCTGGATCCCCGTGGATCCCGTCAGTCGCGAGTCGACGCTCGAGTTCGTCGCGGGGTCCCATCGCGGGCCGTGGCTGATGCCGCGCTCGTTCCTGGACGCACAGGCCCGGTGGTTCCCGGAAGGCGCTCTTGCCGAGCTGCCCGACATCGATGCCGACCGAAGTCGCCACCGGCTCCTGGGTTGGGAGCTGCGACCGGGGGACGCGGTGTGCTTTCACATGCTGACGCTGCATGCCTCAAGCGGTGTGGGGGCCGGTGACAGCCGGCGTCGCGTCTTCTCCGTGCGCCTCCTGGGCGATGACATCCGTCACGCTCCGCGAAGCTGGAAGACCTCGCCGGATTTTCCGGGCCTCGTGGAAGCGCTGCCGGCCGATGCGCCGATGCAGCATCCGCTCTTCCCGCTGCTCTGGCCGCGTCCGGAGGAAAGGGCGCGCCGTCAGGCGAAGCCGTGAGTGATGGCGTATGCCGCGACCGCCGCTGCCGATCGGAGCCCCAGCTTGCGCATGAGATTGGTGCGGTGCTTCTCCACCGTCTTGTGACTCAACGACATGAGCTGCGCCATCTCGCGCGTGCGGTAGCCCTTGGCGATCAGCGCGATCACTTCCTGCTCGCGGTGCGTCAGCGCGCCGGGTGGCCGGGCCCGCCCCGGGAGCCGGTCCGAGGTCTGGGCGTATGCGGTCACCATCCGATCCAGGGCCGAGGGACTGATGTAGCCCTTGCCCGAAGCGATGCGGTGGACGGCGTTGAAGAGCTCCGCCCGGCTGTCGCTCTTGAGGACATAACCGTCGGCTCCCGCCCGCAGCGCCGTCTCGATGAATTGCTCATCGCGCCGCACGGTGAGCACCAGGATCCGCACTGCCGGCCAGCGCCGCTTGAGATGGGCGATCGTCTCGGGACCGCCCTTCAGGTCGGTCGAGAAATCTATAATCGCTACATGCGGTTGGACGATGTCGAGTGCCTCGATCGCGTCGCGCCGATTTGCGCTCGCGGCCACCACCTCGATCGTGCCGTCGCTCTCGAGCAGCCCGCAGAGGCCATCGCGCATGATGCCCGGCTCATCGATTAAGAGGACCAGGGTCTTGGGACCTGCGTGGTCACCTTCCGCCGCGGCCGCTGCAGGCAGGGCGGTCGTGGTCGAAGATCCCCCTTCCACGACACTATATGGATAAGGCACAGCTAGCAGGGTAGGCTAAGCATCAGGCGAATTCTCTACGGGAGATCCCTACCGCGGGATTCATAGTGTGCCCCAAGGGTTCCCTTGGTTGCTGCCGATGTACGGATCAAGGTGCGAGCGCTAGCGTACGGATGTGTACGTGCAACGTGCGTGATTCGGACGCGCGGGGGAGGGGATTGCATGTGGTGGAGGTGTTGTGCTCATACCTGGTGCCGCTGAGCGCACTCCTGTGGAGCGTTTACCGCTTCCGCAAGTCTCTCGGCCGCTCCGATGCGCCGACATCGCGACCATCGTCTTCCTGATAAGAAGGAGTAAGGGTCAGGCACGAGAAGGCTTTGATAGCGAGTGTGCGAGCGGCCGCAGGGTGAAGCTGTTTGCGATCGGCGACGGTTGTCAGGTGCATTTCCGGGTGTGAGGCTTCGTGAGCACCGGTCGGCTTCAACAGGGAAGAATCCAATGAACAGCGACAATGCGGGCGAGGCCACCTCGGACACGGCGGTGGGAACGGCGAACGCGCCGGGCGTGCGCGCGGCGATTGCGCGCGCCAAGCTCGAGTGGGAGGGCACGGTCGATGCCCTTCCCGACCTGATCTGTCTGCTGGACGCGAGCGGGCACCTGCTGCGCGTGAATCGCGTCTGCGAGCGCTGGAACCTCGGCTCAATCGCGGAAGTGCTCGGGCGCGACCTGCACCGCCTATTGCATAACCGCTGCGCGGCGGAGCGCTGCCAGCTGCAGGAATCGCTGCGTTCGGCGTGGCTCAGCCTGCGGGAGGAGGGCACTGCGGAGTTCGAGGTGCGGGATGCGCTCCTCGAGCGGGCCCTGCACGTGACACTCAGGCGGATGACGCCGGGGACGGCGGGCGTCGCCAGCGAGCCGCTCGCGGTGGCCGTGGTCGCGGACGTGACGGCGCTCCATCTGGCGCGCGAAGCGCTCAACACCATCAATCTCGAGCTCGAGTCCCGCGTTCGGGCGCGTACCGACGCGCTGGCGGACGCCAATCGTGACCTGCAGAACGAGATTGCGCGCCGCGAAGCCGCCGAGCAGGCGCTGCGCCGCTCGCGCAACGAGCTCGCCGCGCTGTCGCGGCAGCTGATCAGCGCACAGGAGATGGAGCGCAAGCGCATCGCGCGCGAGCTGCACGACTCGGTCGGACAGCAGCTGGGCGCGATCAAGTACGGTCTCGAGCGGTGTGCGGAGCTGCTGCAACAGGGCCGTCCTCAGGACTCCCTGCCGATCCTGCAGCGGGCGGTCGCGTCGCTCCAGGAAGGCATGGACGAGATTCGCAGCATCGCGATGAACCTGCGACCGGCGGTGCTCGATGATCTGGGAGCGGCGTCGGCCGTCTCCTGGTTCTGCCGCGAGTTCGCGCAGAGCTACCCGAGCCTCACGCTGCGCGAGACCGTGGCTGCGGTGGACGCGGACATTCCGGAGCGTCTCGCGACAGCCGTGTTCCGCAGCCTGCAGGAGCTGCTGAACAACGTGGCGAAGCATGCCCAGGCGCAGAACGTCGCGGTGTCACTCGCGCGCACCGGGGACCAGCTGGTGCTGGAAGTGACCGACGACGGGGTGGGAGTCGAGGCTTCTGCCTCGAGCGCCTCGATGCGCTCAGGCCGCGGGGTGCGAAACTTGAGCGAGCGCGCGGAGATGACCGGCGGGCAGATGCGGCTCACGGCCGGCGCGACCGGCGTGGGTACTCAGGCGCGCATCGAGTGGCAGCTCGCCGCGGGCGAGGGACGTAAGTCCGACGCCGCCTGAGCTACGGGGCGTCGCCGACCACGCGCACCGCGCGACATTCGGCGACGATGCGCTTCTCGTCGCTGCCCGCGTAGTTCGCCGCGATCTCGCACAGCGGACGTGACGGGTAAGACGCGACCAGCACCGTGTTTCCGGTCAGGTTGCCGTACAGATAGGTGACAGTCAGGATCCACACGTACATAGGTATCGGCCCGAGAAGGGAAGTCAGCGGACGCTTTCCTCCGCCGGGCTCTGATCGACGTCCGGCGCCGGCAACAGGCCGTTGCGCACCGCGAACAGCGTGACCGCCGCGGTGTTGTGCAGTTCGAGCTTGCGCATGAGGTTCGCGCGGTGTTTCTCCACCGTCTTGACGCTCAGGCGCAGCGCCAGGGCGACCCGTTTGTTGGAGTCGCCGAGCGCAATGCGCGTCAGCACCTCGCGCTCGCGCTCCGTGATCCTCGGACAGCTCTCGGTCGTGGGGTCGTTGCGTCGCAGGTAGCCCGAGACCAGGCGCGCGGACACCGGTTCGGAGAAGTATTTCTGACCGGCGACGACCGAGCGGATCGCCTGCAGCAGCTCCGCGCGGCTGGCATCCTTGAGCACGTAGCCGTCGGCACCGGCGCTGAGCGCGGCCCCGATGTACTCGTCCGTGCAGTAAGCGGTGAGCACCAGCACCCGGACGTTGGGGCAGATCGCGCGCAGCTCATCGATGGTCTTGAGTCCCGACCCGCCGGGCAGCGCCAGATCGGTGATCACGAGCGTTGGGCTGACCTGCCGAACGACCCGGACCCCCTCCACGCCGGTGCTGGCCTCGCCGACCACCGTGAGGTCAGGCTCCATGTCGATGAGCGCGCGCAGCCCCTCGCGCAGGATCGCGTGGTCCTCAACCAGGACTATGCTTGCCGAAGTGTCCGTCATGTACTCCCACCGGTACCGCGTTGTTGCGGCGTCTGTCCCTGCTTCTTGTAGGCATTATCAGGGAGTTCTATTTTTCCTTGCGTCGATCATGCCGCGAAAGTCAATGTGGGTCTACCTGGGTGGGCGGTGCATGGTTCACACTTATTCGAAGATACCCGCTTACCCTACCTGTTATGTCCTTCGGGCGAAGAGTAAAAGACAAGCAATGTACGCACCAAAGGGCCTGCGGTTGGCCATGATACTGCTCGCGGCCGCGGCCTGGGGGGCTGCGCGGGCGGACATCTACAGTTTCGTGGATGCCTCGGGAGTCACCCACCTCAGCAACGTCCCGGTTGACAGCCGCTACCGGCTGCTGCTGGCAACGCCCGTCGCGGAGCGCCCGGACCCGCCCGGAAAGTACCTCGCCCGGTCGGCCGACTACGATCCCATGATCGAGCGGGCGGCGCGGGCGGCCGCGCTGCGCCCCGAGTTGGTGCGGGCAGTGATCGTGGTGGAATCCGCGTTCAACCCGCGCGCCGTGTCCAAGCGGGGGGCGCAGGGGCTGATGCAGCTGCAGCCCTCCACCGCGCGCCGCTACGGGGTATCCAACGCCTTCGACCCGGAGCAGAACATCACCGCCGGCGCGCATTACCTGCGCGACTTGCTGCAGCGATTCGGCAACGATCTCGAGCTCACCCTCGCGGCGTACAACGCGGGCGAGGAGGCGGTGGAGCGCTACGGCCGGAGCATTCCGCCCTTCTCGGAGACCCGTCACTACGTCCCGGCCGTGCTGCGCGTGTACCGAAAGCTCCTCGCTCAGCAGCACAACAGCTGATACCCGCACGAAGCGCCGCACGAAACATAACGAGGCTAAGGAAGCGCACCGCGCAGTGACCGAACGGCGCCCCGCGAGCGCCGATCTAAGGTAATCACCTACCGTCCCTTGGGTGCTTCCCCTCCATTCTCTAGAGGCCCTGCCCACTGTCTAGAGACGCCGTCTTTGAGGACTATGGGGCAAATAAGACCACCCTTCATGCGCCCTCGGGCGCGCACGGCGGCACCTACGATGTACACGATGTACGACCCTGCCCGTTACCGGAAACCTGGCGCCCGCGGCTTCACGCTTCTCGAGCTGCTGGTGGTCATGGTGATCATCGGCCTGCTGGCCGGCTTCGTGGCGCCGCGATACTTCGCTCAAGTGGGCAAGTCGCGCGTCAAGGCGGCGAGAGCGCAGATCGATGCCCTCGACAAGGCGCTCGAGCAGTACCGGCTCGATATCGGCCGGCTGCCGACCTCCGAGGAAGGTCTGACGGCGCTGCAGGTCGCCCCGCAGGGAGTGACCAACTGGGAGGGACCCTACCTCAAGAAGGACGTGCCCCTCGATCCCTGGGGCCACCCGTACGTGTACGGTCAGCCGGGAACTCACCAGAACGATTTCGATCTTCTCTCTTACGGTCGCGACGGTCAGCCCGGCGGCACGGGAGAAGACGCCGACCTCACCAACTACTAGCCGCCCGCACACCCTCACCGAAACGCATCACCGTGGAATTCCGCATCAAGGCCCTCGACGCCAGCGCCAGCGTCGTCTCCTGCGTCATCGACGCGGTGGACGAGGCGGAAGCACGACGGCAGCTCGCGCTGCGGGAGCTCAAGATCATCTCGCTCGAGCCGGTGCGGCGGCTGCGCCGGCTGTTTCAGGCGCCGCAGCTGCAGATCGCGGTCTTCAGCCAGCAGCTGGTCTCGCTCCTCGAGGCGGGACTCTCGCTGGTCGAGGCGCTGGAGGCGTTGGCGCAGAAAGAGTCGAACGCCGGCACCAAGCACACGCTCGACCGGATCCTCGCGCGGCTCTACGAGGGGCAGACGCTGGCGGCGGCGATCGCCGAGCATCCCGCGACCTTTCCGGATCTTTACGTCGCTTCGGTGCGCGCGAGCGAGAAGACCGGCGCGCTGCGCGAGGCGCTGACCCGCTACATCGCCTACCAGGAGCAGGCGGACACGCTGCGCAAGACGCTCGTCAATGCCTGCATCTACCCGGCCGTGCTGCTCGTCGCGGGGTTGCTCGTGACGCTGTTCCTCATGGGCTACGTCGTGCCGCGCTTCAGCTCGATCTACGAGGACGTCGGCACCGAGCTGCCGCTCGCCTCGCGCTTGCTGCTCGAGTGGGGCAAGCTGATCGACGCGCACGCGGCGCTCGTGACGGCTGGAGTGGTCGGCGGCCTCGCCGGGGCGATCTACGGCCTCGCCCGGCCCACGGTGCGCGCGGCGGCGGGCGCCTGGCTCGCGCGCATTCCCGCGATCGGCCGGCAGCTTCACGTCTACCAGCTCGCGCGGCTCTACCGCACGGTGGGCATGCTGGTGCGAGGCGGGATGCCCGCGGTGCCGGCACTGCGCATGTCGGGAGGGGTCGTACTCGCCGGAGCGCGCGCCGCGTACGCGGCCGCTACCCGCGCGGTGACCGAGGGACAGTCCCTCGCCGACGCGATGGAGCGCAACGGCCTCACCACCCCCGTCGCCGCGCGCATGCTGCGGGTCGGGGAGCGCAGCGGCAACATGGGCGAGATGATGGAGCGCATCGCGGATTTCTGCGATGAGGAGCTCGGGCGCTGGGTGGCGGTCATGACGCGCCTCATCGAACCGGTGCTGATGATCGTGATCGGCCTCGTCATCGGCGTGATCGTGGTGCTCATGTACTTCCCGATCTTCCAGCTCGCCGGGAGCATCCGATGAACGCGGCCGTGGACGAGCTCGAAGCCAAGGCCGTCGCGTCGGCGGCCCCGGCCCCGGCCGCGGCGAGGCCGGTGGTTGCGGCCGCGACGTCCGCTGCTGCAGCCGCGGCCCCGGTAGCGACGGGGGCGCCCGGAGCGCCGGTCACTCCCTTCACACTGATCGACGAGCCTTCGATCGCCCGCGCCATGCACGAGGCGCAGCGGGCCAACCGTCCGGCCCTCGAGGTGCTGGCGGAGACCTCGGGTCTCGCCGGCGATCGTTATGCGCGGGCGCTCGCGCACGCCTTCGACTACCGCTTCGTGTCGAGCGGCGCGCTCGCTCAGCTCGAGCCCGACTTCTCGATCCTGCCGCCGGCGGAGGCCACGCGGCGGCATTGCGTGGTGGTGCACGAGGGCGAGCGGCTGCTCGCCGTCTTCACCGACCCCTTCGATGAGACGCTGCGGGGGTGGCTCGAGCTGCGCATCAGCGCCCCGCTCGAGTGGGCGCTCGCCGCGCGCGAGGAGCTCGCCAACCTGATCGCGCGCCGCGCCGAGTCGCTGCGCGCCATCGACACGGTGCTGCCCGAGACCGAGGAGCGCGCGAGAGCCGAGGAGGGGGTCGAGAATCTCTCCTACGTCAGGATCAGCGAGGATCAGAGTCCCGTCGTGCGGCTGGTGCATTCGACGGTGTACGACGCGCTGCGCGCCGGGGCGAGCGACATCCACCTCGAATCGATCGCCAGCGGGCTCGTGGTGCGTTATCGCCTCGATGGCGTGCTGGTCAACATCACCACGGTGCGCGGCGCGGAGCTCGCCGAGCAGATCATCTCGCGCATCAAGGTGATGTCGGAGCTCGACATCGCCGAGCGCCGCGTGCCGCAGGACGGGCGCTTCAAGATCGCGATCAACGGCCGCCCGATCGACTTCCGCGTCTCGATCATCCCGAGCATCTTCGGCGAGGACGCGGTGCTGCGCATCCTCGACAAGCAGGCGCTCACCAAGATGAGCGGGCTCAGGCTCGATGTGCTCGGTTTCGAATGGTCGATCATCGAGCAGCTGCGGCGGCTGTCCTCGCTTCCGTACGGGATGCTGCTGGTCACCGGTCCCACCGGCAGCGGCAAGACCACGACGCTCTATGCGGCGATCTCCGAGACCCAGACCGGACGCGACAAGATCATCACCATCGAGGATCCGGTCGAGTACCAGCTCCCCGGGGTGCTGCAGATCCCCGTGAACGAGAAGAAGGGGCTCACCTTCGCGCGCGGGCTGCGCTCGATCCTGCGGCACGACCCGGACAAGATCATGGTGGGCGAGATCCGCGATCCCGAGACGGCACAGATCGCCATCCAGTCGGCGCTCACCGGGCACCTGGTGTTCACCACGGTGCACGCCAACAACGTCTTCGACGTCGTCAGTCGCTTCACGCACATGGGAGTGGACTCTCATGGGTTCGTGTCGGCGCTCTCGGCGGTGCTGGCGCAGCGCCTGGTACGCATCGTGTGCGAGCAGTGCGCGGAGGCCTACATGCCCTCGCGCGAGCTCCTCGAGGAATCGCACGTTCCAATCGTAACCAGCGTCGCCTACAAGTTCCGCAAGGGACGCGGATGCGGTCACTGCCGCGGCACCGGCTACCACGGCCGAAAGGCAGTAGGGGAGCTCATGGTGCTGAACGACGAGATCCGCGAGGCGATCGTCAATCGCGTGCCGGTGAGGCAGCTGAAGGAGCTGGCGCACCAGGCGGGCGTGCGGCTGATCCGCACCGCGGCGCTCGATCTGGTGCGGCGCGGACAGACCACGGTCGAGGAGGTGAACCGTGTCACCATTATGGCGTGACGAGCTCGGCGCCTACCTCTCCCCGTACCGGCTGTGCCTGGTGCGCATGAAGCGCGGTGTCCGTCCGACCCCCGTCGCCGAGCACGAGCAGCGGCTCGAAGGCGTCAAAGGCGATTCCTTCGGGCCCGCGCTCGAAGCCTTCGCGGCGATGCTGGCGCAGTCGCCCTGGCAGGGCACCGCGACGCGCGTGGTGATCGCGGACCACTGGGCGCGTTACGCGATCGTCCCCTGGGTGGCGGCGCTCGGCTCGGCGCAGGAGCGGCTCGCGCACGGCCGCCAGCTCCTCGCCGGGCTCTACGGCGAGGCGGTCGAGGGTTGGGACGTGCGTATCTCGGAGGCACCCCCGGGGGCGGCGCGGGTCGTCTGTGCCGTGCCGGGTGAGCTGATCGCCGCCGTCCGTGCGGCCTGCGCCGCGCACGGCAGCGCCATCCTGTCGCTGCAGCCGCAGCTCGTGGCCGCCTACGAGGCGTGGCGGCCCAGCCTGCCGTCGTCCAACGCGTGGTTCGTGAGCGTCGAACAGGGGTCGCTGGCCGCGGCGCGTTTCGGCCGGCAGGGCTGGGACCGCGTGCACGGGGTACGCATCGGCTCGGACTGGATGCGCGAGCTCAAGCGGCTTCAGACCTTCGGGCGTCTCGCCAGCTCGAGCCCGGAGGAGGGGCAGGTCTACGTCGACGCCCCGCATGCGTGGCGGGAAGTCGCCGCGGGCACGGCGGGTGCGGCGGAGGCGAGCGTCCTGCAGTGGCTCGAGGAGCCGCAGGGACCGATGACGACGCTGCAACGCCTGGGGCGGACACGGAGGCTCGCCGCATGAGGGCTCCCACCGTCATGATCGATTTTGCGGGGCCGCGCGCCAGGGTTACGCCCCTCGGTGTGGTGCTGCTGGTCCTCGGCGCCGCAGTCGCCGCGGGCACCTATGCCGAGTACCGCCTGCTGACCGCGCGCCGCGCGGGACTCGAGCTCAAGCTCGAAGCGGCCAACCGCCACAACCGCCACGAACCGGGCGCGGACGCCCGGTCGGTCGGATTCGCCGAGGCCGCCGGGCGCATGGCGGCGGAGCTCGGCACGCCGTGGACGGCGCTTCTGGCCGAGCTCGAGGCCGCGAGCCGCGACAGCACCGGGCAGGTCGCAGTGCTCTCGATCGAGCCCGATCACGCCAAGCACAACGTGCACGTCACCGCCGAGGCGAAGGACCTGCCGCTCGCGCTCGCCTATGTCGAGCGTCTGCAGGCGAGCCGCCTGCTGCGCTACCCCATGCTCGACAGCCACGAGCTGAAGACCGACGACCCGCAGCATCCCGTGCGGTTTGCGATGACCGCCGAATGGAGGGAAGCGCCATGAGCGGGCGGGCGGAAGGACACGAGACGGCCGGGACGGTGGTGGTGGCGGCGCCGGGCGCCGCAGCGAACGCACCGGTACTGCCCGCAGCCTCGCCGCCGCGCGCCCCGCTTCCGCTCGCCGCGGCCGCGGCGTCGTCCCAGGCCGTCGCCGGACAGCGCTCGGCTCTCACGCGCGCTCAGG
>MNCZ01000020.1:0-7632 GCA_001914695.1 Gammaproteobacteria bacterium 13_2_20CM_66_19 | reverse complement strand
GAGCCCCGACCAGGCGGCGCCGCGCCTGGTCGAGTCCCTCCCGACCCGGGGACAGATCCCCGTGGTGATCGGCGTCATCTATGCCCAGGCGAAGCAGAGCGGTGTATCGCTGGATACGGGCCACTACAGCTACAGTGCCCCGAAAGCGGGTGCGCTCGCGCGCTACGACGTGGAATTCCCGGTGAAGGCGGGCTATCCCGAGATCCGCAGCTTCATCAACGGCACGCTGACCGCGGTCCCGGCAGCCGCGCTGGCCAAGCTGCACGTCGAGCGCAAGACGGTGGGCGATGCCACCGTGAACGCCAACATCGGCTTCGTGATCTTCCTACGCAGCGAGTGACGGCCTTGAATCTCACCAGGCGCGGCAAATGGCTGACCGGCATCGCGGCTCTGATTGCGGCCTACGTGATGTTCGGTCCGAAGGACTCCGATTCGGTGGAGCCCACGCGGACAACCACCCGGGCGGCGGCCACGCACGACACGCGCACCGCGGGCTCGGTGTCGGCCCCCATGGCACACTCGCTCCTCGCGCTCGCGCACCGCGTGGCAGAGCAGACTGCCGCGGGCGCGCTGTTCGCGACGCACTCCTGGTACGTCCCGCCGCCGGCCCCGCCGCCCCCGCCCACGGTTGCCGCGGAGCCGGTGGAGCCTGCGAAGCCGGTCGCGCCGCCCTTGCCCTTCACCTACATGGGCAGCTACGCCCCGAACGGGGCCAACCCGGTGTTCTTCCTCACCCAGGGCGATCGCGTCTATGACGTGCACGTCGGCGACACGCTCGAGGGCGGTACCTACAGTGTGGACGCGTTCACGAACGGTGCGCTCATCTTCACGTATAAGCCTCTCAACCAACAACAACAACTCATCACTGGAGGCGCTCCGTGAGGCACGCATGCCGCCACACGCGCAATATGGCAATGGTTCTGCTCGGGATTCTGCTCGCGGGGTGCGCGGCGGACCGGGTGCATCGCCAGGGCCTCGCAGCCATCGAGCGCGGTGACTACGAGAGTGGAGTCGGACTGTTGCAGCAGGCCGCCCACGACGACCCGCGCAACATGACCTTCAGGCTCGATCTGCAGACGCAGCGCAATGTCGCGGTTCAGCAGCTCGTCGCCCGCAGCGACAGCGAGCGCGGCGCGCAGCAGCTCGAGGCTGCCGCGCGCGACTACCGGCGCGTGCTCGCGATCGATCCGAGCAACGACCGCGCGCAGCGCGGGCTGCTGGGGCTCGAGGCCGATGCGCGCCACGCACTCACCGTCTCGCGGGCACGCAGCGACTTCGAGCGCAAGGACTACGATGCGGCGGAGGCGAAGCTGCGCACGGTCCTCAACGAGGACCCCGGCTACGCTCCGGCCCAGGAGCTCGCCGCGCAGATCAACACCGCCCGCGGCCCGATCACCGTCGCCCCGCGCCTCAAGACCCGCGACAACCACAAGGTGACCCTGCAGCTGCGCGATGCCCCGACCAAGATGGTGTTCGAGGTGCTCTCGCGGGAGACCGGCATCAACTTTGTTCTCGACAAGGACGTCAAGAGCGACACCAAGACCACGATCTTCGTGCAGGACGTCCCGGTCGAGCAGGCGATCGACCTGGTGCTGGATCAGAACGCGCTGGCGCGCCAGATCCTCGCCGACAACATGGTGCTCATCTATCCGAACATCGCGGCCAAGCAGAAGGACTACGAGCAATTGATCGTGCGCACCTTCTATCTTACCAACGCGGTACCGAAGGACGTCGAGAACATGTTGAAGACCGTGCTTGGCGCGAAGACGCTCTTCATCGACGAACGCACGAGCTCGCTCGTGATACGTGACACGCCGGATACCGTGCGCATGGCCGAGAAGCTGGTCGCCTCGCTCGACGTGGCCGAGCCCGAAGTGATGCTGGAAGTGGAGGTGCTGGAGCTCTCGCGCAGCCGCCTGCAGGATCTTGGCATCCAGTACCCGACCGCCGCCACCCTCACGCCGTCGCATCTGGCGAGCGCCGCGGGCGCGGCGGGCGCCGTCACCGGCACCGCGGGGCTCGTGCTCTCCGACCTCCAGCACCAGAACTCCAACACCGTCGGAATCAGTGCGCTCAGCGTCACGCTGAACGCGATGAAGCAGGCGGGGCTGGTGAATACGCTCGCGAGTCCGCGCATCCGCGCGCGCAACAAGGAGAAGGCCAAGGTGCTGATCGGCAGCAAGGAGCCGGTCATCACCAACAGCGTGACGCCCACCGCCGCCGGCGCGCCGGTCGTCACCGGCAGCGTGCAGTACCTCGACGTCGGTCTGACGCTCGAGGTGCAGCCGACGATCTACCTCGACAGCGACGTGGCTATCAAGCTCAGTCTCGAAGTGAGCTCGATCCTGAAGCAGGTCGCCACCAACTCGGGAACCATCGCCTACGAGATTGGCACGCGCAATGCCAACACGCTTCTGCGCCTGAAAGACGGCGAGACCCAGATCCTGGCGGGCCTGATCCAGGAGTCGGATACCCGCACGGCGAACACCATTCCGGGTCTGGGCGACATCCCGATCCTCTCGCACCTCTTTGGCACGCGTCACACCGACCACGAGAAGGACGAGATCGTGCTGTCGATCACCCCGCGCATCATCCGCATGCAATCGCGCCCCTCGAGCGATGCGACCGAGTTCTGGTACGGCACCGAGACCCGTACCCGCAGCATGCCCTACGGCGCGGGCGCCGGCGGCGAGAGCCAGCCGGCCGCCGCGCCAGGTGGCGGTACGCCGAACGGCAGCGCGCCCAGCGTCTCTCCGCCGGAGGCAGCGCCGGGCACCGGCGCTCCGGGCGGCGCTGCGGGGGCGGCCGTCGTCCCGCCCTCTAACCCGACGGCGATCGCCGCCGCAGCGGCGCTCAAGGCGGCGGAGGCACAGCACGGTCTGCCGGCCACGTCCGTGCCGGCCACCGTGCCTCCGAATGCGCCACCCGCCCCCGGATCGGCGGCCGGCGGGCCTGCCGCAGAGGCTCGCTCGGCGCTTACCATGGACGGACCGAGCGAGGTGAAGGTAGGGGATGAGTTCCAGGTGACCGTGCGCCTCGCCACCGACCAGTCGATCACGCACCTGCGCTCGCAGCTGCGCTTCGAAGGCGGCGCTCTGCAGCTCGTGAGCGCGAGCACCGGCGACATGGTGCCCGCAGCGGCGGGGTCGCCCAAGGTAGAGACCCGCGGCGGGGGCGCGCAGCTCGACGTCACGACGACGTCGGATGAGCCCGTGCAGGGCAGCGGCAGCCTCATGGTGCTGCAGTTCAAGGCCGTGGCGGCCCGCCCGGCGACGATCATAGCTATGCTGAACGTTTTGGGCGGTACGGGAGCCGCGGTCGGCAACAGCACTGCGCCACCGCTCAAGATCGCGATCCAGCCCGCATCGCAGTGAGCGCCGCCGCCGACGTGAGATCCATGCGCAACCGCGGCTTCACCCTCATCGAGCTGGTCATCACGCTCGCGATCGTAGCTCTCATGGCGACCGCGGCCATGCCGCTCGCGCAGCTCGTCGCCAAGCGCGAGAAGGAGGTGGAGCTGCGCGCGGCGCTCAGGGATATCCGCACTGCGCTCGATGCGTACAAGGTGGCCTCCGACACCGGGCACATCCACAAGGAGCTCGGAGCGTCGGGCTACCCGCCGGACCTCAAGTCGCTCTACGCCGGGGTCGAGGACGCCGCCAGCCCGAACAAGACGATGCTCTACTTCATGCGCCGCGTGCCCCGCGACCCGTTCTTCCCGGACGGCAAAGTGCCCGCGGAGGAGACCTGGGGGCTGCGCAGCTACGCGAGCCCGCCCGACGATCCGCAGCCGGGGGACGATGTCTACGACGTGTACTCGCTCGACCATGGCGTGGGGCTGAACGAAGTCCACTACCATGACTGGTAGCTCCCCCCGCCGCGCGGCGCGCGGCTTCACCCTCATCGAGCTGCTGGTGGTCATGCTGATCATCGGCACGCTGCTCTCGATCGCCGTGCCGCGCTACTTCCGCACCCTCGAGCATGCCCGCGAGACCGTGCTGCGGCAGGATCTCGCGATCCTGCGCGAGGCGATCGACAAGTACTACGCCGATCGCGGCGAGTATCCCGACACGCTCGTGGCGCTCGCCGACAAGCGCTACGTGCAGTCGATTCCGGTGGATCCCTTCACCAAGGCGGCCGACACGTGGACGCTCGTGCAGTCGGACGACCCGGACCACCCGGGCATCAAGGACGTGCACAGCGGCGCCGCCGAGGTGGCGGTGAACGGCACGCCCTTCGCGACCTGGTGAGCATCATGCGCGCGCAGCGCACGCGCCAGGCGGGCTTCACGTACCTCGGACTCCTCGCGGCGGTCGTGCTCATGGGCCTGCTGCTCACGATGGCGTCGCGCGTCTGGTCCCTCACCGAGCAGCGCGAGCGGGAGGTGCAGCTGCTGTTCGCGGGGGATTCCATTCGCTTCGCCATCGCGGCCTACTACGCGCACGGCCACCGATACCCGAACACCCTCCAGGATCTGCTTGTCGATAACCGCTCGCCCGTTCCGGTGCACTACCTGCGGCGCCTGTACATCGATCCCATGACCAACGGCACCGAGTGGCAGCTCGTGCCGGCGCCCGAGGGGGGCATCAAGGGAGTCTACAGCGCCTCCACACTCGCGCCGATCAAACGCCAGAACTTCGCGGAGATCGACAAGGGCTTCACCGACAAGGACTGCTACTGCGCCTGGCAGTTCGTGTACGAGCCCCGCTTCCGCCGCAGGGGCGCTCCCGGAAACCCAGCACCTGGCAATCCAGCATCTGGCGATCCAGCACCTGGCAATCCGGCTCCGGGCAATCCGCCTCGCGGCAGTCCGGGTCCTGGCGGTCCGGCTCCTGGAGTCATGGTTCCTGCCAATCCGAACGGGCAATAGCCCCGCGCGGGGCATTGTCGAATCACACGCACGTCCTGGCGGCTTCCCCGTGCCGCCAACCTCCTGACACGCCCGCTTTCGGGCCCTGCTGTTGATTATGTCAGCCCTGTTGCGGCTCGCGGGGCCGAATAGGGTTTAACGGTAGGGAGAGTGGGTATTCAATTCTACGGATTTTAGGAATGAGGGGTATTACGTACGGGCGCGCAGAAATCTATTTTTCACTCCGACGATAAAGAGTCTGGGCCGAGCAGAGGTCTGACAGGGCGGACGGTTATCAGGGGGGGCTGAGAGCGCGAGGGAATCCGGCGCCACCACCCAGCCGCGAGAGCAGATCGGCCTTAGAAGCAATAACAGAAGGACACCGCCGCATCGTGTCTGAATCGAATACAGGTCGGGGCGACACACGCCCTTCACAGTCACTCACGGGCGTTCACCGCGCTCCGCCTGCTGGCGGATCTGGTTGGAGGCGTTATGTTTAATACACGCGGTTGGATTGCGTTGGGCTTGCTGAGCGCTTTCGCGGTACCGGCGATGGCTCAGTCGTTTCGCGTTCAGTGTCCGACCAGCACGATCACTCACCCCGGCGCCAATAACAATTCGGAGCCCGCGTACGTCGGTGCGACGTACACCGGCACGAGCGCATATCCGTCGGCGCCGGCTCACGTGAACGGCGCCATCAAGTGCCAGCAGATCTCCGGCGGCGACGGCTACGCGACCATGGGCGACGGCACGCAGACGTACCTGTTCTCGTTCGGTCCGCTGTCGGGGCTGGCGAACATTGCGAGCGGTCAGCCCGGCTCGCTTCCCCCCAGCCAATTCAATACCGTGAACGACCCGACGGCGAATCTGCTGCAGCCCGGCGACCCGGCGACCACGATCGCTCCCGTCACGACTCAGCAGTTCATATCGCCGGTGAGCACCGCGCAGATGACCGCGCTAGGGAATTTCTACAACGGCGCGGTGGGCCTGGATTACGACGTCGCCAACACGGTCAACATTTTCGACATCAGCGAGACGGGAAACACCGTCACAGCCGTTGCCAACTCGCCGTTGGACCTTAATCTGCAGCCGGGCGCCACAGTCATCATCGCCGGGGGGGCCGACGTGCCGGCCGGCTACAAGGGCAACGTGACGGTGACAGCCGCCAATGTCCCCAACGCCTTTTTTCCGCCCAGCTTCGCTTTCCAGTACACCGTCGCGACCACCGGGCTGGCCGAGGTGCAAGCATCGCCGACCGCGACCGCATCGATCCCCAAGGCGATCGACGGTCACGTCGATGCGCGCCAGATCATGGACGTGGGCGTGATGAACGGCAACCTGCCGGCGCCCTTGATGGCCATTGATGAGGATGACGAGTTCTTTCTGACCCTCACCAACGTCGGGATGATCATGCGGCCGGACCTGTTCGAGCAGCACACGGTGCACTTCCACGGCTACCCGAACGCGTCCGCCTTCTACGACGGCGTGCCGGACGCGTCCGTCGCGATCAACATCGCCGCGAGCTTCACCTACTACTACCTGGCGCCCGATGCGGGCACCTACTTCTGGCACTGCCACATCACCCCTCCCGAGCACCTGCAGATGGGCATGGTCGGGCAGATCTACGTGCGGCCGCGCCAGAACCGGGTTCCGGTCGGCACCAGCCTGTATACGGCGCGCACGGCGCAGAACGGCGATCTGCGCACTGCCTGCGTGTCGGCCACTGACATCCTGTGCAGCAACCCGCTGCCGGCCGTGAACACGGCCGTCAATCGGGCGGCCAGCGGCAACTACGCCTACAACGACGGCGACGGCTCGACCTACTACGACGTCGAGTACCCGATCCAGATGCACGGCTTCGACCCGAACTTCCACTTCGTCGGCATGACCTTCAACCCCGAGGGCTTCGCCGACATGAAGGACAAGTACTTCCTGCTGAACGGCCGCAGCTACCCCGACACGGTGACGCCCGGCCCGCTGCAGACGCAGTCGGCCGACGGCGTCTACCACTTCTCGCAGCCCCTGGCGACCATCATCGACATTCCCGCCGGCAAGCGGGCGCTGCTGCGGATCTCGGACCTCAATGTGTCGGAGTACCACACGCTCGCTTCCCTCGGCGTGCCGATGCAGGTGATCGGCTACAACGCGAAGCTGCTGCGCGACCAGGACGGCAACAACCTGTACTACACGACCAACTCGATCACCCTCGGCGGTGGGGAATCGCTGGACGTCATCCTCGATACCTGCGTGACTCACGCCACGCCCTCGGACCCGTCCTCCTCGTGCACGACCCCGATTCCGGTCGGCACCTACTACCTCTACACGCCCAATCTCGACCATCTATCGAACGACGCGGAGAACTTCGGAGGCCAGATGACCGAAGTCCGGGTCCACTAGGGGAGCGGCCATGAGCGCACCGATCACAAGAGAGGCGACGACGATGAATCGCATGCTTCCCCTCCTGGCCGCGGCGGCGGGCTCACTGCTCGCGGCGGCGGCGCAGGCCGCGGCTCCGGGCATCAGCGGAACCACGTTCAACCTGACCGCGAGTCCGGCGTACCTGAGTCAGCCCGACGGGCAGGCTGTGTACTCCTGGGGGTACGGCTGCACGGGCGGGGCGCTGTCGAACGGCGAGACCTTCGTTCCGGCGAACCTGTCGGCCACCGTCCAGGGGAACATTCCGGTCACGCCGTTCTGCAGCACCATGCAGGTGCCGGGGCCGACGCTGGTCGTCACGGAAGGTCAGGCGGTCACGGTGCAGCTGACCAATAACCTGCCCACTT
>MNCZ01000068.1 GCA_001914695.1 Gammaproteobacteria bacterium 13_2_20CM_66_19 | reverse complement strand
CCGGCCGGGCCCGCCGCGAGGCAGCGCTGCAGCTCCGGGAGCCACACCTGCGTGCGCTCGAGCGTGAGATAGGGCGGGTTTGCGATGAGGAGGCCCGAGCCGTTGAGCCCAACGCGCGAGTCGCGCGGGTACAGCCACAGCTCGCTCACGAGTGCCGGCGCCGGGAGAGCACGCGACAGGTGCGCGAGCCAGGCGGCGGTGCTGCGCTCCTCCTTGATCGGATACCAGGCCGCGAAGACTCCGGTGGGGAAGCGCCGCAGGCCTTCCGCAAGGGCCAGGCTCACGCGTCCGAAGTCGTCGCGCGTCTCCTCGTAGGGCGGGTCGATGAAGATGAGCGCACGGCGCTCGGGAGGCGGCAGGAAGGCGCGCATTCGCTCGAAGCCGTCGCCGCGCTCGATGTGCACGCGGCGAGCGCCAGAGTGTCCGGAACTCAAGTCCGTCGGCGCGGGGTCCGCGTCCACGTGCGCGCAGAGCGCTTCAACCGACGCCTTGAGCGGCTGCGCCTCGGCCGCAGCGAGCTCGATGAGCACGGCGCGATCCTGCGGCCGCAGCTCGAGCGCGGCGATGAGGGGCGATCCCGGATAGAAATGCCGGCGCCCGGGTCGGGCGCGGAAGCGTGCGAGGAGCGAGGCGTACTCGCGCAGCTCAGCCGCCGTGTGCTCCGCGGCCACGAAGCGCCCGATGCCGGCGGCGGCCTCGGGCGAGGGGCTCGAAAGGTCGTAGCTGCCGCGGCCGGCGTGAGTGTCGAGGTACAGGAAGCCCTTGTCCTTGCGCTCGAGCGCCGCGAGCAGCGCGAGCTGCGTCACGTGCTTGTGCACATCCGCGAAGTTGCCGGCGTGGAAGCCGTGGCGGTATTTCATTGCGCGCGAAACAGCCGACTGCTGGAATGTACACCAGCGCCGCGCCGGGCACGGCGGCAGCGAGAAGGGGTGCAGCGCGGTGGCCGAGTACTGGTACGACAGCCACGATGGCCTCCGGCTCTTCAGCCGGGTGTACTCGGGTCCCGCGGCGGACGCGCCGGTGGTGCTCTGCCTGCACGGCCTGATGCGCAACAGCCGCGATTTCGGCGACCTAGCGACGCACCTGGCGGCGCGCTACCGGGTCATCGCGCCGGATATCCGTGGCCGGGGCCTCTCGGACCGCGACCGGAACTTCAACAACTACACGATTCCGGTGTACCTGCAGGATGTTGGGGCGCTGCTCGCGGGGCTCGGCGTCACGAGCGTCTCGATCGTCGGCACCTCCATGGGCGGGCTCATGGCGATGGTGCTCGCGGCCACGGAGCCGCCGCTCGTGGCGCGCATCGTGCTCAACGACGTGGGCCCCGAGGTCGACCCTGCGGGCCTCGCGCGGATCCGCGGCTATGCGGGCAAGACGGCACCCGTGAAGAGCTGGGCGGAGGCCACCGCGCAGGTGCGCGCCCTCTACGGCGCGGCGTGGCCGGGGCTCCCCGACTCCCGCTGGGAAGAGATCGTGCGCCTGAGCTACCGCGCCAACGCCGCGGGGCTCCTCGAGGTCGACGCCGATCCTCTGATCAGCGAGCCGCTGAAGGACTGGAAGGCCGTGGCGCCGGATCTGTGGCCGCTGTGGAAGAGCCTCGGGGCACCGATCCTCGCCATCCGCGGCGCCACCTCCGACATCCTGAGCGTCTCGACCCTCGAGCGCATGAAGCGCGAGAAGCCGGACCTCCGGACGCTCACCGCGGCCAACCGCGGTCACACCCCGCTCCTCGATGAGCCGGAGTGTCTCGCGGCGATCGACGAGTTCCTCGCCGCGGGAGCTTAGTTCGAGGGCTACTTCAGTCCGCGCACCCGAGCGGGCGCGGCGCCCGCCGTTTTCGCGCGCGCCTTTCTCGGTGCGCTCTTTCTTACGGGTGCTTTCGCCGCGGCGCGCTTGCGGCCCGCGTGGGCCGGGGGCTTCGGTTTTGCGTGCGGGTCCGCGTGAGCCCGCTCGGCTTCGGCCTTCGCGGCTGGTGCGGCCGCCGCGCCCTTGCGGGACTTCGCGGCTGCGGAGGCGCCCTCGGCACCCGCGGGCGCGCCGGCAGGGCGCTTGCCCCTGCCGAAGCGACCGAACCTCGAGCCGCGCTCCGGCGCCGCCGCGAGCAGCGCGCGGCACTCCTCGAGCGTCAGCATCTTCGGGTCGCGGTCCTTCGGGATCTTGGCGTTCTTCTTCTTATCCGTGATGTACGGACCGTAGCGGCCGTTCAATACCTGGATCCCTGCCTCCGCGAAGTCCTGGATGATGCGGTTGGCGTCGGCCTCCTTCTTGAGGCGGATGACCTCGAGCGCCCGCTCGAGCGTCACCGTGTACGGATCGTCCTCCTTCAGCGAGGCGTACTTGCTCCCGTACTTCACGTACGGGCCGAAGCGGCCGACGTTGGCGACGATGGTCTCGCCTTCCGGGGTCTCGCCGAGCGTACGCGGCAGCTTGAACAGCTCCATCGCGTCGGCGAGCGTGATCGAATCCATCTTCTGTCCGGGACGCAGTCCCGCGAAGCGCGGCTTCTCCTCGTCGTCCTTGGTGCCGATCTGTACGAACGGTCCGAAGCGGCCCATGCGCACGGCGACGGGCTTGCCGGTGGCGGGGTCCTTGCCGAGCTCGCGCGCCTGCGCCACCTGCTCGCGCGTGACGGTCCGCTCGATCTTCTCCACCTGTTGGATGAAGGGCTTCCAGAACTTGTCGAGCGGCGTGGTCCACTCCTCCTCGCCGCGCGACACCGCATCCAGCTCATCCTCCATGGCGGCCGTGAAGCCGTACTCGACGTAGCGATGGAAGTGTTGGGTGAGGAAGCGATGGACGATCTTGCCGATGTCGGTCGGCACGAAGCGCTTGCTGTCCATCTCGACGTACTCGCGGTCCTGCAGCGTCGAGATGATGGACGCGTAGGTCGAGGGCCGGCCGATGCCGTGCTCCTCGAGCGCCTTGACGAGCGAGGCCTCCGTATAGCGCGGCGGCGGTTCGGTGAAGTGCTGCTCGGCGGCGAGGGCGGTGAGGCGCACTCCATCGCCGACCTCCATCGGCGGCAGCACGTGATCGGCATCGTCGGCCTTCATGTCGTCGGTGCCTTCCTGGTACACCGCGATGTAGCCCGGCTTCACGAGCGTCGAGCCGTTGGCGCGGAGCAGATGTCGCTGCTCCCCATCGGGTCCGGCGAGCGCGTCCACGGCGACCGTGTCGAACAGCGCGTGACTCATCTGCGAGGCGACCGCGCGCTTCCAGATGAGCGAATAGAGGCGGTACAGGTCCTCCTCGATCTTGCCCTCGACGTCGGCGGGCGTGATGGCGGCGGAGGTCGGGCGGATGGCCTCGTGGGCCTCCTGTGCATTCTTCGACTTGGTCTTGTAGACGCGCGGCTCCTCGGCGACCTCGGCCGCGCCGTAGAGCCGCGCGGCCACCTCGCGGATCTCGTGCACCGCTTCCGCCGCGAGCGACACCGAGTCGGTGCGCATGTAGGTGATGAGACCGACGCTCCCCTCGCCGATGTCCTGTCCCTCGTAGAGCTGCTGCGCGAGACGCATGGTGCGGCGGGCGTTGAAGCCGAGCTTGCGGGCCGCCTCCTGCTGGAGCGTCGAGGTGGTGAAGGGCGGGGCCGGGTTGCGCCGGCGCTGCTTGCGGTCGATCGCAATGACCCGCAGCTCACCGCTCCCGTCGCTCCCCGCGCCGGCCGCTGCGCGCAGCGTCCGCTCGACCTCGCGCGCCTCACCCTCGCTCGTGAAGCTGAACTGCTCGACCTTCTGGCCGCGATACTCGATGAGCTTGAGCGGGAAGCTCTGCGAGCTGTGCGAGCCCTCACCCTCGAGCGTCCAGTACTCCCGCGCCACGAACGCGGCGATCTCCTCCTCGCGCTCGCAGATCATGCGCAGCGCCGGGCTCTGTACCCGGCCCGCGGACAGGCCCCGTCGCACTTTCTTCCACAGCAGCGGCGAGAGATTGAAGCCGACCAGGTAGTCGAGCGCGCGGCGCGCCTGCTGCGCGTTCACGAGCTCGAGCGACAGACCGCGCGGCTGGCCGACCGCCTCGCGGATGGCGTTGCGCGTGATCTCGTAGAACACCACGCGGTGCACGTCCTTGCCGTCGAGGTCGCCGCGCTCGGCCAGGATCTCCTTCAGGTGCCAGGCGATGGCCTCCCCTTCGCGATCGGGATCCGTGGCCAGATACAGCGCTTTCGCCTTGCGCAGATTTTTCGCGATGCTCTCGACGTGGCGCTCGTTCTTGTCGAGCACCTGGTATTTCATCGCGAAGCCATTGTCCGGGTCGACCGCGCCCTCCTTGGGCACGAGATCGCGCACGTGCCCGTAGGAGGCGAGCACCTCGAAGTCGCGGCCCAGATATTTCTTGATGGTCTTGGCCTTGGCGGGCGACTCGACTATGACCAGGTTGTCTGCCATGACGTTGAGAAGAATGCCCGAGCCTTATAAACGAAAAACCGCGGACGAGCCGCGGAGCTGAGGGTGAGGCATCACAGGCGCGACGCTCTCAATGCGGAGCATGGCTGCGCAGCTCCGCGATCAGCCCGCCGAGCCGCTCCACCGCCAGCTCTCCTTCCGGCTCGCTCGAGAGCACCATGACCACCACCCATTTCAGCTGCTCGGTGTCGGACTCGTCGGCCTCGAGCGCGAGCAGCCGCTCGATCACGAGCTCGCGCTGTTGCGCTGTGATCACACGCGCGCGCTCGAGCCGCAGCAGCAGTCCCCGGCACTCGCTCGAGAGCCGCGCGAGCTCGCTGTCGGTGAAGATGCGCAGCGCGCCTTCGCTGCCGAGCCCGCGCGTATCCTCGGGCCGGGCGCGCTCCTGCCCGAAGGCGAGATCGGTGAGCCAGTCGAGCGCCCGCTCGACGTTGGCGCGGCCGAAGCCGGCCTGCTCGAGGTCGCGAGCCAGGTGCTCGCGGTGCGGCACGGTCGAGGTCTCCTCGAGCATATAGCGGTCGAAGACGTAGATCAGAATGTCCAGAACGCTGCCAGTCGTCATGATACTCAAGGTATTCGGCCGTAACGGCCGCCCGGGAGAGCCGCCACACGCCCCTTGAGCTCGAGTATCAGCAGCATCGAGGCAACTGATTCGACGCCTAAGCGCGTGCGTGCGACGAGAACATCGATGGTCGCAGGCTCAAAGCCGAGGGCATCTAACAGCATTTCATACTCCTTGTCCAATTCGCCGTCCCCGAGCGGCAAGCTGCGCTGCGCCGTAAGTGTCTCTTTGGGAAGCGAAATCCGCAGCTCCGTCAACACGTCGGCGGCCTCCTCGACGAGCTTGGCGCCCTCGCGGATGAGTTGGTGACAGCCTCGGGAGACCGGACTGTGGATGGAGCCGGGGATCGCGAACACCTCGCGGCCCTGCTCGACCGCCAGGCGTGCGGTGATGAGCGAGCCGCTCTTGCGCGCGGCCTCGACAATGAGCGTGCCGAGCGAGAGGCCGCTGATGATGCGATTGCGGCGCGGGAAGTGCTGGGCCAGCGGCGCGCTGCGCGGCGGGAATTCCGACACCAGCGCGCCGTGCTCGCGGACGCGCGCGGCGAGCGGCGCGTGCTCGGCCGGATAGACGCGATCGAGGCCGGTACCGAAGACCGCCACCGTGAGGCCGCCTGCGGCGAGCGCTCCTTCGTGGCTCGCCGCATCGATGCCGAGGGCGAGCCCGCTGGTTACGGTGAGTCCGCACCTGGCGAAGTACGCGGCGAAGTCCCGCGCCGTGGCGCGGCCGGCTTCGGTCGGACTTCGCGAGCCGACCATGGCCAGCTGCGGCGAGGCGAGCGCCGGGACGGAGCCCAGCACGTAGAGCGAGGCGGGCGCGCCGGAGCTCTCCGCGAGGAGCGGCGGATACTCCGGGTCGGTGCAGAGGACGATCCGCGCGCCGCTTACCCGAACCCAGGCGAGATCCGCATCGAGCGCTGTCTCATCGGGCGAGGCGAGGAAGGCGCGCGCGGCGGGAGGCAGATCAGGCGCATCCAGTGCGCGCCGGGTGAGGATGGCGGCCGGCTCGCCGCCGGCCGCCGCGATCAGCGGGCGCAGCTGCTCGGCGGTGAGCCCGGGGAGCCGCGCGATGAGGGCGCGCGCACGGATCTCGTCCATGCGCGCGAGGATAAAGGAACGCTCAAGGGTTGCGGACTACGTCGGCGACGTGGATGGTGTTTGAGGCGCCGACGATCAGCCCGTAGCTGAGCCGATCGAACACCTTGAACACCAGGAGCGTCCCGCTGCGCTCGTCGGGCAGTCTCACCTTCGGGGCGAAGGCCGTGCCGATCGTCGAGCCGATGTTGCGGCCGCCGCGGTACAGATCGTGCACCACGTCTCCCGCCTGATCGACGGCGAGCACGTTGCCGGCCTCGAGCCCGTGGCGCTTGCCGCGGTTGATGACCACGACCTGGTACTGGCCGACCAGCTCGATGCCGCCGACCACGTCGATGATGCGGCCGTGCACCGGGGCCGCCGGGGCATGGAGCGCGAAGTTGATCGGGGTCTCGCTGGCGTCGGTCGACAGCAGCCGGTCCCCGCGCAGCGTCTCGCGCGCCGGATCGATCAGCAGCGCCTTGGCGGGATCCCCGGGGCGCTGCACCAGCGCGGTGGCGGTGTAGATCCCCTCGTAGCCGACCACCTTGCCGTCATCCGGATCGCGCAGCGGAGTCGCCACGTGCACGACCGCGAAACGGGCGTTCTCCCCGGCCGAGAGGTTGCGCACGTAGACCTCGTTCCCCGAGCCGGCGACCTCGTGGCGGTCGCGGAAGGCGAGCACGTACGGGGCATGGCTGATCTGCTCGCTGCTCATGACGCTCGGCCGCGAGAGGAACGCGGCGATCACCGAGTAGGGAATGGTCGGAATCGCGTTATCGAGCGCAGTGCTGCGCAGGCGCGGCTCGAGACGCGCAGCTCCGGCCTGCTCGACCCTGATCTGCGGCCGGCCGTCGGCGCCGAAGGCGAGCGCCAGCGTGTCGCCGGGATAGATAAGGTGAGGATTCGGGATCTGTGGATTGATGATCCACACCTCGGGCCAGAGCCACGGGTCCTTCAGGTACATCGTGGCGATGCCCCAGAGCGTGTCGCCGCGCTTGACCGTGTAGTGCATCGGCGCGCCGGGCTTGAGCAGGCTCGTGTCGGGGGCCGGGGCGGGCTCGACCACCGTGCGAGTGCCCGCGGCGTTGGCGGCCGCCTCGGTCGCCGTCACCTCGGGCTCTGCCGGAGCGCCACTCGCCGGGCTCCGGGAGACCGTGGCGGGGGCTGCGGACTCCGTGCTCGCCGGCTGGTGTGACCGGAAATGCGAGCAGCCGGAGAGCGCGAAGCCGAGGGTCAGCAAGCCCACCGCGAGGCGAGCTACAAGTACTTGATTCGAGACCATCCTCCACTCCTCATTGCGCGGGCGGACCTGAGCACCTGCGGCCGAGATTTTAGTAGTTATACTGGCATGGCACCCGGCCGGCATACGATTTAATGTCAAGTTTGTGCGCTGGATCACGGGCGCCGCCGCCCCCATATTGCACGCGCGACCCATGGCCCTCAGAACCATCCTGGAGTACCCCGACCCCCGGCTGCGCACGCGCGCGCAGCCGGTGACGCGCTTCGATGCCGCCCTCGGCACGCTGATCGACGACATGTTCGAGACCATGTACGGCGCGCCCGGCATCGGGCTCGCGGCCACCCAGGTCGACGTGCACCAGCGCCTCATCGTCATCGACATCTCCCCGGAGCGCAATCAGCCCCTCACGATCATCAACCCGCAGATCCTCACGCGCGAGGGCGAAGCGAGCACCGAGGAGGGGTGCCTGTCGGTGCCGGGGATCTTCGACGAGGTCAAGCGCGCGGCGAAGATCCGGCTGCGCGCCCAGGACCGCGACGGCAACCTCTTCGAGCGCGACTTCGAGGACATCCTCGCCGTGTGCATCCAGCACGAGATGGATCATCTCGAGGGCAAGCTCTTCGTCGACTACCTGTCGGACCTCAAGCGCGAGCGCATTCGCAAGAAGCTCGAGAAGGAGCGCAAGGAGCGCGCCACGGGCGCGACTGCGACGGGCGCGGGCCCCCCCGCCGGCGCGCGCCGCGCGTACTGACGTTGCGCGTCGCCTTTGCCGGCACGCCGGAATTCGCGCTGCCCGCCCTCGAGGCGCTGCTCGAGCGGCATCGCGTCATCGGGGTGCTGACGCAGCCCGATCGGCCGAGCGGTCGCGGCCGCAGGATCGAGCCGGGTCCCGTGAAGCGTGCCGCGCTCGCCCACGGCCTGCCGGTCGTCCAGCCCGAGACGCTCGCGAGCGAGGAAGCCCGTGCGCCGCTTGAAGCCTGGGATCCGGAAGCTCTCGTCGTTGTGGCCTACGGCCTCATCCTTCCGCGAGAGGTGCTGGCGCTCCCACGGCTCGGGTGCGTCAACATTCACGCGTCGATCCTGCCGCGCTGGCGCGGCGCCGCCCCCATCGAGCGGGCGATCCTTGCAGGGGATACCGAAACCGGCGTCTCGATCATGCAGATGGACGCAGGTCTCGACACCGGCCCCGTGCTGCTCCAGCGCCGCCTGGCCGTCTCCCGGAGCCACACCGCGGGGTCGCTTGGGGCTGAGCTCTCGAGACTCGGCGCCGCAGCGCTCCTCGAGGCGCTCGAGGGACTCGAGGCCGGGACGCTGAAGGCTACCCCCCAGCCAGCGGGAGGGGTCACTCATGCCGCCAAGGTCATGAAGGCCGAGGCCAGGGTCGACTGGCGGCGTGGTGCGCCCGACATCGAACGCCAGATCCGGGCGTTCAATCCCTGGCCGGTGGCCGAAACCGTCCTCGACGGGGAGCCCCTTCGCATTCTCGACGGGCATGCCGAGGATCCACACGAGGCACTGCATCATTCCTCTAACGTGCTTCAACTGGAGTCTAAAAGAGACGAACCAGGCGCGATCATCGCCGTATTGGATGATTTCGTGCTCGTACAGTGCGGCGAGGGGCGACTCCGGGTGCTCGAGGTGCAGAGGCCGGGCCGGCGGCGCGTGAGCGCCCGGGACTATGCCCACAGCACGAGCCTCCTGGGGCGGCGCCTTGGCTAGCAAGACGCACGATTTCGCGGGGACGCCGGTCAACCGCCCCGAAAAATCCACCCCGGTCAGGACGCCGTGGGCGCCGGGCGCCCCGGCACTGGCTGCGGCCGCCCGGGCGGTCGATGAGGTGGTCTCGAGCGGCCGATCCGCGGAAACCGCGCTCGCTGCACACGAGGGCGACGCTCACCGTGCGGCGGTTCGCGCGATCGCGCTCGGCACGATCCGCTGGTACCTGCGTCTCGCGCCCGCTCTCGATCTGTTGCTGAAACACCCCGCAGGCGTCACGGGCACGGTCCGCTCCCTTCTCACGGTCGCGGCCCACCAGATCGAGTATTCGCGCAACAGCCCCGAGGCGACCGTTCACGCGGCGGTCGACGCCGCGCGGCTCCTCGGCGCCGAGCGTGCCACGGGTCTCGCCAATGCGGTGCTGCGCAGGTTCGTCGCCGAGCGCGGCGCTCTGCTGGGGCGGGTGGACACGGAGCTGCCGCCGCGCACCGCGCACCCCGCATGGATCGTCGAGCGGATCGCAGCCGCGTGGCCGCAGGCCTGTCCCGCGATACTCGCCGCCAACAACGGCCATCCGCCCATGACGCTGCGGCTCGACCTTTCGAGGACCGACCGGACGGCCTATCTGATCGAGCTCGCCCGCGCCTCCATTGATGCGCACGAGGTGCCATGGGCGCCCGCGGCCGTCACGCTCGCTCACCCGGTGGCCGTCAGCCGGCTGCCGGGCTTCGGCGAGGGCCTGGTCTCGGTACAGGATGCCGGCGCGCAGCTCGCTGCGCCCCTCCTCGACGCGCGCCCCGGCATGCGTGTGCTCGATGCGTGCGCGGCGCCCGGGGGCAAAACGGCTCACGTGCTCGAGAAAGCAGGCGATAGGGTCGAGGTCGTCGCCGTGGACATCGACGCCGGGCGGGCCGCCCTCATCCGCGAGAACTTGAACCGCCTGAGGCGTAGCGCGCACGTGGTGGTGGCGGATGTCCGCGACACTGGCGCCTTCTGGGACGGGCGGCCGTTCGAGCGGATTCTGGTCGATGCGCCCTGCTCCTCGAGCGGGGTGATCCGCCGTCATCCCGACATCAAGCTCCTGCGCCGCGCCGAGGACATCCCGGCGCTCGCCGCCCTGCAGCTCGCGATCCTCAGGGCTGCCGCCGGCATGCTGACCCCCGGGGGCCGGCTCCTCTACGCGACCTGCTCGGTGCTCCCCGAGGAGAACGAAGAGGTGATCGCACGGCTGCTGGCCGCGGAGCCGCAACTGGCGCTCGCGCGCATGCCGGCCGGGGGCGAGCTCGCGCCAGGCGCGGTCGATCGCGGCGCCGGAGCGCAGCTCCTGCCGGGAGCAGAGGCGGGGACGGACGGCTTCTATTATGCTTGTCTCGAAAAGACAACGGCCGGAATCTGAGCGCCACACGCCGGTCGCAGGTCCATCGCAGGACGGTCGTTGCATCCATGCTGCGCGGCGATCCAACAAGGGAGGGTTTGACCCGGGGCGGGTGGCTCGCGACGGCCTGCGCGATCGCCTCGGCGAGCTGGAGCCTCGGCTATGCCGACGCGCTCGACGGGGTTCTCGAGGTCCGGGCCGCCTACGTGAACATCGACAAGGGGGTGTTTCTGCTGCACGCACGCATCGAGTACCCGAACGGCCCGGCCATCCGCAGCGCGCTCCGCGACGGGCAGACGCTCACCTTCGACCTCGATGCGCGAGTCGATCGCGAGCGGCGATTCTGGTTCAGCGCAGGCATCGTCGCCGTCACGCTGCGCCGCGAGCTGAGCTATCACGCGGTGAGCCAGCGCTTCGTGGTGCGCGACGCGCGCAGCGGCGACCAGGAGAGCTTCGCCACGCTCGATGAGGCGCTCGCCTACCTCGGCAAGGTCGAGGCCTGGCCGATCGTTGTGGAACCCCAGCTCGACAACGGCAACTACACTATCAGCGTACGCGCGGCCGTCCGCCGGGGGCACCTCCCGGCGTCGCTCCGCGCGATCCTGTTCTGGACCAACGACTGGGTCCGCGTGAGCGAGTGGTACTCATGGGTTCTGCCGGTGTGAATGGGCGTCGGCCGCGCGTGCGGTGGCAGACCATCGCGCAGGTGCTGCTGTGGAGCGCGATCGGGCTCGGGGCGTTCGTGCTGCTCGCCGAGAGCATGCAGAACTCCGCGGCGTTCGACCGCCTGCGGCTGTGGATCCTTGCGGTCGACGCCTGCGGCGTCATCGCGCTCAGCGTACTGCTCGCGCGCAAGCTCTATCGGCTCGTGCGCGACTATCGCAGGCACGTTCCGGGCTCGCGCCTCACCGCGCGCACGGTGGGCATCTTCGGGTCGCTCGTCATCGCGCCGCTCCTCATCGTGTACCTGTCGTCGCTGGAATTCATCAACCGCGGCATCGACAGCTGGTTCAGGGTCGAGGTCAAGGAGGCGCTGAACGATGCGCTGGGACTCTCGCGCGCCGCGCTCGAGCTGCGCATGCGGGAGCACTCCGCGCGGACCGTAGCGCTCGCGGAAGGGCTCTCGGGAGTCCCGCCCGCCGAGATGCAGGCGAGGCTCGATGCCGAGCGGCGCGCGAGCCAGGCGATCGAGATCGCGCTCTTCGGAGCGCACGGGCAGATCCTCGCCGCGAGCCTCGAGAGCCCGCTCGAGAGCCTGCCCTCGCAGCCCTCTCCCGACCTCGTGCGCCAGGTCGGAGAGCGGCGGCCGTACGTCAGCCTCGAGCCGCGCTCGGGCGGTCGCTACCTCATCCGCGCCGCCGCGGCGCTCGGCGATCCGGGCGCGGGACACGACGCGCGCTTCGTGGTGGCGATCTACCCGGTGCCGCCGCAGCTCGGGGCGCTCACGGACGCGGTACAGAACGCCTACCACCAGTACGGGGATCTCGCTGCGTGGCGCGAGCCGCTCAAGAACAGCTTCAGCCTCACGCTCACGCTCGTGCTGCTGCTCGCGATGCTCGCGGCCATCTACGGCGCGATCTTCTCCGCGCAGCGCCTGGTGCGCCCCGTCCAGGACCTCATCGAGGGCACCCGCGCGGTCGGCAAGGGCGATTTCGGCACCCGCCTGCCGCTGCCCTCGCGCGATGAGATGGGATTTCTGGTGCACTCCTTCAACGACATGACCAAGCGGCTGCGGCGCGCGCGCGCCGAGGCGACCCAGAGTCAGCAGGCGGTCGAGCGCGAGCGTGAGCGGCTCGCCATCATCCTGGCGCGGCTCTCGACGGGGGTGCTCGCCATCGATCGCAACATGACGCTGCGCACCGCGAACGAGGCCGCGGGCGCGATCCTCGGCGCCGACTTCTCGGCCGCCGGCGGGCGCTCGCTCCCGCAGCTCGCCTCGGGCAACGAGCGGCTCGGGCAGTTCGTCGCCGCGCTCGCCGTGCGCTTCGCCGCGGGGCGCCAGGAATGGCGCGAGCAGCTCGACCTCGACGGCGCCGCCGGGCGGCGCACGCTCATGTGCGCCTGCACGCCGCTCCCGGGCGAGGATTCCGGCATGGGCTTCGTCATCGTGTTCGACGACATCACGGCGCTGCTGCAGGCGCAGCGCGACGCCGCCTGGGGCGAGGTGGCGCGCCGCCTCGCGCACGAGATCAAGAACCCGCTGACGCCCATCCAGCTCTCGGCCGAGCGGCTGCGGCGGCGCCTCCTCAGCGGCATGAACGCCCGCGACGCCGAGATCCTCGAGCGCGGCACCCGAACCATCGTGCAGCAGGTCGAGAGCATGCAGCAGATGGTGAACGCCTTCAGCGAGTACGCGCGTGCGCCGGAGATGCAGGTCACGCGCTTCAGCCTGAACCAGCTCGTCACGGAGGTCGCCGACCTCTACCGCTCGCAGGATCCGCGCGCGCGCATCGGGCTCGATCTCGATGAGCGGCTCGAGGGCATCGAGGGCGACCGGCTCCGGGTGCGTCAGGTCCTCAATAACCTCCTGACCAACGCGCTGGAAGCGCTCGACGGGGTGGCCGCACCCAAGCTCGAGATCGCCACCCGCCTCGAGGCCGGCACCGATGCCGAGTACGCCGTGCTCACCGTATGTGACAATGGCCCTGGGTTCCAGCGTGAGCTCCTCGGCAAGGTGTTCGACCCCTACGTCACCACCAAGCCGAAGGGAACCGGACTCGGACTCGCCATCGTGAAGAAGATCATCGAGGAGCACGGTGGGAGAATCGACGCCGACAATCGGCCCGAGGGCGGGGCACGCGTGCGCGTCGTGCTGCCTGTGAAGGACAGCACCCGCACGGCCGCGGGAGGCGCGCGCGAGCGGCGGGATCAGTTGCGGAGGGAAAGAGCGTGAGCAGTCCACACATTCTGGTGGTCGACGACGAGGCGGATATTCGCGGCCTGCTGAAGGAGATCCTCTCCGAAGAGGGCTACGAGGTTGACGTCGCCGCCAACGCGGCGCAGGCGCGCGCCTCGCGCGCCCGGCAGATCCCGGATCTGGTGCTGCTCGATATCTGGATGCCGGACGTGGACGGGATCACGCTGCTGCGCGAATGGTCGACGGCCGCCACCGACGGCTGCCCGGTGGTGATGATGTCCGGCCACAGCACGGTCGAGACCGCGGTGGAGGCCACCAGGCTCGGCGCCTTCGACTTCGTGGAGAAGCCGCTGTCGCTCGCGAAGCTGCTGCGAACCGTGGAGCGCGCCCTCGATGCCGGCCGGCGCCACCGCCAGTCGGGGAGGCTCCTCGGCTCGCCGCACGCGGTGCCGATCGGCAAGAGCCGCCTCATGCAGCAGCTGCGGGCAGAACTGCAGCAGATGGCGGCCAACGCTTCCCCCGTGCTGCTGGTGGGGGAGCCCGGAGCCGGGCGCGAGGCCTTTGCGCGCTACATCCACGAGCAGGGCCCGCGCGCCGGCGCCCCGTTCGTGTCCCTGATCGCCTCGAGCCTCCGCGAGGCTGACGCCGAGAGCCGCCTCTTCGGGCGCGAGGAGACGGGCGGCGAGAAGGTGACGGGGGTGCTCGAGGAAGCGGGCGGCGGGACGCTCTTCATACACGAGCTCGAGGACCTGCCTCCGGCCACACAGCGGCTGCTCGTCGGGGTGTTCGAGGCCGGGCAGTTCACGCGTCTCGGGGGCCGCGAGCCCCTCGGCCTGCGCGCGCGGCTCCTCGCCTCGGCGCAGCCCGGCGTCGAGCAGCGCGCCGGGAGCGAGAGTCTGCGGCGTGACCTGCTCGCGCACCTCAACGCGCTGATCATGCGTGTGCCGCCGCTGCGCGAGTACGCCGAGGACGTGCCGGAGCTGCTGCGGCATCAGGTCGATCGGCTGGTCGACGCCGAGGGGCTGCCGTTCCGGCGCTTCTCGGTCGCGGCGCAGAACCGGCTGCGCAACTATCCGTGGCCCGACAACGTGCGCGAGCTCCGCCACCTGGTGCATCGGCTGCTGATGCACGGCGGACCCGAGGAGATCCGGCTCGATGAGATCGAGCGCGAGCTCGCGGTGCAGGCGCCTGCCGATGAGCCGCTGGTGAAGCAGGATCTTCTGGCGCTGCCGCTGCGCGAGGCGCGCGAGCAGTTCGAGCGGGCCTATCTGCAGCAGCAGCTGCTGCTGTGCAACGGCAAGGTGGGGCAGCTCGCCAAGCGCGTCGGCATGGAGCGCACCCACCTGTACCGCAAGCTCCGCTCGCTCGGCGTAGATTTCAGGAACATCAGCGAGGACTGAGGGAGCAGCGGGGACCTAAGGGCCGGCCCCCGAGAATTCACGGACGGGCGAGGCCTGTCCGCCGGCTTGCCATCAGGGGGGCTCTTGCCGGTCAGCAGCGACTATCTCGCCTACGTGCTCGAGCAGCTCGCGGGCCTCGCGGGGTTGAGCGCACGGCGCATGTTCGGCGGCGTGGGGCTCTATTGCGAGGAGCTTTTCTTCGGCCTCATCGACAACGACACGCTGTATCTGCGCGTCAACGACGACAATCGCGCGGATTACACCGCCCGCGGCATGAGTGCGTTCCGGCCCTACGCCGATCGGCCCGAGCTCAGCATGAGCTACTACGAGGCTCCTGCGGATGTGCTGGAGGATCCGGCACAGCTCGTCAGCTGGGCGCGGCGTTCGGTGGCGGTGGCTGCAGGGAAGCTCGCCGGCAAACCGGCCGCCAGGCGGCCGGGGCGCGCGGGTGCGCCGAAGACGCGCCCGCAGAGATGATCGAGGCCGCCCCCAGATGATCGAGGCCGCGATCGGCCGACGTCGCCCTATTTCTCCAACACAATCACGTTCGAAACCCAGTCCGGATCCCCGATCGAGGAATCCTCAATTACTTCCCTGATCCTGCAGTCAGCCTCGTGTGCGATTGCGAACACGGCGGATTGCGGCAGGCAATGCATCTCGAACGCACCTCGGGTCGGCGCGCTTTCGAGATAGGAATCGATCTCGAAGCGGTACCGCCGTGCGTAGGTTGGAATCTGGAAAACCGCGAGCCCGCGCGGCACCAGGGACTTCAGCGCGCGACGCAGGATTGCAGCCATGATCGGCGGCGGATTGTGCTGCAGGACGATAACCGAGAACCAGAGATCAAACGGCTCGGCCATACCGAAGTCCGGCGACATGGCGAGGCCGTAGTCGATGTTCGTCAAGGCGGCGTTAGCCGACCGGGCCTGGGCACGTGCGAGATGAGCCCGGGAAATGTCGCGCGCCATGACTCGGGTGAAGCACCCGGCCAGGTGGTTGGTAACGCGCCCGAGGCCGCAGCCATATTCGAGCACCGTCGTGAAGTCACCGGGCTTGCGGCCTGCACGAGCCAGTGTCGCGACCAGCCAGTCACGATCAACGTGCCCGGAGGCGAAGAATTGTTCCTCGGTGCCGGCAATCCGGGCAGGTAAATATTCATCACGACTCAGGACCGACCAATGTGGTTTCGTTTCGCCCAGCTCCGTCCAGCTTGCCGCGATCCGGGCCGACAGACGCTCGAGTGTCGCGTCCGTGCACTGCCACTCAACCTGAAGAGGCGGCGCCGCGCGGTCGAACCCGCCTGTACTCGCCGACATATTGGAGGGCGCCGCCGGCTCAGACGGCATGGAGAACTGAAGGTCGGTATCGGGCGGGCGTCCGTAGAGCTCCCATTCGATCGCCGGCACCAGCCCAAGCGCTGCCCAGGGCTGAGTCTCCGAATTGGTCTCGCCAGAGCGAGCTGAGGTCAGTACCTCCATCGCGTTACCTTTGCGGCGCAGCGCCGCGAACAAGCCTCGACGCGCAACCTCGGCCAGCTCGTTCATATACGCCAGGATCTTGCCATCGAGTGGCAGCAGGCCGGCTGAGTGAACCTGGCGGATCGCGTTGAAGGCACGAAGAGCGACGCCTAACTTGAACACCCAGAATCCGCCGTCCTGCGGCGGGATACCCGCGCGACTCCTGACCCATAGGGATTCAAAGCTCAGGCTCGGATGCCCGTATTGTTCGGCGGAGGCGAGGAGGATGAGAGTGCCCCGGAGCGCGCGCTGAATCGCCTGGGATATCCGATTTCCCGGGTCGCCGTGTACGGCAGCGCGGGCCAGCGCCAGAAGCGCGGCACAATGACAGTCAAGTTCTGGCGCCAAGACCGTCTCGCCCCGTCCCCCTTCAACCGCCCGTTCGAGCCGGAGCAGGAGCGCCACGCATGACGATAAAAGAGCCCCGTACGGCTCCGAGCCGAAGGCTCGGATCATGCAATCCAACGACAGGATGACGAAGCTCAGTCCGCGAATAAAGACCGGTGCGCCGGCACCGGGCTCATCGGGGCGATGCGTTTCAATATAGATGCCGAGGTGCCGGTCGTACCACTCCTTGAGCGCGTCGAGTCTTTCCCGGGCTGGAGTAGATCTGTA
>MNCZ01000132.1 GCA_001914695.1 Gammaproteobacteria bacterium 13_2_20CM_66_19 | reverse complement strand
CAGGTACCCGCGGCGCTCGGCGACGGCCGCGCCTACGGCGTGTCGATCCACTACAGTGACGAAGGGCCGGTGCCGCTCGAGACCGGCGGCGGGATATTCAACGCGGTACCGCGGCTCGGCCCCGGGCCATTCCTCGTGGTGAATGCGGACATCTGGACCGACATCGACTTCGCCACGCTCGCGCTGGAGCAGGGCGCGCACGCGCACCTCGTGCTGATTCCCAACCCGCCGCATCATCCGCGCGGTGACTTCGGTCTGCAGGGGGACCTCGTGGTCAGCCGCGAGACCGATCGCCACACCTACTCCGGCGTCGGCGTGTACCGGCCGGAGTTCTTTGACGGCTGCACTCCGGGGAAATTTCCGCTGCTGCCGCTCCTCAATCGTGCGATCGCAGCGGGTCTCGTGCGCGGCCAGGTACATCGCGGCGAGTGGTGCGATGTCGGCACCGCGGAGCGCCTGGCGTGCCTGGACGCGCGGGTGCGTGCGGTACAATGACGGGGTGTCGGATCTCAAGGGCAAGCCCCTAGTCGTCGCCGCACCGGCCCGCCCGGGGAGCGGCGAGAAATACCTGACGCCTCAAGGCTTTACCGCCATACGTGATGGCATCAAGCGTGCCGCCGGCGGCGCCGGCGCCGCGGTCGTCGCCGGGCGGTTGCCGCCGTGGCTGAAGGCCCGGGCGCCGACCGGGGCCGGGTTCTCCCGCGTCAGGGGCCTGGTGCGTGAGCACCGGCTCGCCACGGTCTGCGAGGAAGCCAAGTGCCCCAACATCGGGGAGTGCTGGAACGCAGGGACGGCGACCCTGATGCTGATGGGATCGGTGTGCACGCGCGCTTGCCGCTTCTGCTCCGTCGACACCGGTAACCCGCACGGCTGGCTCGATCCGGAGGAGCCCGAGAACGCCGCGCGCACTGTGGAGCTCATGAAGCTCCGCTATGTCGTGCTCACCTCCGTCGACCGCGACGACCTCGCCGACGGCGGCGCGGCGCACTATGCCGCGTGCGTGCGCGCCATCAAGCGCCGCAGCCCCCATACCGCCGTCGAGGCGCTGACGCCGGACTTCCAGGGCGTGCGCGCGGACGTCGAGACCGTGGTCGACTCCGGGATCGAGGTGTTTGCGCAGAACGTCGAGACCGTGCGGCGCCTCACTCATCCGGTGCGCGATCCGCGCGCGGGCTACGAGCAGACTCTCGAAGTCCTCGAGATCGCCAAGCGACGCCGTCCCGAGGTTCTCACCAAGAGCAGCCTGATGTTAGGGCTCGGTGAGAGCGATGCCGAGATCGACGAGACACTCGCTGACCTGCGCACCGCCGGAGTCGACATCGTGACCCTCGGACAGTACCTGCGCCCCACCGTGAATCACCTGCCGGTCCGGCGCTTCGTGAGACCCGAGGAGTTCGATCGCTATCGCGAGCGCTCGCTCGCGCTCGGCTTCCTCGAATGCGTCTCCGGACCGCTCGTGCGCTCGAGCTATCGCGCCGAGCGCGCGCTTCAGCGCAACAACGCCGGCCTCGACAACCGGCGTCTCGCGACATGACTCCCGCCGGCGGCGCACTTGCGGCGCACCTGCCCCGCGCGGCGCCCGCGCCGCGTGCAGCGCCGGCGCCGCGTGCAGCGCCGGCGCGAACGACGCCGCCCCCGCCCGTGATCCGCCGCCCCGGGCTTTGCGAGTACCAGCCGACCTGGCGCGCGATGCAGCGCTTCACCGGCGAGCGCGATGCGGCGACCCCTGACGAGATCTGGTTTCTCGAGCACCCGCCGGTCTTCACCCTCGGGCTCAATGCGAGCCGCGCGCACCTCATCGCCCCGGGCGAGATTCCGGTGGTGCAGGTCGACCGCGGCGGCCAGGTGACCTATCACGGACCGGGACAGCTCGTCGTCTACCCGCTGGTTGATCTCACGCGCGTGCGCCTCGGCATCCGCGATTACGTCTCGGCACTCGAGCGCGCCGTGATAGAGCTCGCGGGAGAGTTCGGCATCCTCGCCGAAGGACGGCGCGACGCGCCGGGCGTGTACGTGTCGGGCCGCAAGCTCGCGAGCGTCGGGGTGCGCGTGCGCCGTGGCGCGAGCTATCACGGCCTGGCACTCAACGTGGCGCTCGATCTCGAGCCCTTCGCCCGCATCAACCCCTGCGGGTTTCAGGGGCTCGAGATGACGCAGCTGGCGGAGCTCGGCGGTCCCCGCAGCGTCGCAGACTGCGCCGACGCGCTCGAGCCGCACCTGCTGCGCGCCCTCGGGTATCCGGCGAGCGATTCGTAACCGCCCTGCGACTGACATCGCCGCGCGGCGCGGCTAGCATGCCCGGATGACATCCGCTTTCCGCAGGCGCCGCGCGTTCCTCGCGGTGACGGTCGCTGCGCTCGGCGTCGGGCCGCTCGCCTGGCTGGCGGCCTGTCGGCAGCGTCCCGGCACGAGCGCCGCGCGCGTGACGCTCCTCAATGTCTCCTACGACCCGACGCGGGAGCTCTACGTCGAGTTCAACGCGGCGTTCGCCCGCTACTGGAAGGCAAAGACCGGCCAGGTGGTGAGGGTCGACCAGTCGCACGGCGGCTCGGGCAAGCAGGCACGGTCGGTGATCGACGGGCTAGCCGCGGATGTGGTGACCCTCGCGCTCGCGGCCGACATCGACGCCATCGCGAGCATGGGTAAGCTCCTGCCCCTCAACTGGCAGAGCCTGCTTCCCGACAACAGCTCTCCCTACACCTCCACCATCGTTTTCCTGGTGGGCAAGGGCAATCCGAAGTCGATTCGCGACTGGGGCGATCTGGTGCGGCCCGGCGTCGCCGTGATCACGCCGAACCCCAAGACCTCGGGCGGCGCACGCTGGAACTACCTCGCCGCGTGGGCGTGGGCGCGCGCGCAGCCGGGCGCCGACGAGGCGAGCGCGCGCGAGTTCGTGCGCCGGCTGTACCTCAACGTGCCGGTGCTCGACACCGGAGCCCGCGGGGCAACCACGACCTTCGTGCAGCGGGGACTCGGTGATGTGCTCATCGCCTGGGAGAACGAGGCCATGCTCGCGGTGCGCGAGCTCGGTGCGGACAGATTCGAGAGCGTCGTCCCGTCGGTGAGCATCCTCGCCGAGCCGCCGGTGGCGGTGGTCGACAAGGTGGCGCTGCGGCGGGGCACGCGCGAGGTGGCGATGGCGTACCTCAACTATCTCTACAGCAAGGAAGGCCAGGAGATCGTCGCGCGCCACTTCTACCGGCCGCGCGACGGCCAAGTCGCCGCGCGCTACGCGGCCAGCTTCCCGCCCCTCAAGCTCGCGACCATCGCGGACTTCGGCGGCTGGGCCAGCGTGCAGCGCACGCACTTCGGCGACGGCGGCGTGTTCGATCAGATCTCGGCGCACTAACTCGGTGCAGGCTCACAGCAATTGGCTCAGGAGCGTTTTCGCCGGTACCACGACTGCGTCTTTCCGGTCGAAGCAATTCGCATCCACGTAGGGCAACTCCATGACCGCCTGGAATGCGTGCTGCGCTCTCGTCGCCGCCTCAGTCCACCACCAGCTTGTAGCCTGCCGCGGCCGTGCGCAGCACCGCGGGCGCCGCCGGATCCGCCTCGATCTTCTGCCGCAGCCGATGCACCAGCTGCTTCAGGAGCTGGCGGTCGCCGCCGCTGCGATGCCCCCACACCTGAATGAGCAGCCGCTCCGGATTGACCGCGTGGCCCGCGTTCGCGAGCAGCATCTGAAGTAGCCGCAGCTCGAGCTTCGTGAGGCGCACCGGCTCAGCCGCGCCGATGCGTACGGTGTGCTCCTCGAGGTCGAGGCTGATGCGCCCGGCGGCGAGCGGCGCGGTGCTCTCCATTCCCGCACGGCGCAGCAGCGCCTTGACGCGCGCGAGGAGGGTGCGCGGACTGAAGGGTTTGGTGAGATAGTCGTCGGCGCCGAGGCCGAGGGCGCGCACCAGGTCCTCCTCCTCGCCGCGCACGGTCAGCATCATCACCGGGACACGCGAGCGGGCGCGGATCGTCTCGCACACCTGAAAGCCGGAGAGGCCCGGCATGTTGATGTCGAGCAGCACCAGATCCGGCCCTTCCGCCCCGAAGTGCCGGAGCGCCGCCGGACCGTCGCCGGCCTTGACCACGAGATGCCCCGCCTGCATCAGCGTGAAGGCGATGAGCTCGCGCAGATCCGCATCGTCGTCCGCGACCAGCACCTTCATGGGGGAGTCTCCACGGGAAGCGTGAGCGTGAAGCGGGTGCGGCCGGCAGCCGTGCGCTCGAAGGCGACGCTGCCCGCGTGCCGCTCGATGATCGACTTCACCAGCCACAGGCCCAAGCCGAGTCCCGCCGGCTCGGGCTCCGCGCCGCCCCCGCGCTGGAAGCGCGCAAAGAGTGCGGCATCGTCACGGCCCGCCGGCCCCGGACCCTCGTCCTCCACCCAGGCGATGAGCTTACCCGGCTGCGCCTCGGCGCCGATGCGCACCACGCTGTCCTCGGGGGCGAACTTGTTGGCGTTGGCCAGCAGGTTGACGAACACCTGGGTGAGCCGCGTGCGGTCGCCCGCGAGCAGCGGCAGCTCCTCGGGAACCGCGACCGCGAGCGTCTGGCGGCGCTGCGCGAGGAGCGAGGCGACCATGGCGGCGGCATCCGAGACCACATCGGCGATCGCCACGGTCTGGCGGCGGATCGCGAGCTGGCCGGATTCGATGCGCACGCTCTCGAGGAGGTTGTCGATGAGCTGCGTCAGGCGGCGCGTGCCGCGCTCGAGCGAGGTCACGAGCTCGCGGCGCTTCTCGGGCGGCATCTTCTCCATGCCCTCGAGCAGCAGCTCGATGGAGGCGAGCTGGGCGGCGAGCGGCGTGCGGAACTCGTGCGAGATGTTGGCGAGCACCGAATCGCGGGCCCGGCGCACCGCCTCGAGCTCGCTCTCGTCGCGGATCACCTGCACCTGCAGACCCTCGACGGGCGCGGCGCTCGTGATCACCGCGGTGCGCGGCTCGCCTGCGCCTGCGCCGAGGAGGTGCTCGATGGCCCTGGCGCTGCCCGCGGTGCGCGCCTCGAGGATCGGGCAGCGCACGTCGCACGGCCGACGGCCGTCTGCCTCGCGGGGCTTCAACACCTCGCCGCAGAAGCGGCCGACCGCCTGCTCGGTCGTCACGCCGAGCAACCGCGCCGCCTGTGGATTGAGGTAACGGATCATCCGGTTCCTGTCGACCGCGTACACGCCCTCCACGATGCCGCCGAGCACAGCCTGGGCCTCGGCTTCGCGACGCCTGAGCGTCGTGGTGAGGTCGATGAGGTTGCGCCGCATGGTCTCCATGGTGCGCGCGAGCGCGCCGACCTCGGCCGCGCCTCCGGGTGGGATCGAAGCGGAGAAGTCGCCGGCGGCGAGGCGGGTGGCGGCGGCGGTGAGTGCGCGTACCGGGCCTGCGACCCGCTCGGCCAGGAGCGCCCCGGCAAACACGGCGAGAGCCGCGAGAATCAGCGCCATCACCACCAGCTTCCTCACCAGATGACCGGTGGGCGCGTCCACCGCATCGGTCGGCAACAAGGCCTCGATGAGCGCGATCGCCTCGCCGCTCGAGGCGAAGACCGGCACCGCGCACGCATACACATCCTGAGAGGCGACGCGCTGCACCGCGGAGTGGCCGTCGGCGAGCGCCGCGGAGTACAGCGGTGTGAAGGCGTTCACGGAGCTCGCGGTGTAAGCGCGGTAGTCGATGAGCCGGATGTCGGCTCCCACCTGGGCGCTCAAGGCGCGCTCGAGCCTCTGATCGAGCCGGCGCACGACGTAGACATGCTGGCCCGTCTGGCCGAACGGGGCACGGGCGCCGAGAAGCGCCACGCGCTCGGTGAGCGGCAGTGCCATGAAGGTCGCGCTCTGCTCGGCGCTCGCCGTGACGAGCTGCGGCCAGTCGAGTCCCGGCCCCGAGACGGCGATCACGGTCTTGCCCGAGAGCAGCGCGCAGGCGTCCATGCCGCTCGCCTCGCAGGCGCGGCGCAGGAACGGCGGCAGCGCATCGCTCTGCCCTTCGGCCGTCAGACGCTGCAGCGTCGGCCGCTCGGCGAGCGCGCGCGCCGCGGCGAGCGCGTCCTCGCCCATGCGGCGCAGATCCTCGCGCGCGGTGGTGGCCGCGAGCTGCACGCGCGCCTTGGCCTGCTCGTCCGCCAGGTCCCGCAACATGCCGCGCGCGTACCAGGAAATGCCGCCGGCCACCACCAGCACCAGGAGGAGGTGGATCGCCACCAGCCACCAGCCGAGGCTGGTGCTCGCCGGGTCGGGCCACAGTGTGCTCCGGAGCCGCGCGAGCGACGCTCTCATGGCCGGCAACGATCTCATGGCCGTCATCGCCGCCGCCGGTAACCCGTGCGCTCGATCGCCGTCTTGATCACGAGCGTCAGGCCCGCGAGCAGGGTGAGGAGCGAGGCGACTGCGAAGGCGCCCACGAAGTTGTATTCGTTGTAGAGGATCTCGATGTGCAGCGGCATGGTGTTGGTCAGCCCGCGGATGTGCCCCGACACCACCGACACTGCGCCGAACTCGCCCATGGCGCGCGCATTGCAGAGCACCACCCCGTACACCAGGCCCCAGCGGATCTTCGGCAGCGTGACGCGGAAGAAGGTCATCCAGCCATCGGCACCGAGCGTGATGGCCGCTTCCTCCTCGTCGTTGCCCAGCTGCTGCATGAGCGGGATGAGCTCGCGCGCGACGTACGGGAAGGTCACGAACATGGTGGCCAGCATGATGCCCGGCAGGGCGAAGACGATGCTCAGGTCGTGATCGCGCAGCCACGCCCCGAACCAGCCGTGCAGGCCGAAGAGCAGCACGAACACCATCCCCGAGATCACCGGCGAGATCGCGAGCGGCAGGTCGATGAGCGTGATGAGGACACTCTTGCCGCGGAACTCGAACTTGGCGATCGCCCACGCCGCCGCGAGCCCGAACACCGTGTTGATCGGCACCGCCACCGCCGCGGTGGTGAGGGTGAGGCGGATCGCGGCGGCGGTGTCCGGGTCGGCGAAGCTCTCGAGGTAAGCGTACGGCCCCCGCTGGAATGCCATGGCGAAGACCGTCGCGAGCGGCGCGAGCAGCAACGCCGCGAGAAAGGCGAGCGATGTGGCGATGAACACCCAGCGCACGATGGCGTGCACCCAGGTGTGCTGTCCGGGCCGGGTGAGGTCGCCGCCGTGGGCGGCAGGGAGCGCTGCGGCCATCAGTGCGCCGCCCGGACCTGCTGGCGGCGGCCCCACGCCTGCAGCAGGTTGATCGCGAACAGCACCACGAAGGAGATGACGAGCATCACGACTCCGAGAGCGGCGGCGCCCTGGTAGTCGAACTCCTCGAGGTGGATGACGATGAGGAGCGGGGTGATCTCGGTCTTCATCGGGAGATTTCCCGCGATGAAGATCACCGAGCCGTACTCCCCGAGCGCGCGGGCGAACGCCAGCGTGAAGCCCGTGAGGAGCGAGGGCAGCACCGTCGGCAGGATGATGCGCCGGGCCACGTAGATGCGCCCCGCCCCGAGCGTCTCGGCGGCGTCCTCCAGATCGCGCTGCACCTCGAGCAGCGCCGGCTGCACCGCGCGCACGACGAACGGCATGGTGATCAGCGTCAGGGCGAGCGTGACGCCGAGCCAGGTGTAGGCGATCCTCACGCCCCACGGCTCGAGAAAGCGGCCGATCCAGCCGTTGTGCGCGAACACCGTGGTGAGCGCGATGCCTGAGACGGCGGTCGGCAGCGCGAAGGGCATATCGATGAGCGCATCGATGAGCTTGCGCGCCGGGAACTCGTAGCGCACCAGAGTCCAGGCGATGATGAGGCCGAACACGAGATTAATTGCGGCGGCGAGGAACGAGGCGCCGAAGGACAGGCGATACGACCCGAGCGCCCGCGGGCTCAGGACGACGTGCACGAAGTCGCTCCAGTGCATCGAGGCCGCGGCCAGGGTGAGCGCGGCGAGCGGCAGCAGCACGATGACGCTCAGGAAGAATGTCGTGAAGCCGAAGGTCAGCCCGAAACCGGGCAGGATGCTCGCCTTGCGGAAGCTCATGGGGATGCGCGGTACACGATGAGCACCGGCCACTGACCGGTCTCGAGGAGGACGCGGAAGCTCGCGGCGAAGCCGGTGAGGTCACTCAAGCCCACGATCAGCATCTGCGCCGGCGCCTCGGCAAGGCGCCGCGCCAGCTCGGAGGCGACGTCCCCGAAGCGCAGCTCGGTGCGCATCTCGAGTCCGTGGGCGAGCTGCGCCTCCGAGCGCGCATCGAGCAGCTCCCTGAGGCCATGGCGTTGCTCGCCGGCGCGCTCCTCGGGGAAGATGCTCACGTAGACCGCTTCGGCGGCGACGTGGCGCAGCACGCTCGCCGACACCGCGAGCGTCGCGCTGCGCGACGCATCGCTCATCCAGTGAATCAGCACTCGCTGCGGCACGGCCGGCTGCTCCGGCAACACCAGGACCTCGCGCGCGCCGCGGCGCAACAGCCACTCGGCGCGGCGCGAGCAATCGCTGCCGCCGGCGATCGCCGTGGCGCCGACGCTCGGCTCGTCGGTCGCGCTGGGTGCGTCCGGCACGCCGAGGTGCGGCTCGACGCGCGGCGCAATCCGCGTATGCATGCGCGCCGCCAGCTCCGCGAGCAGCGGCTGGCGGCTGAGCGCCTCGGCGAGCGCGGCGCTCACCGCGCACGCCGTGAAGCTCGAGAGCGGTGTCGGCAGAACGTGCACACGGCGGACGCCGATTGCGACCTCCTGCCCGGGGCGCACCTCGAAGCCGCGCTGCTCGGGCTGGGTGCGCGTCACCTGAAGGGATGCGCCGGCCGCCCCGTTGGCGTGCGCGAGGAGCGGCGCCTGGGCTCCGTTCGCGAGCCGCACGCGCAGGCTCTCGAGGGCGCCGCTGAACATCACCTCGTCTACCACGCCGCGCGCGAGGTAACCGGACTTCAGCGCATCGCGCGAGGCTGCGAGCTCGACCTCCTCCGGACGCACCACCGCGACCACCTCGTGCTCGCCGAGATCGGGCGATCGCTCGGCCGCGGCCACAGTGCTGACGCCCATCTGGATGCCGTCGGGCGTGCGGCGCGCCAGGAGCAGGTTGGCGGCGCCGAGGAAGGTGGCGACGAAGCGGGTGGCCGGACGCGAGTACAGATCGTGCGGCGCGCCCATCTCGAGCAGCCGGCCGTGATTCATGATCCCGATCCGGTCGGCCATCGCGAAGGCCTCTTCCTGGTCGTGGGTCACGAGCACGGTGGTGATGCCGAGCTCGCGCTGCACCTGGCGAATGGTGCGCCGCAACTCCTCGCGGATCTTGGCGTCGAGCGCCCCGAAGGGCTCATCGAGCAGCAGCACCTCCGGCTTGTGGGCGAGGGCGCGCGCGACCGCCACCCGCTGCTGCTGGCCGCCGGAGAGCTGCGCCGGCAGGCGCTGGTCGAGGCCCTCGAGCGCGACCAGCCGCAGCAGCTCCTGGCGGCGGCGGCTGCGCTCGCGGGCGCGCACGTGCCGCACGCGGAGCGCAAACTCGATGTTCTCCGCCACCGTCATGTGGCGAAAGAGCGCGTAATTCTGGAACACCAGGCCGACGCCCCGCTTGCGGGCGGCGACGTGGGTCACGTCGCGGCCGTGGAGCGCGATCCGCCCATGGTCGACGCCGGTGAGCCCCGCGATGGCGCGTAGCAGCGTGCTCTTGCCGCTGCCGCTCGGCCCGAGCAGCACGAAGAACTCCCCGTCGCCGATGTCGAGCGAGACGTCGTTGACAACCGGCACGCCGCCGTAGTGCTTGGTGACCTGGTCGAGCGTGATGGACATCCGGGCGATGCTACCTGTGCCGTGAGCGTGCGGTCAGTTTCCACCCGGTGACGGGCGGGTGACAAACGGGTGACAGACACGCAGCGGCGTGCGCTCACCCGATGGGTGGGATCTCCGGATTCTCGGCGGCGCGCCGCGCGGGCGCGCTCACCACGGCGTGCCCGCGAGCTCGCGCTTGTAACGCTGCAGCTCCTCGTACAGGCGCCGCCAGTAGCGGCCGGGGCGGCCGTCGCCCACGGGACGACCGTCGAGCGAGGTCACCGGCTGCACCTCGCGCGTCGCGGCTGAGATCCACACCTCGTCCGCCGCGCGCAGCTCGGCCTC
>MNCZ01000101.1 GCA_001914695.1 Gammaproteobacteria bacterium 13_2_20CM_66_19 | reverse complement strand
GCCCCGACGCAGCGCCAAGAGCAAGAGCGCTGGGTCCCGTCAACCTGATGAAGTCACGACGTGACAATCCCTGATTGTTTTTTCTGCCCATGTCGCTGTCCTCCTTCTTAGATTTGTCGCGAGCGATGCAGGATAGCCTAGCGGCGGGTTTTGTTACACGACGAGGCGTGAGCGGGGCGGTAGCAGCCCAACCTGAGGTCACAAACTGTGACCTCAAGTTCTGGAGTTCCGCTCTTGTGTGGAGCGGTCAGGAAGGGTCGGCTATTTTTCGTCGAGATCGGCTGTGAAACCGATGCTGCGGTGTTTAGGCATCGCCGGATTCATCAGCTCGCGGATGGCGGAGAGGATGGCGGCGATCGCGGCATCGTGGTCGGTGAGTTTTTTATCGAGCCGGGCTTCCAGCTGTGCGAAGCGGCGGGCCAGTTCCCGGTTGGAGCCAAGCAGCTCACGCAGTTGCACGAAGGCGCGCACGACGTAGACACTCATCTCGATGGCGCGTGGGCTGTTGAGGATGGTGGCGGCCATGATGGCGCCGTGCTCGGTGAGGGCGTAGGGCGGGAAGCGTGGATCGCGGTGCTTCTGGGAACCGGTCGCAAAATGCGACCGGTTCGGGGCCTCGGTTTCGGCTCGGGTGAGCCGGAACATGAAATCCTCGGGAAACCGTTCGGCGTTGCGCTTGACCTGCTCGTTAAGGCGCTTCGTGGTAACGCCATAGAGCGCGGCGAGCTCCGCATCGAGCAGCACCTTGTGACCGCGCAGGACGAGGATCGCGCGGGAGATGTCCTCGACCGCTACGGTGGAAGCGCGGGAAGTCCTTGGTACGCTCATTGGTTCAGCGGACCTGCCGGGCGGTTGGCTGTGCTCCCTGGCGCGCCTCCCATCACGGTAGTGGACGGCCCGAGACCCGTCGAGACACAATAATTCCCTCAATCAGCAAGTTATCCTCGCAAGGACCGGTGTGAAGATCCTCTTTGTCTGTCTCGGCAATATCTGCCGCTCACCGACCGCCGAAGTCGTGTTGCGTACGATTGCGGCTCGCGAGGCGCCGGAGCTCGACCTCGAGGTGGACTCGGCCGGCACGGCCGCGTATCACGTCGGCGAGCCTCCCGACCCGCGCACTCGCGAGGCCGGCGCCCGCCGCGGCTACGATCTCGCGGCGCCGCGCGCGCGCATCGTGGAGCCGGCCGACTTCGAGCGCTTCGATCTGATACTGGCGATGGACCGCGAGATCCACCGGGTGTTGCAGCGGCGCGCGCCCCGGGCCGCGCATCCGCGCCTGCGGTTGTTCCTGGAGTTTGCGGCGGAGGCGGGACTGGAAGACGTTCCGGACCCTTACTACGGCGGGCCTAACGGCTTCGAGGAGGTGCTCGACCTGGTGGAGGCCGCCACGCGCGGCCTGCTCGAGCACCTGCGCGAGCGTTGCCGCGCCGCCTGAGAGGGCGGTCCTGCGGGCGCGGCAACCGTCAGTCGCGCGCCGCCGAGCGGTGCGCTCACTCCTCCGGATCGGGTATCCCGGTGCTCTTGTCCGGCGGCGCGGACGACCACACGACGTAGGGCTTGCTCGGATCCGGCTTCGGTGACGGCTCGAAATGTGCGAGCGGGGCCGGCTCGTGCGGCACCGGCGGCTCTCGCGGCTCGGCGTGATATTCCCGCGGGAGAGGCTCCTCGCGAGGCTCCCGATCCGGCAGGCGTGGCTCCGACTGCGGCGCCGCCGGCATCGGCTCGCCCTGTCCTGCGTGCTCCGATCCGCCCGCGACTGCACCCGGGAGGCTCATGCCGCCACCGTCGCGCGCGCCGCCGCCGCCGCCGCGCCGGCCGCGACGGCGTCCACGCCGGCGTCCTGTGCGCTCCGGCCGGTCGCCGCGGTCCGGGCGATCGGTGCGGGCTTCGCCGGACGGCGCGGGGGAAGGTGGCGAGGAAGCCGCCCCCGGATCGCTCCGGGCAGCCTCCGGCGCGGGAGCGGCGGGCCTCTCGGGCCTGCGACCCTGATCGCGACCCCGATCGCGGTCGCGGCCCTCGCGGCTGCGATCCCGGTCGCGGTCGCGGCCGTCGCCCCGACGTCCGTCTCCGCGCTCGCGCCGCGCTCCGTCCGCGTAGCGCCCATGGCGGTGATCGCGGCGGACATCGCGGCGTGAGCCCTCATCGCGTCGCGAGCCCTCGTCGCGGCGCCCTGTGCGGGCGGGCGCCGCTGCGTCTGAAAGCGGCGCGGGCTCGGCGCCGGCCGTCGTCGCCTCGCCCGTGAGGAGCCGCTTGACGCGGGACCAGAAGCCGACGTGCGCCTCACCGGGAGGTTGAGCGCGCGGCGCTGCGGCTGGCGGCGCCGGAGTGGGCGCCGCGGTGGCGGGCAGGAGCGCGGCTACGGCCGGGGCATCCGTCGCCGGCTTTTTGTCCTGGGCACTGCCGGGCTCGGCGACCTCGGGCGCGGTCGGCATGAGGTAGGTTGCCTGGCGCTGCTCGGGCAGCTCCAGCTCGTCATCCCGCACGCGCCTGATCGAATACTCGGGCGTCTGGATATTCTCGTTCGGCACGATGATCAGCTCCGCCTCGCTCTTGTCCTCGAGCGTGCGCAGCCACTCGCGCTTCTCGTTGATGAGGTAGGTCGCCACCGATACCGGAACCTGCGCGATCACGCGGGCGGTGCGGTCCTTGCGCAGCTCCTCGCCGATCAGGCGCAGCACCGCGAGCGTCATGGACTCGACGCTGCGGATGCTGCCGATGCCGACGCAGCGCGGGCACACGATGTGGCTCGTTTCCCCGAGCGAGGGCCGCAGACGCTGCCGCGACATCTCCAGCAGGCCGAAGCGCGACAGGCGGCCGATCTGGATGCGGGCGCGATCCATCTTCATCGCATCGCGCAGCCGGTCCTCGACCTCGCGCTGATTCTTGGGTAACTCCATGTCGATGAAGTCGATGACGATGAGGCCGCCAATATCCCGGATGCGCAGCTGCCGCGCGATCTCCTCGGCCGCCTCGAGGTTGGTGTTGGTGGCGGTGGTCTCGATGTCGCTCCCGCGCGTGGCGCGCGCGGAGTTGATGTCGATCGACACCAGCGCCTCGGTGTAGTCGATGACGATGCTGCCGCCGGAGGGCAGCTGCACCTTGTGCGCGTACGCCGACTCGATCTGGCTCTCGATCTGAAAGCGGGTGAACAGCGGGATGTCGTCGGTGTAGAGCTTCAGCCGCCGCTGCGCCTCCGCGGGCATGAAGCGCTGCATGTACTCCTGTGCCTTCTGGAAGGCCGCCTGGCCGTCCACCAGCACCTCGCCGATATCGTCGGAGAGATAGTCGCGCATCGCGCGCGTCACGGCGTCGCTCTCGCGGAACACCAGGAAAGGCGCGGGGCGCTCGCGAGCGGCCGCCTCGATCTGCTGCCACTGGGCCTTGAGGTTGTCGAGGTCCCACTGCAGCTCCGGGGCCGAGCGGCCGACGCCCGCGGTGCGCACGATCGCGCCCATGCCGTCCGGGATCTGCAGCTGGCCCATCACCTCGCGCATCTGATCGCGATCCTCGCCCTCGATGCGGCGCGAGACCCCGCCGGCGCGCGGGTTGTTCGGCATCAGCACGAGGAAGCGCCCGGCGAGGCTGATGAACGTGGTGAGCGCCGCCCCCTTGGTGCCGCGCTCCTCCTTCTCCACCTGCACGATGATTTCCTGGCCCTCGGACAGGAGCTCGCGGATGTTCATCCGCGAGCCCTGGGGCTGCTGGCGGAAGCATTCCTTGGAGACCTCCTTCAGCGGCAGGAAGCCATGGCGCTGGGCGCCGTAATCGACGAAGCAGGCCTCGAGCGAGGGCTCGATGCGGGAGATCCGGGCCTTGTAGACGTTGGCTTTCTTCTGCTCGCGGGAAGGTAAGTCGATACTCAGGTCAAAGAGCTTCTGTCCATCAACCAGAGCGACGCGCAACTCCTCTTCCTGAGTTGCATTCACTAGCATTCTCTTCATGTGCCCCTGCTGTGTGGTGAGGGGCCGGCAAGCACGCGGCGGGAGGCCGCCAGACCGAAGGTCCGCGGCAGCGAAGATTCCTTAAAGGTGACGAAGGAGAGCGAGTCTCGTTATTCACGGCCGTATCCGCCTCGCTTTAACGGGGCGGCATGGAAAGGAAACCCTCGGTGAACTCAACCGACGACGCCGACTGCGGAGCTCTCAGGGTGTGAGATTCGACGCAGGTGGCGCGATCTTGTCGGCCCAATGCGATGGCCTCGTTTCAGAGGTCCCAAATTCAAGGCTGCGGCCACTGCCGCCAGCCAACTGGCGCATCCGCTGTGCGGACGACCCCGAAGAGTATACTCGACAGACCGTTGTAGAAACAATGTCTTACGTCGAGGACCCCTTGGAGGAGCCCGATGCGCGCGGAACTCGCACCGAGGTGCAGCACTTCGAGGTGAGCGCGGAGGAGGCGGGCCAACGCCTCGACAATTACGTGCACAAGCGCCTCTCCGGCGTGCCGCGCAGCCGCGTGTACCGCGTCATCCGCAAGGGCGAAGTGCGCGTGAACGGCCGACGCGCGGGTCCGGAAACCCGCCTCGAGCCTCACGACAGGATCCGCATCCCCCCGGTGCGCGTGATGCCGCGGACCGACCCGGGCCAGCCACCGCTGCAGCTGTGCGCAACCCTGGCGAAGGCGATCATCTACGAGGATGACAGGCTCCTCGTACTCGACAAGCCCGCGGGCCTCGCGGTGCACGGCGGCAGCGGGTTGAGCTTCGGCGTGATCGAGGCGCTCCGGAGGCTGCGCCCAAACGAGAGCCTCGAGCTGGTCCACCGCCTCGACCGCGACACGAGCGGATGCCTGCTCGTCGCACGAGACGCGGGGACGCTCCGCACCCTCCATGCGCTCATGCGTGGGGACGGCGTCGAGAAGCGCTACCTCGCGCTCGTCCGAGGCAAGTGGGAGCTCGGAGCCAAGCGCATCGATGTGCCGTTGCGCACCGACACCCGGGTCGGGGGCGAGCGCACGGTGCGTGCCGCGTCCTCGGGGAAGCGCTCGGTGAGCGAATTCCGGCCGGTTCAGTTCTTCGGGCGGGCGGCGACCCTCGTGGAGGTCAAGTTGCGCACCGGGCGCACTCATCAGATCCGCGTGCACGCGCAGCACGCCGCGCACCCGGTCGCGGGCGATGACAAGTACGGTGACGCCTCGTTCAACGACGAGCTGCGCGAGCTCGGATTGAGGCGCATGTTCCTGCACGCGCACAGCCTGAGCTTCGCATGGCCACAGGGCGGGGAGTTCAGCGTCAGCACGCCGCTGCCGCCGGAGCTGGCCGTGGTGCTCGACGAGCTCGGAGCGCGCACCGACCGCACCCGGCGCGGTGAGCTCAGGGCAGATGGTAACCGGCCCCGCGCAGCGCGCCCGCGAGCCAGATGAGCGGCAGCCCGATGAGCGCCGTCGGATCCTGGCTCTCGATACCCTCGAACAGCGCCACCCCCATGCCTTCCGCCTTGAATCCGCCCGCGCAGTCGTAAGGCTGCTCTGATGCCACGTAGCGCTCGATCTCGGCCGGGCTCAGCGCGCGAAACACGACCGTCGTCGTATCGACGTGGGCGAGGCGCACCCCGGCGCCGACTCCGAGCAGCGCGCAGGCCGTGAAGAAGCGCGCCGTCTTGCCGCTGAGAATGGCGAGCTGGGCGCGACAGCCGGCCGCGTCACCGGGTTTGCCGAGCAGCTGCTCGCCGACCGCGGCCACCTGATCGCTCCCGATCACGAGAGCGCCGGGGTGCAGCCGCGCAACCGCCTGCGCCTTTGCGAGCGCGAGACGGAGCGAGCGGTCGGCGGGCGACTCTCGGTCGAGGTGTTCCTCCGGCAGCCCCGGTGCGATCGACTCGAACGCGAGTCGAAGGCGCGTCAGGAGCTCCCGGCGATAGGGGGAGGTCGAGGCGAGGATCAGCGGTGGGAGGATCACTGGGCGACCTTGAATCGCCTCCGAGAAAACAATGGCTTAGCCCCAAATCCGATTTTTGACTTGGAGAGAGTCGATACCTATTATACGCGCCCCATGCCGGGCTCCCCTCGAAAATCGCGCATGTGATAAATCGATGCGGATCGATCGGTCGCCGAAAGCACGCCCTCGCGGGGTGGTATCGTGGCGCCCGGAATTTCCCGGAGTGTTAGTTGCCGGCCTGGTCGAGACCGCTCGAGGTTGAGCGGCTGGCCGACGGTGGAGCCGACGTCGACTTTACTGTCCCGCTCGCCGAGCTCGGCGGACTGCGCTCGGCGCGCGCGGGCGTGGCGGGCAGCGTACACGGGAGCGCGCACTTCGGGCGCGAGGCGGGCGTTGCCGTCGCCGAGCTCACCTTGAGCGGCACGGCGACGCTCGTGTGCCAGCGGTGCATGGGACCGATCGAGCTGCCCGTTCGAAGCGTCGTGCGCGTGGCCCTGGTCGGCTCCGAAGAGGACGTCGGCCGCGTGCCCGGGGATCTCGAGCCGATGCTGGCTCCCGGCGGCCGCATCAGCATCGGCGAGCTCGTCACGGAAGAGATGCTGCTGGGCCTCCCCGCCGTTCCGCTGCACGGGGACGATGTAGGGTGCGGGGCGGCCTCGCTGACCGCCGGCGCGCCGGGTCGCGCCGCCGAGGCGACGCACCGGCCGTTTGCGCGCCTTGCGGAGCTGCTGAAACGTTAGAGTCGTCGAATCGAGTCAGGAGCATGACACATGGCCGTTCAAAAGAGCCGTAAGACACCCTCGCGACGCGGGATGCACCGTTCACACGATGCGCTCGCGCAGCCGGCGCTGTCGACCGATCCGCAGTCGGGCGAGACCCATCTGCGCCACCGGATCACGCCGGATGGTTTCTACCGGGGCCGGCGCGTGCTCGAGAAGCCCGCCGAGACCGAAGACAAGGAATAAGCCCCGGACCTCCTCGCGGGGCGACCAAAAGGGGCTGCGTGCTGCCGGTTGCGATCGACGTAATGAGCGGCGACCACGAGCCGCGTGAATACCTTGCGGGCGCGGTGCGCGCCCTGCGTGCGGATCCCGAGCTGCGGACCCAACTGGTCGGCGACCCGCAGCTGATATCCGCCGCTCTCGCAGGCCTGCCCGAGCCGGTGCGCAGCCGTGCCACCGTGGTCGGCGCCTCGCAGGTGGTGTCGATGCAGGACAAGCCGCGCGAGGCGATCCGCCACAAGAAGCAGTCCTCGATGCGAGTGGCCGTCGACCTGGTGGAGGCCGGAACTGCCTGCGCGTGCGTGAGCGCCGGCAACACCGGTGCGCTCACCGCGATTGCGCACTTCGTGCTGGGGACCCTCCCCGGCGTGGAGCGCGCCGCCATCATCTCGGCGATCCCCGCCGCGCACGGACACACCCACATGCTGGATCTGGGCGCCAACACCAAGGCGACCCCGGAGCAGCTGCGCCAATTCGCCGCCATGGGAGCCATCATCGCCCGCGACGTGTACGGCGTGGCGAACCCGCGCATCGGTCTTCTCAACATCGGCGAGGAGGACATGAAGGGACACGAGCTGGTGCAGGCGGCGCAAGCCCTGCTCGCGCGCAGCGGGCTCAACTACGTGGGCTTCGTGGAAGGCGACGACATCTTCTCCGGCGACGTCGACGTGGTCGTCACCGACGGCTTCACCGGCAACGTCGCGCTCAAGACCATGGAGGGCGTCGCGGGGCTGATCGCGGATCGGATGCGTCAGGAGTTCCGGGCGTCCTGGCTCGACCGCCTCGCCGGTGCGGTCGCCGCTCCGGCGCTGCGCCGCGCGGCGGCCGGGCTCGATCCGCGCCGTTACAACGGCGCCTGCATGGTGGGCCTCGACGGGATCGTGGTAAAAAGCCACGGTCGCGCCGACGGAGTTGCTTTCGCGCGCGCGATCGGCACGGCCGCGCTGGCGGTACGACATGCACTCACGACGCACATCGCGCAGGCAATGCACGCACAAGGCTCGACCACTTGATTCACTCGCGCATCACCGGCACCGGCTCCTACCTGCCCGAGAAGGTGATCACCAACTTCGACCTGGAGAAGATGGTCGATACCAGCGACGAGTGGATCCGCAGCCGCACCGGCATCGAGCGCCGTCACGTGGCCGCGGACGGGGAGACGACGGTCGATCTGGCAGAGCAGGCGGCCCGCCGGGCGCTCGAGGCGGCCGGGGTCGCGCCGGCGGACGTCGACTTCATCGCCTTCGGCACGACCACCCCGGATCTGGTGTTTCCCAACTGCGGCACGTTGCTGCAGCAGCGTCTCGGCTGTCGCGGCATACCGGCCTTCAGCCTCGAGACCGCCTGCGCCGGGTTCATGTACGCGCTGTCGATCGCCGATAAGTACGTGCGCTGCGGCGAGTCGAAGCGCGCGCTCGTGATCGGCGCCGAGACCCTGTCACGCATCACCGACTGGAAGGATCGGTCTACCGCTGTGTTGTTTGCCGACGGCGCGGGCGCGGTGGTGCTCGAGCCGAGCGCGCAGCCCGGACTGCTGTCGACTCACCTGCACTCGGACGGCCAGTACAAGGACCTGCTCTATTGCGCAGGTGGCGTGTCGACGGGTATCGACGGGCGCCTCACGATCACCATGGCAGGGAACGAAGTGTTCAAGGTCGCGGTCCTGAAGCTCGGGGCCGCGGTGGAAGAGGCACTGGCGGCCAACGGGCTCGACCGCAGCGCCATTACCTGGCTGGTGCCGCATCAGGCCAACATCCGCATCATCCAGGCGACTGCGCGCCGGCTCGACCTGCCGATGGAACGGGTGGTCGTGACCGTGCAGGACCACGGCAACACCTCCGCGGCCTCGGTACCCCTCGCTCTCGACGTCGCGGTGCGCGACGGCCGCATAAAGCGAGGTGACCTGCTGCTGCTCGAGGCCTTCGGCGGGGGATTTACCTGGGGTTCGGCGCTCGTGCGCTACTGATCCTCGCCGCACCGCGCGATGCGTGACTCGAGATGCGCGGCTCCACAGCCCGATGCGGGGTGCGCGCGTCCAAAAAAACGCCGCGCGCGGCGCGCGGCGTTTCTGATTCCTGTCCGGAGCGGGCGTTTACTTCGACACCGACCGCTTGAACATCCGGTCGATCTTCTCGTTCGTCGCGTCGCAGCAGGACTGGCTGGCATGGGCCGCCGCCACCGCCTGATTGGCGGTGCTCTGCGCGCCGCTCGCCGCCTGGCTGGCCGACTGGGCCGCGCTGTTCGCCTGATCGGCCGAGCTCTTCGCCGCCGCCACGTCGCCCTGCACCTTGGCCAGCTGGGCTTTCAGGTCCGCCACTTCGGCCTGCATGGGCTTGATATCCGTACAGGCCGCCAATCCCACCGTCGCTACCACGGCCGCCGCCGCCTTCACAACGCTCGCGCACTTCATAAACGTCCCCTTTGGGTTGTTGATTCGGGAGGTCCTAATTACCGATGCAACGGCAGTGAGCAAGCTTCCGCCGTCGATCGCTGGCCGGCAACTGAATCAAATTTGACACGGGAATGCAACTCCAGACACGCGACTTGTCTTCTGTTCGCGACAGTTTGGTCAGCGCGCAGGTGTCAGCTCGCGTGTGTGTTTGCGACGTCGAGGAGCGGATGCCGGAGGAGCGTTGCGACGGCTTTGTGGGCGGTGGGTGCGGCTCGTCTCGGACGCTCGGCGACGGCGAGTTGCTGCACGGCCGCTCCAGGCGCGCGTGCGGATCGAGATCTCGAGTTTCATTCACGCGGTGTTCAGCTTCGTGCGCGACCGGCGCGGAGTTGCACGTGACGGGCCAAGCCGCCGGCGAGACGTTGATGCGCGTATCGGGAATGGCGTGGCGTTGATGAGAGCTCATGAAGGGATGAGAAAGCTCGTGAAGTGAGGGAGGGAAACACCTGAGGGGCGTGGGTCCTGTGGATTTTCGGCGGCACTCTTGCGGGGAGCTCCGATCTGGATATAATTACAGTTACTGTATATATAAACAGGCAGGCTCAGAATGTCCGACCTCACCCCCCGCCAGACACAGATCCTGCGTCTCATCCAGCGCTTCATCTCCGATAGCGGCATGCCACCGACGCGCGCCGAGATTGCCCACGAGCTGGGCTTCCGCTCGGCCAACGCCGCCGAGGAGCACCTGCGGGCTCTGGCCCGCAAGGGCGTGATCGCGCTCGTGCCCGGCACCTCGAGGGGGATCCAGCTGAAGGACACCATCCGGGAGCAGATGGGACTGCCGCTCATCGGCCGGGTAGCCGCCGGCAAGCCCATTTTCGCCGAAGAGAACTTCGAGGCGCGGCTGCAGATCGACCCGGGACTGTTTCAGCCACGGCCGCATTACCTTCTGAGGGTCACCGGCATGAGCATGAAGGATGCCGGGATCCTCGACGGAGACCTGGTCGCCGTGCATCGCACCTCCGAGGTGCGCAGCCGCCAGATCGTGGTCGCGCGGCTCGAGAACGAGGTGACGGTGAAGCGTTACCGCCAGGAAGGCTCCGTCGTGTGGCTCTTGCCGGAGAACCCCGAGTTCGAGCCGATCCGGGTGGATCTGAAAGAAGAGCCGCTGCTCATCGAAGGCATCGTGGTGGGCGTGGTGCGCCGGGGCCGCGCGAGCGGCCTTGTGTGACCGCGTGCATGGCTCATGAGCCCTCATGGGTTCTTCAGCGCAACTCGCCCGTTTGCTCGAGCATCCGACCATCTGGCGCGGCGCGAGCGCTGCGCACGCCGAGGGGCTGGCTAGCGGATTTGCGGCGCTGGATGCATGCCTTCCCGGTAAGGGCTGGCCCCGCGCCGGTCTGATCGAGATCCTCGTCCCCCGCTTCGGCAGCGGCGAGCTGTACCTGCTGTTGCCGGCGCTCGCCGCCCTGACGCGCGCGCGGTGCGCCCGGTGGTGCGTGTGGGTGGCGCCACCCCTGATGCCTTTTGCCCCGGCACTCGCTGCAGAGGGCATCGCTCTCGATCGGGTGGCCGTGGTGAGCGGTGCGCGGCCGTTATGGGCTCTCGAGCAGGCGCTCGGCTCGGGCGCCTGTGATGCGGTCCTGGCGTGGGCGCGACGGCCGAAAGCGCGCGAGATCCGCCGCTTGCAACTCGCCGCCGAGCGCGGCCGGACTCTCGGCGTGCTGTTTCGTCCGCGGCGGGCGGCCCGGGAAGCCTCGGCCGCGGTTCTGCGCTTGGGTCTCGCGCCGATGAGCGCCGGCGTGCGCATCACGCTCTTGAAAGGCCGCACTGCCATGCGCGGGGCCATCGATCTCGCATTACGGGGCTAGCGCGATGGATCCGCGAATCCTGCGAGCGGCTCGCCCGGCGGACGCCTGGCCAGTCCGTCCCGCGCCGTCGACGCCGCCGCGCACCGTCGAGCGCGCGACTCAAGCCGGCGCACCGGGGCGCGAGCTGTGGGCCGGCATGCATCTGACCGAAAACGATCCGGCGGGGAAGCTCGTGCAGCTTGGGATGAGCGCACAGCGGTTCACGCCGCGCGTGAGCCTGGCGCCGCCGGATGGGCTGCTGCTCGAGGTCCAGGGGAGTCTGCACCTGTTCGCGGGCGTGGCGGGGCTCCGCGGCGCGCTCCTCGCCGAGTGCCTGCGTCTTGAGGTGAGGCCGGTGCTGGCGTTTGCGCCCACGGCTCTTGCGGCGCTCGTCATGGCCCGCGCGGGCAAGTCGCTCGAGGTGCTGGAGCCGGCGCAGCTCACTGGACAGCTGGCACCCTTGCCGCTCTCGAGCCTGCGCTGGCCCGAGTACACCGTGGCACGCCTCGCGCGCATGGGGGTGCGAACCATCGGGGCGGCGCTGCGCTTGCCGCGCGCCGGCTTTGCACGGCGCTTCGGCGACGCGCAGCTCGCCATGCTCGATGTGCTCACCGGGCGTACCGCCGAGGTGCGCGTCACTTATCGTGCTCCCGAGCGCTTCCGCCGCCGCCGTGAGCTCGGCTGTGAGCTGGAGAATCATGGCCTGCTGCTCGTGGCGCTCGCACCGCTCCTGGCCGAGCTCGGTGACTTCCTCGCGGCACGTGACTTGGGCGTCGTGAAGCTCGAGTGCCGCCTGATGCACCGGCATGCTCCGCCGACCCGCTGCGTAGTGCGGCTCGCCTCTCCCGCGACGGATGTGCAACGTCTCACGGCGCTCCTCGGCGAGCACCTGAGCGCGCTCGAGCTCCCGGAGCCGGTGCGGGCCTGCGAGCTCGCCGCCGCGGCCCTGGTGCCGCATCGGCCGGAGAGCGAATCCCTTTGGCAACCGGGCGAGCGCGGTGGCAGCTTCGGTAAAGAGAGCTGCGACCTCATCGAGCGTCTGCGTGCGCGCCTGGGTGCCGAAGCGGTGTATGGGCTGACGCGGCTTCCGGCACACCGGCCCGAGAAAGCCTGGGCGGTTGCCGAGCCGCCGTCCGCATCAACACATCGCGCACAGCCCGGGTGCAGCGCGGATAGCGCACCGGCCCGGCGCCGGCCCGTGTGGCTCCTCCCGGCGCCGCAGCGGTTGTCCGTGCGGGACGGGCTGCCCCGGCGGCGGGGCCCGCTGCGTCTGGTGAGTGAGCCGGAGCGTATCGAGACCGGTTGGTGGGACGGCGATGAGATCGCGCGCGATTACTACACCGCCGTCGACATCCATGGCGTACACCTCTGGGTATTCCGCGAGCGCGCCGCGCCGCACGACTGGTTCCTGCACGGCGTGTTCGGGTGACACATGCTCAACTGCGCGTGTGAAGTGTCACTTCCTCCGAAATCGCCTGGGGAAGTTTCCGGAGCGGCGGCGCTGCCGCCTTACGCCGAGCTGCACTGCCTCTCCAACTTCACCTTCCTGCGCGGCGCCTCGCATCCGCACGAGCTGGTGGAGCGGGCGGACGCACTCGGCTATGCCGCCCTCGCGATCACCGACGAGTGCTCGGTTGCCGGCGTCGTGCGCGCGCACATGGCGGCGAAGCACCGCCGCCTGAAGCTCGTCATCGGCTCGGAGTTCCGCCTCGAGTGCGGCCTCACGCTGGTCGCGCTCGCCATCGACCGGCGCGGCTACGGACGGCTGTGCCGCCTCATCACCCGCGGCCGGCGCGCGGCCGACAAGGGACAATACTCGCTCACGCGCGCCGACCTCGAGGCAGCAAGCCTCGCACAGTGCTACATCCTGTGGGTGCCTGCGGCACAGCCCTCGCCCTCCGAGCTGCGCTGGCTCGCCGAGCGCTTCCCCGGGAGGCTGCGGATCGCGGTCGAGCTGCTGCGCGAGGGAGGCGATCGCGAGCGCCTCGCCGCCCTCGAGCAGCTCGGCGCCCACTACGCGGTGCCGCTCCTTGCGAGCGGCGACGTTCACATGCACGTGCGCGCGCGGCGACGATTGCAGGACGCCCTGACCGCGATCCGCCTGAAAGTGCCGGTCGCAGAAGCGGGGCTCCAGCTCTACGGGAACGGCGAGCGCTATCTGCGCGAGCGAGCGCGACTCGCGCGACTGTATCCGCGCGAGCTGCTCGAGGCAGCCGTGGAGCTCTCGCTCGGGTGCACCTTCTCGCTCGACGAGCTGCGCTACGAGTATCCCCGCGAGCTGGTGCCGCCGGGGGAGACCCCGGCGAGCTACCTGCGCCGGCTCACCTACGAAGGGGCGCGCTGGCGCTGGCCGGGCGGCGTGCCTGAGAGCGAGCGCACTGCCATCGAGCACGAGCTCGCGCTCATCGCCGAGCTCCGCTATGAGCCTTACTTCCTCACGGTCCAGGACGTCGTCGCCTACGCGCGCCGCCAGGGAATTCTGTGCCAGGGCCGGGGCTCGGCGGCGAACTCGCGCGTGTGCTACTGCCTGGGGGTGACCTCGGTGGACCCGCAGCGCGGCGCGGCGCTGCTGTTCGAGCGCTTCATCTCGCGCGAGCGCAACGAGCCGCCCGACATCGACATCGATTTCGAGCACGAGCGGCGCGAGGAGGTGCTGCAGTACGTCTACCGCAAGTACGGCCGCGAGCGCGCGGCGCTCGCCGCGACCGTCATCATGTACCGCCCGCGCAGCGCGCTGCGCGACCTCGGCAAGGTCTTCGGTCTTACGCCCGCCGAGAGCGGGCGGCTCGCGAAAGTCATGCAGTGGTGGGATCGGAGCGCCGCGCTGCCCGAACGCGTGCGCGATGCGGGCTTCGATCCCGAGAGTTCCTGGCTCGCGCGCCTCGTGCCGCTCGCGAGCGAGCTGGTGGCCTTCCCCGGCTTTCCGCGCCACCTGTCCCAGCACGTCGGCGGCTTCGTGATCTCGGAAGGGGCACTCGAGGAGCTGGTGCCGATCGAGAACGCCGCGAGCCCTCAGCGCACCGTGGTGCAGTGGGACAAGGACGATCTCAACGATCTCAAGCTGCTGAAGGTCGATCTGCTGGCGCTCGGAATGCTGACGGCGCTCAAGCGCGCGTTCGCGCTCGTCAAGGACTTTCGCGGCACCCGGCACGCCCTCGGCGAGCTGCCCGCCGAGGATCCGCGGGTGTACGCCATGATCTCGCGCGCCGACACCATCGGCGTGTTCCAGATCGAGTCGCGCGCGCAGATGGCCATGCTGCCGCGCCTGAAGCCGCAGTGTTACTACGACCTCGTCATCGAGGTGGCGATCGTGCGCCCGGGCCCCATCCAGGGCGACATGGTGCACCCGTATCTGCGGCGCCGCTCCGGCGCGGAGCCCGTGGAGTATCCGAGCGAAGAGGTGCGCGAGGTGCTCGAGCGTACCCTCGGCGTACCGATCTTCCAGGAACAGGTGATGAAGATTGCGATCGTGGCGGCGGGCTTCTCGCCGGGTGAGGCGGACGCGCTGCGCCGCGCGATGGGCGCCTGGAAGAGGACCGGGGGGCTCGATCCGTTTCGCGAGCGGCTGCTCGAGGGCATGCGCGAAAAGGGCTACCCGGATGAGTTTGCGCAGCGCATCTACCGGCAGATGCTGGGTTTTGGCGAGTACGGCTTCCCGCTTGCGCACGCGGCGAGCTTCGCACTGCTGGTGTACGACTCCGCCTGGCTCAAGTGCTACGAGCCCGCGGCTTTCACCTGCGCGCTGCTCAACAGCCAGCCCATGGGCTTCTACGCGCCGGCGCAGCTGGTGCGCGATGCGCGCGCGCACGGCGTCGAGGTGCGTCCCGTCGATACCTGCGCGAGCGGGTGGGACTCGACGCTCGAGCGCCGTGCGGACGGGGAGCCGGCGCTGCGGCTGGGGCTGCGTGTCGTGAAGTCGCTGTCGCAGTCGGGAGCCGACCGGCTGGTCGCGGCGCGCGCCGAGCGGCCCTTTGCGAGCGTGCAGGACCTCGCCACCCGCGCGGCGCTCGACCGCGGCGACCTCGAGGCGCTCGCCTCGGCCGGGGCGCTCGCGTCTCTCAGCGGCAACCGCCACCTCGCGTTCTGGCAGGTCGCCGCCACCGAGCGCCCCGTGCCGCTCGGCTTCGCGACCGCCCGCGGCGCCGACACGCGCGAGGGCCGTCCGCTCATCACCGCGCCCTCCGAAGCCGAATGTATCGCCGCGGATTACGCCTCGCTCGGCCTCACCCTCGGGCGGCATCCGCTCGCGCTGCTGCGCGCGCGCCTGGCCGCGGCGGGGCTCTCGCCGGCGAGCGAGGTGACCCGCGCCGCAAACGGCGCCTCGGTGCGCACCGCCGGCATCGTGCTCATGCGCCAGCGCCCCTCGACCGCGAGCGGCGTCACCTTCGTCACGCTCGAGGACGAGAGCGGCCAGGTGAACGTCATCGTCTGGGAGCGGGTGGGGAGCGCGCAGCGCCGCGCTCTCATCGAGTCACGCCTGCTCGAGGTGCACGGCGAGCTGCAGCAGCAGGACGGCGTCACGCATCTCATCGCCCGGCGGCTGATCGATCGCTCTTCGCTCCTCGGCGAGCTCCTGACGCGCTCGCGGGATTTTCACTGAAGTCCCTGCCCGAAGTGCCTCCCACATTTCCCGGGCCTCTCCCTTGAAGACCCCATGCGCCAGGGGATTACGCCCCGATTTCCTCCGCGAAGCCCGGGTGAGATCATGGCGGCGGCCACGGAAGGCGTTCGTCACCGACAATCAATACAGGGAGCGGTAGGCCATGAGCGCGCGAGCGGTGCAACTGTTCTGCTACCTGGGCTCTCTCCTGCTCTTTGGCTGCGGGGGTGGTGGCGGCGGCTACGGAGGCGGTGGCGGCGGCGGAAGTCCCACCGTAACTGGCAAGGGTTTTGCGCCCTCGACCGGCCCTGGCGATACCGCGGGATATTTCCCGGTTGGCGCCGGTGACCAGTGGGAGTTCAACTACTCCACCACGGACCCCAAAGCCTCCGCCGCAACCGGCGTGGTCACTCTCGCCGTCAACGGAACCAAGACGGTGCTGGGAGCGACGGCCACTGTTCTCACCCAGACGAATTCGACCAGCCCGAGCGGCGGCTTCGATGAGTACTTCGGCGTCTCTCCCGGGGGAGTGACGAACCTCGGAAACACGAACGCGGGCGACCCGATCACTCCGCTGATCGTTCCCTACGTGCAGCTCCTCTTTCCCGTACAGCTCGGCATGCAGTCGAGCCTGACGGGCCAGAACCTGCCCGCCGGCAACGATGCAAGCGGTCACGCCATCACGCTCGACATGACGCAGACGACCGCGAACTCATCCATCGAGAGCGTGGATGTGCCGGCCGGTTCCTACGCCAACGCCCTGAAGCAGGTGACGACGATCAATGGCACCGCGCACGACAACGGTCAGTCGGGTGCCGTCACCGGCACAGAGACGACCTGGCTCGTGCCGGGCATCGGCATCGTCAAGGACACAAACAGTGCGATGTCGGTGGCGCAGACGATCAGCTCCAGCGCCGAGCTGCGCTCGGCCACAGTCAACGGTCAGACGCACGGGCTGGGAGTCGCCCGGGATCTGGTGGCGGTCAGCCCGGCAATGGCTTCGATCTATGCGCCAGCGGTGCCGGTTATCGCATCCGACGGTACGAACTTCCTCATCGTGACGCCGCGTGCCAGTGTCTCGGGGGGAGTGTCGCAGCAGAACTGGCAAGGAACCCTGGTTGCTGCGGATGGCACCGTCCTGAGTTCATTCAACATCACCGCGCCCGTCAGCGCCACGACGTCCTGCAGTGCGAGGCCGTTTGCGGTGGCCGGATTCGACGGCACCAACTACCTGGTCGTGAGCGCGAACAACCACTGCGCGACCTTTCAGCCGACCACGCTCGATGCAGTGGCCATCTCACCCGCGGGAGCCATCGTCGCTGGCCCGAATACCGTGGCGAGTCCCGCGGGTCCGAGCGAGGGCACGGGTACGTTCTATCAGGCACTCGGCTTCGACGGCAGCCAGTATCTGCTCGTTTACGTGCAGCCTGTGGTTACCGGCAATCAACTCTATGGCGTGTTCATTGCGCCGGCGACGGCGCAGGCGAACGGAGCGGCTTTCCCGATTGCGCCGGATACCGGCCCCCAGGACAGCCCGGCGATGGCGTACGACGGCACCAACTACCTCGTCGCCTGGGACGAGGAACCGGGGCTGCTCGAGGCCGTGCGCGTGTCGGCCGCGGGAGCGGTTCTGGATGCCACACCGATCGGCATCGCGCATCAGTCGTCGCCTTGCTGCGGTTACATGTCTCCCAGCGTCTCTTTCGACGGCACGAACTATCTCGTGACCTACCGCGACCCCCGCGGTCAGGGTGGCAGCAGTTTCAACGCGACCGTTTCAGCCGCACGAATCTCCAAGGCGGGGGTACTGTTGGACGGTACGCTCGCCGCGGCCGGGATTGTCGTGACGTCGGCACCGGGGGTACCGCTCGGACACGTGGCGAGCGTGTTCAGGGATGGGGCACACTGGATCGTGTGGGAAAGCGGCACTCCCAACGCGCTATCCGCTTCGCGAGTGTCTCCGGCGGGGCTCGTGCCGAGCGCGTGGCAGAACGGTTTCCCGCTGGTGCCGGCGACCGGCGAAGTTAGCTCTCCGGCCATCGCAGCAGGCAGCAGTGCCGGCTACGTCACCTGGCTGCATGGGCAGGGGACCTCGCCGGAGACCACCTCGCTTGCAGGGCTCGGGGTCTTCCCGTAGCGGACCCTGAGGTCAGCGCGCAGTGCCGCTGCATGCCGGCGCGGGCAGCAGCTCAGTGGCGCGACTTGCGGCGGGGCCTGCGCGGCGGGTCGCTGGGGTCGCCGATCTCGTAGTCCTCGAAATCCATGGTGAGCTCGGCGGTGTGCTTTTCCTCGAGCAGCCGCTCGAGACGGCGCCACGCCGGGTCGCCGACCTTCTGGGCGCGGCGCTTGGCGAGATCGAGGTCCTTGATGACCTGGTCGAGATCGACATCCCCGCCGTCACTGACGGGCTCGTCGGGCTCCTCGTCTTCGAACTCGTCTGATTCCGGCTTCTCGCTCATTTGCGCGGGCGGTCCTGCGGGAATTGGACGGCCCGAACTTAAATCAGATCGCATGACGACTGCAATGCTGCGCGCACGCTTTGTGAACCGGTGCCAGTTTGCCCGCCATACGCCTCAGTGGATCCGGACGCACGTCTCAGTGGATCAGGTTGTTCATCTCGAAGATGGGCAGCAACATTGCAAAAACGATGCCCATGACAAACAGGCCCATGAAGATGATGAGCACCGGACCCAAGAGCCCCACGAGCGCCGACAGGATCGCGTCGAGCTCACGTTCCTGGCTGATCGCGGCCCGCTCGAGCATGCTCTCGAGCTGCCCGCTCGACTCGCCGCTGGAAATAAGGTGAATGGTCATGGGGGGAAACATCCGGCTCGCCGCGAGCGAGCGCCCGATGGGGGCGCCTTCGCGCACCCGCGCCGCCGCATCGGTTACGGCGTCCCGCATCGGCAGGTTGGTCACCACCTCGCCCGCGATGCGCAGCGCCTCGAGCACCGGCACCGAGCTCGCCGTGAGGATGCTGAAGGTGCGCGTGAAGCGCGCGGTGTTGAAGCCGCGCGTCAGCTTGCCGAGGAGCGGCGCGCGCAGCTGCAGCCGCTGGAAGCGCCGGCGGGCCGCCGGATCGCGCTGCCAGCGCCGGAACAGCAGGTAGGCGGCGACGGCGCCGATGAGGAGGTAGAGTCCATAGGCGCGGAAGAAGCCGCTGGTCGAGATCAGCAGGCGGGTGATCACGGGCAGCTTCGCCTTGCTGGTCTCGAATACCGCGACCACTTTCGGCACCACGAACGCGAGCAGCAGCGACACGATGGCGAAGCACATCACCGTCAGCACGATGGGGTAGAGCATCGCCGCCAGCACCTTCTGGCGAATCTGCTCGCGGCTCTCGGTGTAGTCCGCGAGCCGCTCGAGCACCTTGTCGAGGTGCCCCGCCTGCTCGCCCGCGGCCACCGTGGCGCGATAGATCTCGGGAAAGATCCGCGGAAACTCCGCGAAGCCGTCGGCGAGGGTGTGGCCCTCCATGACGCGCGCCCGCACGCCGAGCACGATGCTCTGCACGCGCGGCTTCTCGGTCTGCTGCGAGACCGCGAGCAGCGCCTCCTCGAGGGGGAGGCCGGCGCGCGCCAGCGTCGCGAGCTGCCGGGTGAAGAGCGCCAGGTCGGCCGCCGAGACGCGCCGCACCAGGCTGAAGGTGCGCTGGCGCCGGGCCTCTTTCTGAGCAACCTCGGTGACCGAGACCGGCAGCAGCTGCTGCTCGCGCAGCAGCTGGCGGATGTGGCGCGGCGTATCGCCCTCGAGGATCCCCTTGCGCTCGCGGCCGCCGCTGTCGAGGGCCGTGTATTCGAACGCGCCCATTTTAAATTCGCGCGGCGGCCTCAGTCTTCGCGCGTGACACGCAGCACTTCCTCGATCGCGGTCTCGCCCCGCAGCACCTTGACGCGGCCGTCATCGCGGATCGAGGGCGTGCTGAGGCGCGCATGGCGGTCGAGCTCCTGCTCGGAGACGCCGTCGTGGATCATGGTGCGCATGGCGTCATCGACCACGATGAGCTCGTAGATCCCGGTTCGGCCCCGATAGCCGCCGCTGCTGTCGCGTCCGGGCCGGTAAAGCGTCGGCGACGGCTCATCCGGCGACAGATTGAGGAGCCGCCGCTCGTACTCGCCCGCCTGGAACGGCTGCTTGCTATCGGGGTTCAGCACCCGCACCAGCCGCTGGGCCAGCACGCCGATCAGGCTCGAGGACAGGAGGAACGGCTCGATGCCCATGTCGCGCAGCCGCGTGATGGCGCCGGCGGCGGTGTTGGTATGCAGCGTCGAGAGCACCAGGTGGCCGGTGAGGCTCGCCTGCACCGCGATCTGCGCGGTCTCGAGGTCGCGGATCTCGCCGATCATGACCACGTCCGGGTCCTGGCGGAGGATCGCGCGCAGCCCGCGTGCGAAGGTCATCTCGACCTTGGTGTTCACCTGGGTCTGGCCGATGCCGTCGATGTAGTACTCGATCGGATCCTCGACCGTCATGATGTTGCGGGTGTTGTCGTTGAGGCGCTCGAGTCCGGCATAGAGCGTGGTCGTCTTTCCCGAGCCGGTTGGGCCCGTGACCAGCAGGATCCCGTGGGGCTTGTGGAACAGGTCGTCGATCAGCTGCTGGGTGCGCGCATCCATCCCGAGGGAGCTCAAGTCGAGCCTCCCGGCCTGCTTGTCGAGGATGCGCAGCACCACGCGCTCGCCGTGCCCCGAGGGGATGGTCGAGACGCGCACGTCGACCGCCCGGCCGGCGATCCTGAGGCTGATGCGGCCGTCCTGCGGCAGGCGCTTCTCCGCGATGTCGAGCCGCGACATCACCTTGACGCGCGACACGACGAGCGGCGCCACCGCGCGCTTCGACTGCAGCACCTCGCGCAGCACGCCGTCCACGCGGAAGCGGATCACCAGGCGGTTCTCGAACGGCTCGATGTGAATGTCGGAGGCGTTCTCCTTGACCGCCTGGGTGAGCACCGCGTTGATCAGGCGAATGATCGGCGCGTCGTCCTCGCTGTCGAGCAGGTCCGCCTGCTCGGGCAGCTCCTGAGCGAGGTGCGCGAGATCGGTGGTGTCGTCGAGCCCCTCGACCGCCTGCATCGCGTCCGAGCCCGCCTCGTAGGCCTGGCGCAGCAGCTCATCGAAGCGCTCCTCCGGCACGCGCTCGAGCCTGAGCGAGCGGCGCAGGTACCGGCGCACTTCGGCGAGCGCCTGAGGGGTGGCGGTGTCGCGGTAGGTGCATTCGGCCACTCCGTCCACGACGCGGTTGACGAGCACGCCGTGGCGCTTGGCGAATGCAAACGACAGACGCCGCTCGGGGCTGTCGCCCCCTGGGGGAGTTGGGGCAGGATCGCTCATGGCTTGCCTTGAGGCGCTGTCGGCGGAGCGGCGGGCGCGCCGCTGTCCGGCGGCGTCGCGGCGGGCTCCTGCACGAGAGGGGCCGGCGCGGACGGCGACGGCGTGGCCGAGCCGCTCGGGGGCGCAGGCTTCTCGGGAGCGGGCGGCGGCGGAGGCGGCGGCGGAGGCGGCGGCGCATCCAGCTTGCCGCGCGAGACCCCGGGCAGCAGCGGCAGCGCCTCGCGCCGGTTGAGGCTCTTCTGCTGGTCCTGCATGTAGTTGTACTTGAGGTCCGTCTCGTACGCCGCCTGCGCCGCATCACGCAGGATCTGCGGGCGGATGAACATGATGAGGTTGTTCTTGGTCGAGGTCGCGTTGCGCGTCTTGAAGAGCAACCCGAGGAGCGGGATGTTCCCCAGGTAGGGCACCCGCTGCTCGCCCTTGACGCTGTTGTCCTCGATGAGCCCGCCGAGCACCACGACGCCGCCGTCCTCGATCAGCACCGTGGTGGTGATCGTGCGCTTGTTGGTGACCAGGTCGACCGCGCCGGCGGGCTTCTGACCGATGCTCGAGCTCTCGATCGAGATCTTGAGCATGAGCGAGGTGCCCTCGGCGGAGATGGTCGGCGTGACCTTGAGAATGGTGCCGACCTCCTGGCGCTGAATGGTCTGGAACGGATTGATGCCGCCCGTGACCCCGCCCGTGCTCGCCGCCGTATTGGTGAACTGGCCGGTAATGAATGGCACTTCCTGCGCCACCTTGAGCTCGGCCTCCTGGTTGTCCATGGTCACCGCCGAGGGCGTCGAGAGGACGTTGGTGTTGGTGTCGCCGCGCAGCGCGCGCAGCGTCGCGGCGAAATTCACGCCGGTTCCCGCGATGCGACCTATGCCGATCGTGGTTCCCTGCAGGAGCGCGCTCGAGGCATTGGCCGGGTTCTGGATGGCCGCCGCCAGGTCCACGATGCTGGTGCCGCCGACCGGACTCACGAAGGCGCCGGCGGGCACGTTGCTGCCCTTGGAGAAGGCCGCCCAGTTGACGCCGAGCTCGGCGTTCTTGTCGACGTCCACCTCGGCGATGATCGCCTCGACCAGCACCTGCGGGCGGCGGATGTCGAGCTTGTCGATGATGTCCATGACCGCATGCATGATCTTGGGCGGCGCGGTGATCACGAGCGCGTTGTTGGTCGGGTCGGCCCACACCATGGCGTTCTTCTCGGCCTGCGCCAGCGGCGAAGCCTGGGCTCCTGGGGCGCCGGCGCCAGCGGCGGCCTGGGTGATGCCGGTGATCTGCTCCTTGAGTTTCGGCGCCATCTTCTCGGCATTCGCGTAGTGCAGGTAGCGCACCCGCGTGTCGCCGCCCGACTCGAGCGGGGTGTCGAGGTGGGCGATGAGCGCGCGCAGGCGCAGCCGCTGCGACTGCTCGCCGCTCAGCAGCACGCTGTTGGAGCGATCGTCCGCCACCACCTTCACCATCGCGCCTTCGGCGGCCGCGCCCTGGTAGACGGAGTTCACCACACGCACGACCTCGGCCGCGGAAGCGTTCTGCAGCGGCACGATCTCCACGTCCTGGTTCATCACCTGATCGATGCGCTGGATGATGCGCATCATGCGGTTCACGTTGCTGGCGTGATCGGAGATGATGAGGATGTTCGAGGCGGGATAGGCGGCCAGGTGCCCATACTGCGCGATCATCGGCCGCAGCATCGGCACCAGCTGCGCGGCGCTCACGTTGTGCACGTCGAGCACCTGGGTCACCATCTCGTCGGAGGTCGCGCTCACACGATCGGGCAGGTCGACCGCGGGGAACTGCCGCGCATTGGCGTCGGGCAGGATCTTGACCACGTCCCCGGCGGGAACCGCGATGAAGCCGTACACCTGCAGGATCGAGAGGAACGCCTCGTAGAAGGCCGGCGGCGTCATCGCGGTCGAGGACAGCATCGTCACCTGCGCTCGCACCCGCGGGTCGATGATGAAGTTCTTGCCGGTCGCGGCGGCCACGGCCTCGGCGACCTGCGTGATGTCCGCATCCTTGAAGTTGGGGGTGATGCGCTGCGGGGGCTGCGCCGAGGCAAGCCCCGCCGCCATCAGCACCGCGAGCGCGCTTACCGCAAAGGAACGCAAGCCTGTCACCGGGTTTACCCCCAAGAAGCGCCTTTATTAGTTGATCTCGCCGCCGCCGGGCGTCTCGGCGGGCGGGGGCAGCGACGGCTGCGTGGCCGGCGGCGCCGCGACCTGACCCGGGGCCGGCTGCTGCGATTGCGTGGCCAGGCTGTCCGCCTCCTGCGCGAGCTGGGCGAGGTTCAGGTTGAGCTCCTGCGCCTGGCCGCCCCGGATTACCGTGACGCGCGCCTCGGCCGAGCTCGCCAGGGTACGAAGTATCTGCTCCCCGCGATCGCGGTCATCGAGCGGGGTGCCGTTGATGGCTGTCACCTGATCTCCGGGACGCAGCCCGAGCTGCATGAACGCCGCGCGGTTGCGTCCAGGGTATACCCTGAAGCCGTTCATGTGGTTGTGCTCCATGACCGGCTGCGGTCGCAGCACCTCGGCGAGCAGCCCCGGCTGCTCGGTGATCACGCGGCGCATGCGCTCGATCGGAGAATTCTCGGCACCCGACTGCAGAACGGCAGCCGAGGGCGGCGGGGCAGTGCCCGGATTCGGCTGCCGCGGCAGGGTCAGCGACTCGAGCCGTCCGTCGCGATCGATCAGTACGCGGTCGCTGTAGACCGAATGGAGCTTCGCCCCGCCGGGAACGCTGTCTCCGACGGCATACACCCGGGCGTTTTGTGCGCTGGGTCCGAGGATCGCGAGCCCGTTTTGCGGATCATTCCCCGCGACGATCCCGCTCAGCACGAGGGGCATGCTCGTCTGGGGCGCGTTCGCCGCGTCCTCCCTCGGCGCGGGCGCCGCGCCGAAGAGGTGCGCATTGGTGATGGCGGCCAGGTCGAGGAAGTGCGCTCGCGAGGGTGCGCGCCCCACGACCGAACCGGCGGTTGCACCCCGGCCTGCACCGGCCAGATCGGTCACGATGAGCGCAGCCTGCACCCCGAGGGCAATCGCCAGGACCCAGGTCGCGATGCGCGGCCCCTCGCGCAGCAGCAGCGTGCGGGTGCGTTCCCCCGCCGGAAGACTTTCGAGCCAGGACGCGGCGTTCATGGGGTGCCGGGCATGACGGTTATGGTGGTGATGACGGCTATGGTGGTGCGGCCTCGCGTACCCGCCGCATCGCGCACGCGGCAGGAGCGCGCCGCGCGGGGTGCGCCGGAGCAATCATACGGGCCCGGCGCTCGCGCTCTCAAGCGATTGTTTCTGCAGGAGTAACTACCGTGCATTGTGGCAGGCTTGTGTTGCCCTTTCGCGACCCATATAAATAAACACGTCATGCCCGACCCGCATCCGGTCAATCCCGACGCTGGCGTCGTCGTCGAAGAGGCGCGGCCGGAGGTCAAGCAGCCGCCGTTGTACCGGGTGGTGCTCCTGAACGATGACTACACCCCCATGGAGTTTGTAGTCGACGTGCTGGAAAAGTTCTTTGCGCTGAACCGCCCGACCGCAACCCGCATCATGCTCGAGGTTCACACCCGGGGTAAGGGGGTCTGCGGGGTCTTCACATACGAGATCGCCGAAACTAAGGTGGCGCAGGTGACGACGTACGCGCGGGATCACCAGCACCCGCTGATGTGCACGCTGGAGGAGGCCTGAGGGTGCGCCTGCGCGCGAGCGAAGAAAGGTTTACTCTGAAGGCTCTGGCCTGAAAGGTCCGTCGCAAGTGCTGTCCAACGAGCTCGAGTACTGTCTCAACGATGCGTTCCACCAGGCGCGCGAGGCCCGTCACGAGTACCTGACGGTCGAGCACCTGCTGCTCGCGATTCTCGACACTCCCAAGGTTCGCGAAGTGCTGCGCGCCTGCGGGGCGGACACGATCAAGCTGAAACAGGAGCTGAAGGACCACATCGACCAGTCGACACCCAGGCTCGAGGAGGGCGAGGAGCGCGAGGTGCAGCCGACTCTCGGCTTCCAGCGGGTGCTGCAGCGCGCCGTCTTCCACGTGCAGTCGAGCGGCAAGAAGGAAGTCGGCGTGAGCAACGTGCTGGTCGCGATCTTCAGCGAGAAGCAGAGCCACGCGGTGTTCCTCCTGAATCGCCACCACGTCACACGGCTCGACGTGGTCAACTACATCTCGCACGGCCTCTCCAAGATCGCCGAGGAGAAGACCGACAAGGACGACACCTCCGGAGACGGCGAGCGCGAAGGCGAGGGCGGCAGCGCGCTCGAGAAATACACCACGAATCTCAACCGCATGGCGCAGGACGGGCGGATCGATCCGCTCATCGGGCGCAAGCTCGAGGTCGAGCGCACCATCGAGATCCTGTGCCGCCGCCGCAAGAACAATCCCCTCTACGTGGGCGAGGCCGGCGTCGGCAAGACCGCGATCGCGGAGGGGCTGGCGCGGCTCATCGTCGAGGGCAAGGTCCCCGAGGTGCTCACCGACTGCACCATCTTCGCGCTAGACATGGGCGCGCTGATCGCCGGCACGAAATACCGCGGCGACTTCGAGAAGCGGCTGAAGAGCGTGATCACCGAGCTGAAGAAGCTTCCCGGCGCGATTCTGTTCATCGACGAGATCCACACCGTCATCGGCGCGGGCGCGGCCTCGGGGGGCGTCATGGACGCTTCGAATCTCATCAAGCCGGTGCTCACCAACGGCGAGATCCGCTGCATCGGCTCGACCACCTACAACGAGTACCGGGGCATCTTCGAGAAGGATCATGCGCTCGCGCGGCGCTTCCAGAAGATCGACGTGGTGGAGCCCTCGGTGGCGGAGACGATCGACATTCTCTTCGGGCTCAAGCCGCGCTTCGAGGAGCATCACGGCATCACCTACGCGGACGAGGCGCTGCGCGCGGCGGCCGAGCTCGCCGCGCGGCACATCAACGAGCGGCATCTGCCCGACAAGGCCATCGACGTGGTCGATGAGGCCGGCGCAAGGGCGCGGCTGAAGCCGGTGGCCGAGCGCGAGAGCACGGTCGAGGTGCGCCATATCGAGGATGTGGTGGCGCGCATGGCACGCATCCCCGCGAAGAACGTCTCGACCTCCGACCGCGAGGTCCTCAAGAACCTCGAGCGCAACCTGAAGCTCGTGATCTTCGGACAGGACAAGGCCATCGAGGCACTCGCCGCCGCCATCAAGATGGCGCGCTCGGGCCTCGGCGAGGCGCGCAAGCCCGTCGGCAGCTTCCTGTTCGCCGGCCCGACTGGCGTCGGCAAGACCGAGGTCACGCGGCAGCTGGCGATCGCGATGGGTGTCGAGTTCCTGCGCTTCGACATGTCCGAGTACATGGAACGGCACACCGTGTCGCGCCTGATCGGCGCGCCGCCGGGCTACGTGGGCTTCGATCAGGGGGGACTGCTCACGGAAGCGATCACCAAGCACCCGCACTGCGTGCTGCTGCTCGATGAGATCGAGAAGGCGCACCCCGACGTGTTCAACCTGCTGCTGCAGGTGATGGATCACGGCACGCTCACCGACAACAACGGCCGCAAGGCCGACTTCCGTCACGTGATCATCGTGATGACGACCAACGCGGGGGCGCTCGAGATGGCGCGCCCCTCGATAGGCTTCACGCAGGCCGACAACGCCAGCGATGGGCTCGAGGCGATCCGGCGCATCTTCACCCCCGAGTTCCGCAACCGCCTCGATGCGGTCATCCAGTTTGCATCGCTCGATCCGGTCACCATCGAGCGCGTGGTGGACAAGCTCATCGTTGAAGTGGAGATGCAGCTCGAGCAGAAGGGCGTCACCATCACGCTCGACGACGCCGCGCGGCGCTGGGTCGCACAGAAAGGCTACGACCCGAAGATGGGCGCCCGGCCGATGGCGCGCACCATCCAGGAGCACATCAAGCGGCCGCTGGCGGAGGAGCTGCTGTTCGGCCGCCTGGCGAGCGGCGGCCACGTGCGCGTGTCGGTTTCGCAAGACGGCTCGCAGCTGACCCTGCAGTACGAGCCGGCGCAGCTGCCCGGGCCAACGGTGCCCGCCTGACCTTAGCTCTGACCCGGCCGTGACCTTGCGTCCGGTGTCGGTGTGACCGGAGTCACACCCGCGCCGCCTCTCCTCAGCAACTGGCGCACACGCCGCTCGACCGGGGCTGTCACGGCCAGCCCAAGCGGAGCGTTCCCGGCTCGGACCGCCCCCGGCTACAAGCACACGGCCATCAGGACCCTGGAGCCCGTTCACGGTACGGTAGCGACAACTGCCCGATGATCCGTCGCGTGCCAGTCACCGGCAGGGGCGACGTCGCCTCCTGGACGGGACCGGAACTGGCGAGGGGCCGACCACAGTTGGTTATGTCGCCCCTCCAGGGCAGGGCCGCACACCATGAGTTGGAAAAGAGCGGCAGGACGATATCGTCGACGCCACGAGCCTCTTCCGCGCGCGCCGCGCCTCGTAGGAGGGCGCTTCAGCGGCCGCGATAGATCAGCGGCCGCGATAGATCAGCGGCCGCGATAGATGATGCGGCCCTTGGTCAGGTCGTAGGGAGTCATCTCCACCGTCACCGCATCGCCGGTGAGGATGCGGATGTAGTTCTTGCGCATCTTGCCCGAGATGTGGGCGGTGACTACGTGGCCGTTCTTCAGCTTCACCCGGAAAGTCGTATTGGGCAGGGTCTCGACGACCTCGCCTTCCATCTGGATCGCATCTTCTTTGGCCATAGCGCCCTGAACGGCTTTCGGGGGCGCGAATTGGAGCACAAAGCGCGCTCGCCTGGCAATTTGCCCGCAGCGGCGCCGCGCACTCGCGCGCCGCGTCTCACGGGTCGACGAGCGCTGGCGCGCTCGCGTGCACGTGCTCGCGCAGCAGGGCCTGGAACCGGCTGCGGGGGATGCTGCGGCTGCCGAGGCTTTGCAGATGCCGGGACGGCAGCTGGCAGTCGATCACCGCGAGGCCGTTGCGCCGGCACAGCGCGACCAGGTGAGCGAGCGCGGCCTTGGAGGCGTCACGCTCGCGGCTGAACATCGACTCGCCGAAGAACACCGCGCCGAGTCGCACGCCGTAGAGCCCGCCGGCGAGCCTGTCCGTGCGCCATACCTCGACGCTGTGCGCGTGGCCGAGCCGGTGAAGCTCCAGGTAGGCGGCGCGCATGTCGGAGGTGATCCAGGTGCCGGGACTGCCGGCGCGCGGCGCGGCGCAGCCGTCGATGACGGCGGCGAAGTCGCGATCTCTCGAGAAGATGAAGCCGCCGTTGCGCAGCGTCTTCGCGAGGCTGCGCGTGCAGTGGAACTCCTCCGGGAACAGCACCGCGCGCGGATCGGGTGACCACCACAGCACCGGTTGCCCCGGCGAGTACCAGGGGAAGATCCCGCGCCGGTAGGCGGCGATGAGGCGCGCGGGCGAGAGGTCGCCGCCCGCCGCCAGCAGTCCGCTCGGCTCTTCCAGCGCCTGCTCGAGGGGCGGAAACCACTCCGCCTCGTCCTGCGGCGAGAGCCAGGTGATCGTTTTCACACCACCTCCGCGGTGCGCCGGCCGCGATACGGGACGTGCGCCTGCACCTCGTGCGCATAGGCTTCCACCGCTCCTGCCTCACGCGTCAGATAGTCCGCGATGGCGGCGCGGAACTGCGGATCGACGATATAGTGGGCGGACCAGGTGAGCGCCGGCTCGAAGCCGCGACTCACCTTGTGCTCGCCCTGGGTGCCGGGCTCGAAGCGCGCGAGGCGCCGCTCGATGCAGAACTCGATCCCCTGGTGATAGCAGGCCTCGAAATGCAGGCTGTGGTAGTCCGCGTCCGCTCCCCAGTAGCGGCCGAAGAGCGCCTCCTCGCACCAGAAGAAGATCGCCGCGGCCACCACCGCGCGGCCGTGCACGGCGAGCTTCACCATGAGCGACTCCGGCATGACGCGCGCCGCCTCGCTGAAGAAGGCACGCGTCAGGTAGGGCTCGTGCCCGTGACGCACGAAGGTATCCCGGTGCAGGGCGTAGATGCGCTCGAGGAGCCCCTCGTCGAGCTCGCCCCCGAAGCGCGTCTCGAAGCGCACGCCCGCCTCCGCGACGCGGCGGCGCTCGCGCCGCGCCTTCTTGCGCTTCTCCGCCGTGAAGGTGGCGAGGTAGTCATCGAAGCTCGTGTAGCCGCGGTTGCTCCAGTGAAACTGGCAGTCGCGCCGCAGCAGCCAGCCGCGCCTGAGGCACGCGGCGCGCGCCGGCTCGTCGAGAAACAGGGCATGAGCGCCGGAGAGCCCATGGCTCGCGGCATGTTCCTCGAGGCCCTCGAGCAGCCGCGCGGCGAGCGCCTCGCGATCGAGGTCGGCGCGCACCAGCAGGCGGGGTCCGGTCGCGGGAGTGAACGGCGCGCCGACGGTGAGCTTGGGGTAATAGCGGCGGCCGACGCCCTCGTAGGCCCGCGCCCAGGCGAAGTCGAACACGAATTCGCCGAAGGAATGCGTCTTGACGAAGGCGGCGACGGCGGCGGCGAGCCCGCCGCCATCGCGGAGCGTCAGGTAGAGCGGCTCCCAGCCCGTCGCCCGCCCCACGCAATGCGTGCGCTCGAGAGCCAGGAGGAACTCGTGGCGCGTGAAGGGATTGGCTCCTGCGCCGAGGGCGTTCCACTGCCGCGGGTCGAGCTCCCCGATGCTGCGGTGGAATTCGGGACGCAGTGCCATCGCCTCGCGCCTAGCCGTGCCCCGGCGTGTCGAGAGTCTCGAGGTATCGATCCGCGTCGAGCGCGGCCATGCAGCCGGCGCCGGCGGACGTGATCGCCTGCCGATACACGTGATCGGCGACGTCACCGGCGGCGAACACGCCGGGGACGCTGGTGGCGGTCGCCTCGCCATCGAGGCCGCTGCGCACGGTGAGGTAGCCGCCGCGCATCGCGAGCTGCCCCTCGAAGAGCGAGGTGTTGGGCGTGTGGCCGATGGCCACGAACAGCCCGCTCACGGCGAGCGACTGGTGCGCGGCGCCGGTCAACGAACGCAGCCGCACGCCGTTGACGCCGTGCTCGCTCCCGAGAACCTCCTCGACGGTATGGTTCCAGATCACGGATATCTTGCCCGCGGCCGCCTCGCGAAACAGCCGGTCCTGCAGGATCTTCTCCGCGCGCAGCTTGTCGCGCCGGTGCACGAGCGTGACGTGCTGCGCGATGTGCGAAAGATAAAGGGCCTCCTCGACGGCGGTGTTGCCGCCGCCCACCACCGCGACGCGCTGGCCGCGGAAGAAGAAGCCGTCGCAGGTGGCGCATGCCGACACGCCGCGGCCCCGGAATTTCTCCTCCGAGGGCAGTCCCAGGTAGCGCGCGGCCGCGCCGGTGGCGATGATGAGCGCATCGCAGGTGTAGCCGCGGGCGTCGCCGCGCAGCTTGAATGGCCGCACGCGAAGATCCACGAGCTGGATGTGATCGTTCACGACCTCGGTCGCGAAGCGCTCGGCGTGACGCCTCATGCGCTCCATGAGCGCCGGCCCCTGCAGTCCCTCGACATCGCCCGGCCAGTTGTCGACGTCGGTGGTGGTCATGAGCTGCCCGCCCTGCTCGACGCCGGCGATCAAGAGCGGCGCGCGATTGGCGCGCGCGGCGTACACCGCCGCGCTGTAGCCCGCGGGGCCCGAGCCCAGAATGATGAGGCGGCTGTGCCTGGGTGGGGTCATGAGACTCCCGGTGGATCGAAACCTCGGTGCATGGTAGCAAGCCCTATAATGGCTGCCGTCTATCTTAAGGAGAATCATGGGATTGGCTGAAAGCTCCGTTTCGACACGCACCGTGCCGCGCTTCACATCGGCGGTGACCCGCGGGCTGCGCGAGAGCGCCGTCATTGCGCTCGGCATCGTGGCCCTGGTGCTGTTCGTGGCGCTCGCCACCTACAGTCCCGACGACCCGGGCTTCTCCTTCACCGGCACGGCTGCGGCGATTCACAACCGCATCGGGGTCGTCGGCGCGTGGCTCGCCGACGTGCTGTTCTTCCTCTTCGGGCGTCCGGCGTACCTGTTCCCCGCGGTGCTCGCCGCGGCAGGCTTCGGGATGCAGCGGCGCATGAAGACGCCGGCACCGGCCTCGCGGGCCAACGCCCTGGTGCGGCTCGCCGGGTTCCTGCTCGTGCTGGTGGCGAGCTGCGGGCTCGCGACTCTGCACTGGCAGCCCGGGGTGCTGCGCCAGAGCGCCGGCGGCGTGGTCGGCAGCCTCGTCGGCAGGGGGTTGGCGACGGGACTCGACTTCCTCGGCGCGACGCTCGTCATGATCGCCGCCTGGATGGCGGGCTTGTCGCTGGCCTTCGGCGTCTCCTGGCTCACGATCATCGACCGTCTGGGCACGCTCACCTGGGCGGGCATCGGCAGAGCGCGCGCGCGCGGGGCCGCCCGGCGCGACGCCGCGGAAGGGCGCGAGCGGCGCCAGGCGCGCAAGGAGGCGTTCGAGACGGAGAACAAGAGATCCGCATTGCGCCCGCCGCCGCGCATCGACCCGCCGCTCCCGGTGTTCGAGAAGAGCGCGCGCGTCGAGCGCGAGCGCCAGGTGCCGCTGTTCGATCCCCCGAAGGCGAGCGAGCTGCCGCCGCTCAAGCTCCTCGACGATCCCCCGCCGCGCGAGCCGCTGTATTCCCCCGAGGCACTGGAAGCGCTGTCGCGGCTGGTGGAGATGAAGCTCAAGGACTTCGCCATCGACGCGGAGGTGGTGGCCGTGCAGCCGGGCCCGGTGGTCACGCGCTTCGAGCTGCGTCCGGCGCCGGGGGTGAAGGCGAGCCAGATCACGGCGCTCGCCAAGGACCTGGCGCGCGCGCTGTCGGTGCTGTCGGTGCGCGTGGTGGAGGTCATTCCGGGCAAGAGCGTGATGGGACTCGAGATCGCGAACGAAAAGCGCGAGATCGTGACGCTCGGGGAAATCGTCCGCTCGAGGGCCTACGACGAGCTGCACTCGCCGCTCACGCTCGCGCTCGGCAAGGACATCAGCGGCCAGCCCATGGTCGCCGACCTCACCCGCATGCCGCACCTGCTGATCGCCGGCACCACGGGCTCCGGCAAGTCGGTCGCGCTGAATGCCATGGTGCTGTCACTGCTCTACAAGTCGACCGCCGAGCACGTGCGCCTCATCATGATCGATCCGAAGATGCTGGAGCTCTCGGTGTACGAGGGCATCCCGCACCTGCTGGCGCCCGTGGTGACCGACATGAAGCAGGCCGCCAACGCACTGCGCTGGTGCGTGGCCGAGATGGATCGCCGTCACCAGCTGATGGCCGCGCTCGGCGTGCGCAACATCGCCGGCTTCAACCGCCGGGTGAAGGAGGCCGACGTTGCCGGCAGGCCGATACGCGACCCGGTGGTGATGATGCGGGCGGCCAACGATCCCACCATCGACCAGATGCAGATCCCCGACCTGACAGCGCTCCCGTACGTCGTGGTGTTCGTCGACGAGTTCGCCGATCTCATGATGATCGTCGGCAAGAAGGTGGAGGAGCTCATCACCCGCCTGGCTCAGAAAGCCCGTGCCTCGGGGATCCACCTGGTGCTCGCCACCCAGCGCCCCTCGGTCGACGTGATCACCGGCCTCATCAAGGCGAACATTCCGTGCCGCATCGCCTTCCAGGTCTCCGCCCGGGTCGACTCGCGCACCATCCTCGATCAGATGGGCGCGGAGACGCTGCTCGGGCACGGCGACATGCTCTACCTGCCCCCCGGGACCTCGCTCCCCACCCGCGTGCACGGCGCGTTCGTCTCCGATCAGGAAGTGCATCGCGTGGTCGAGGCGCTGAAGACGCCGCAGCCGCCGAACTACATCGAGGAGGTGCTCTCCGGCCCCAGGTTCCCGATCGCAGGACTCTCCGGCGAGGACGACGAGGACACCGGCGGCAATGGCGCCCCGGACGCGGAGCAGGATCCGCTCTACGACGAGGCGGTGCGGATCGTGACCAGCGAGCGCAAACCCTCCATCTCTTATGTGCAGCGGCGGCTGAAGATCGGCTACAACCGCGCCGCGCGGATGCTCGAGGCGATGGAGCAGGCGGGGCTGGTCGGTCCGCTGCAGGCCAACGGCGCTCGCGACGTGCTGGCGCCGCCGCCGCCGGAGGAATGAGGACTTGGTGGGGCCAGCTGCGACGATCGCAAACAGGATCTGTCGAGGCCGCCGCAGGTACGGCGCTCGCGCCTGCGGTCTGGTCCTCACACTGACGACGGTGGCGGCGCACGCCGCCGGCACGCCGCTCGACAGCTACCTCGATGAGCTCAAGACACTCCGCGCCACGTTCCAGCAGACGGTCAGCGATGCGCACGGCAACGAGATCGACCGCGCCACCGGCACGCTGATCGTCTCGCGTCCCGGCAAGTTCAGCTGGGAGATCCACCCGCGCACCAGCGGCAGCAGTGCGGGGCAGCTCATGGTCTGCGACGGCACGAACCTCTGGTTTCTCGACCGCGATCTCGAGCAGGTGACGGTGAAGCCGGTCGATGCGGCGCTGTCGGCGACGCCCGCCATGCTGCTGTCAGCCGTGACGGACGTGCGCAAGAGCTTCAGCCTCACGCCGGCGGGAACGCGCGCGGGGCTCGAGTGGGTGCTGGTGGAGCCGCGCGACGCCGAGGCGGACTTTCGCAGCGCGCTGTTCGGCTTCGCGGGTGCGGAGCTCAAGCGCATGATTCTCGAGGACAAGCTCGGTGAGACCACGACCATCAGCTTCGGGAAGATCGAGCGCAATGCTCCGGTAGCCCCGGCCGAGGTGAGCTTCACCCCGCCCGCGGGGGCCGACGTGATCGGCACGCCGCGCAAGTGAGCGCACCGCTCTTCGGCGATCGGAGCGATGAGCGGATGCGGCCGCTGGCCGACCGCATGCGCCCGCGCGGTCTCGCCGAGTTCGTCGGCCAGCAGCACCTGCTCGGCGCCGGCAAGCCGCTGGCGGTGAGCATTGCCGCGGGACAACTGCACTCGCTGATCCTGTGGGGTCCTCCGGGCACCGGCAAGACCACGCTCGCGCGGCTCATTGCCAAGGCTTCCAACGCGCAGTTCATCGCGCTCTCGGCCGTCATGGCCGGAGTCAAGGACATCCGCGCGGCGGTCGAGTCGGCCCGCGCACTGCGCGAGCGGGAGGGGCGCCCGACGCTGCTGTTCCTCGACGAGGTGCATCGCTTCAACAAGGCTCAGCAGGACACGTTCCTGCCCTACGTGGAGGACGGCACGCTCACTTTCGTGGGGGCGACCACCGAGAATCCCTCCTTCGAGGTGATCAGCGCGCTCTTGTCGCGGGCGCGTGTGTACGTGCTGCGCCCGCTCGCGGTCGAGGATCTGACGGGGTTGCTCGAGGCGGCGCTCAAGGACGCGGAGCGCGGCCTCGGCGCGCTCGAGCTGCACCCGCAAGCCCCGGCGCTCGATCTCATCGCGCGCGCCGCCGACGGCGATGCCCGCCGCGCGCTCAACATGCTGGAGCTGGCCGCCGGGCTCCTCGATGCCGCCGGCTCGCGCGCGCTGACGGCCGCGGTGGCGCAGGAAGTAGCCTCGGGCGGGCAGCGCCGCTTCGACAAGGGGGGCGACCAGTTCTACGAGCAGATCTCGGCGCTGCACAAGGCGGTGCGCGGCTCAGATCCCGACGCGGCGCTCTACTGGCTGTGCCGCATGCTCGATGGCGGGTGCGATCCGCGCTACATCGCGCGGCGCGTTGCGCGCATGGCGGTTGAGGACATCGGGCTCGCCGATCCGCGCGCGCTCGCGCTCGCCCTCGACGGCTGGGAGACCTACGAGCGGCTCGGGACTCCGGAAGGGGAGTTGGGCGTAGCCACGGCCGTGGTGTATCTCGCCTGCGCGCCGAAGAGCAACGCGATGTACGTGGCGATGGGCGAGGCGATGGCCGACGTCGCCGAGTTCGGAAGCCTCGAGGTGCCACTCAAGCTGCGCAACGCGCCGACGCGGCTGATGAAGAATCTGGGTTACGGGCGCGACTACCGCTACGCGCACGATGAGCCCGATGCGTTCGCGGCCGGTGAGCGCTATCTGCCGGATGAGCTGCCCGATCGGCGATACTATCGTCCCGTTCCCCGCGGCCTGGAAGCGAAGATCGGCGAGGCGCTCGAGCGGCTGCGGGCTCGCTCGCCGTCGAAAGGTTGAAACGCAGTGATCGATCCGAAGCTCTTGCGCACCGACCCGGACGCCGTCGCGCGGAATCTCATCCGCCGCGGCTATCGGCTCGATGTGGCGGCGCTCCGGGCCCTGGAGGAAAAGCGCAAGCCCTGCGCGGTGGAGGTGGACCGGCTGCGCGCCGAGCGCAACGCCAACGCCCGGGCGGTCGGCGCCGCCAAGGGGCGGGGTGACGACGCCACCGCGCTCATCGCCGCGGGCGAGCGACTCACCGCAGGCCTCGCCGCCGCGGAGACGGCGCTCGAGGCGGTGCAGGCCGAGCTCGAACAGTGGCAGCTCGGGCTCCCGAACCTGCTCGACTCCTCGGTCCCGGACGGTCAGGACGAGAGCGCCAACCGCGAGGTGCGGCGCTGGGGCGAGGCACGGCGCTTCTCCTTCGCGCCGCGCGATCACGTGGAGCTCGGCGAGCGGCTCCGTGGACTCGACTTCGAGGCCGCGGCCCGCCTCTCGGGGGCGCGCTTCGTCGTGATGCGCGCGCAGGTGGCGCGTCTGCACCGCGCGCTGGCGCAGTTCATGCTGGACCTGCACACCCGCGAGCACGGCTACACCGAGGTGCACGTGCCGTACCTGGTCCACGGCCGCACGCTCACCGGCACCGGACAGCTGCCGAAGCTCGAGCAGGATCTCTTCGCGGTGCGCGGCGAGCACGGGTTGTATCTCATTCCGACCGCCGAGGTGCCGCTCACTAATCTGGTCCGCGAGCAGATCGTGCCCGCGGAAGCGCTGCCGCTGAAATGGGTGGCACACACGCCCTGCTTCCGTTCCGAGGCCGGCGCCGCCGGCAAGGACACGCGCGGCATGATCCGCAACCACCAGTTCGACAAGGTAGAGCTGGTGCAGATCGTGCGGCCGGCCGACTCCTACGCCGCCCTCGAGGAGCTCACCTCGCACGCCGAGGCGGTGCTGCGCCGCCTGGAGATCCCTTACCGCATCGTGGCGCTGTGCGCGGGCGACATCGGCTTCGCGAGCGCCAAGACCTATGATCTCGAGGTCTGGCTGCCGTCGCAGCAGCGCTACCGCGAGATCTCTTCCTGCAGCAACTGCGAGGCCTTCCAGGCCCGGCGCATGCAGGCGCGCTGGCGCAACCCCGAGGGCGGCAAGCCCGAGGCGGTGCACACCCTGAACGGCTCGGGAGTCGCGGTGGGGCGCGCGCTGGTCGCGGTGCTCGAGAACTACCAGAACGAGGACGGCTCGGTGCGCGTGCCGGCGGCGCTCGAGCCCTACATGGGCGGGCTCGCCGCACTCGCCCCGTGAGCGAGCTCGCTGCGTAGACTATCGATTATCGATAGTTCTATACTGCGCTTCAAATGAAGCGCCCGCCGCGCAGGCCGCGCGCGGCGAGCGCGCGCGACCCGCTGTTCAACAGCTCGGTGCAGAAGGCACTCGCCATGCTGGAATCCTTCGGCGGCGAGCGGCGCGAGCGCAGCCTCGCCGAGCTCGCCGCAGGCACCCGTATGACGGTGAGCTCGGCGCAGCGCTGCACGCACACGCTGGTGCGCCTCGGGCTCCTCAAGCGCGACGCGCGCGCGCGGCGCTGGGTGCTGACGCCACGGGTCCTGTCGCTCGCCGCCTCCTACCTCTCCGGCCACGCGCTGCTCGAGCAGGCCACCACCCATCTCATCGACCTGAACCAGGCGAGCGGGGAGTCGGTGAGCATGTCCGAGCCCGATGGCGAGGACATGGTGTTCATCGCGCGCTTCCCGAGCCTCAAGCGCTTCCATCTTCACACGCCGGTCGGCCGGCGCCTGCCGATCTACTGCACGGCCTCGGGACGCGCATACCTCGCGGCGTTGGCGCCCGCCGAGGCGCAGCGCATCGTGCGTGGCTCGCAGCTGCGGCCGCTCACCCCGCTGACGCTCACCGATCCGAGGCAGATCCTCAAACGCATCGCCGCGGCGCGCGAGGCGGGCTACGAGTGGTCGGATCAGGAGTGCTATCGCGGCGACCTCACCATCGCCGCGGCGGTGCTGGGAGCGGACGGGCAGCCGCTCGCCGCCCTCAACATCTCCGCTCCGACGAGCCGCTGGACACTGGCGGAGTTACGATCGAAGCTCGCGCCGCTGCTGCTGCAGACGGCGCGGGCGGCCTCGCAGGGGGACCTGCCGCGGCCGCGACGCCCATGAGCCACTCCTGAGGGGAACAGCATGCTCGAGCTCAGCCGCTCACTGCAGCCGCGCCACATCACCATGATCTCGATCGGCGGGATCATCGGCGCGGGCCTGTTCGTCGGCAGCAGCGCCTCGATCGCAGCGACGGGACCGGCGGTCGTGCTGAGCTATCTCATCACCGGCACGCTGGTGCTGCTCGTGATGCGCATGCTGGGCGAGATGGCGCTGGCGCTGCCGTCGGTGCGCTCGTTCACCGAGTTCGCGCGCGCGGGCCTGGGTCCGTGGGCGGGCTTCGTCGCCGGCTGGCTCTACTGGTACTTCTGGATCATCGTGGTGCCGGTGGAGGCGATCGCGGGCGCAAGGATTCTGCACGACTGGCTCGGCCTCCCGGCGTGGCTCCTCGGCCTCGTGCTCATGGGCATCATGACCGCCGTCAATCTCATGTCGGCGCGCTCCTACGGCGAGTTCGAGTTCTGGTTCGCCTCGATCAAGGTCGCGGCGATCATCGTGTTCATCGCGCTCGCCGCCGCCTTCGCCTGCGGCCTCACCGCGCCGACCGGTCCCACCTTCTCGAACCTCACCGCCTACGGCGGCTTCAGCCCCAAGGGTTTCCTGGCGGTGCTCGCCGGCGCCGTGACCGTGTATTTCTCGCTCACGGGAGCCGAGATCACCACGATCGCCGCGGCCGAGTCGCAGCAGCCGGCGCGCGCGGTGGCGCGCATGAGCAGCTCGGTGATCGTGCGCATCCTCACCTTCTACGTGGGCTCGGTGCTCCTGATCGTGACGGCGGTGCCCTGGGTGGAGGTGCGTCCCGGTGAGTCGCCGTTTACGCTGGTGCTCAACGCCATGCACTTCAAGTGGGCGAGCCTCGCGATGAGCGCCATCATCCTCACCGCGGTGCTCTCGTGTCTCAACTCGGCGTTCTACGTCTGCTCGCGCGTGCTGTTCGTGCTGGCCGAGCACGGCGA
>MNCZ01000107.1 GCA_001914695.1 Gammaproteobacteria bacterium 13_2_20CM_66_19 | reverse complement strand
CTCGAGGATGGTGAGCGCCTCCCAGACATCGCGCACGGTCGCATCGTGCAGCAGCAGGGCGTGGCTCACGCCCGCGGCGACCGCCTCGTGTCGGGGGCGGCTCACCGACATCAGCTTCGAGCCCGGACGCCGCTGCACGAGGCCGCGGCTCTCGAGCTCCCGCAGCGCCTCACGCACGGTGGAGCGGTTGACGCCGAACTGCCGCGCCAGCTCCGTTTCCGAGGGCAGCCGCTCGCCCTCGCGCAGCGCGCGGGACAGGATCCGCTCACCGATCGCCGCCGCCACCTTGCGATAGGCGGTCTCGATGAGGAGCGGGGCGAACTCGACGCTCATCCGGCGGCCTCGAACAGCTCGCGCCCGATCAACATGCGGCGGATCTCCTGGGTGCCGGCGCCGATCTCGTAGAGCTTGGCGTCCCGCAGCAGCCGTCCGGCGGCGTAGTCGTTGCTATACCCGTTGGCCCCGAGCGCCTGGATGGCCTCGAGCGCCGCATGGGTGGCGCGTTCGGCCGCGAACAGGATACAGCTCGCCGGATCGCGCCGACGCGCGGTGCGCGCGTCGCAGCCGCGCGCCACCGCATACACGTAGGCGCGCGAGGCGTTGAGCGCGGCGTACATGTCGGCGATCTTGCCCTGCATCAGCTCGAAGGTGCCGATCGGCACGCCGAACTGCCGCCGCTCGCGCACGTAGGGCAGCACCAGGTCGAGCGCCGCCGCCATGAGCCCGAGCGAGCCTCCGGCGAGCACCACGCGCTCGTAATCCAGACCGCTCATCAGCACCTTGACGCCGCCGTTCTCGGTGCCGAGCAGGTTCTCCGCCGGCACCGGACAATCCTCGAACACGAGCTCGCAGGTGCCGGAGCCCCGCATGCCGAGCTTGTCGAGCTTGTGCGCGGTGCCGAATCCGCGCGTGCCGCGCTCGACGACGAAGGCGCTGATGCCGCGCGGCCCCGCGGCGGGGTCGGTCTTGGCGTACACGACGAAGACGTCCGCGTCCGGCCCGTTGGTGATCCACATCTTGCGGCCGTTGAGGAAGTAGCCGCCGCCGCGCCGCTCGGCCTTGAGCTGCATCGAGACGACGTCCGAGCCCGAGCCGGGCTCCGACATCGCGAGCGCTCCCACGTGCTCCCCGCTCACGAGCTTCGGCAGATAGCGCTCGCACTGCGCCTCGTTGCCGTTGAGCCGCAACTGGTTCACGCACAGGTTGGAATGCGCGCCGTAGGAGAGTCCAACCGCGCCCGAGGCGCGCGAGATCTCCTCCATGCAGATCACGTGCGCGAGGTAGCCGAGCCCGGCGCCGCCGAAGCGCTCCGGGACGGTGATGCCGAGCAGCCCCTGCCCGCCGAGCGCCGGCCACAGGTCGCGCGGAAACTCGTTGCTGCGATCGATCTCGGCCGCGCGCGGCGCGATCTGCTCGGTGGCGAAGCGCCGCACCTGCTGGCGGATCTCCTCGAGCTCGGCGCCGAGGCCGAAGTCGCTGTCGGTGCACTCGAGGGTGCTCATGGGCTTGCCTTCTCCGTTCGCGTGATCGTATGATTGTCGGACAAACCGGCAACCGTGGCAAGCCCCCATGCCCCGAATCCCGACCCGCCTCGACGTGCATTCGGAGGAGTTCCGGCAGAACGAGAGCTTCAACCGCGCGCTGGTCGAGGATCTGCGCCGGGAAGTCGGCCGCGCGGCGCGCGGGGGCTCGAAGGCCGCGATCGAGAAGCACCGCTCGGCCGGCAAGCTCAGCGCGCGCGAGCGCATCCGGACGCTCCTCGACACCGGCAGTCCCTTCCTCGAGCTCTCGCAGCTCGCCGCGCACGGCATGTACGGCGGGGACATCGCCTGCGCCGGGGTGGTAACCGGCATCGGACGCATCGCCGGGCGCGAGTGCGTCATCGTCGCCAACGATCCGACCGTCAAGGGCGGCACCTACTATCCGATCACGGTAAAGAAGCACCTGCGCGCCCAGGAGATCGCGCACGACAACCGGCTCACCTGCGTGTACCTGGTCGAGAGCGGCGGCGCGTTCCTGCCGGCCCAGGACGAGGTGTTCCCCGATCGGGACAACTTCGGGCGCATCTTCTACAACCAGGCGAGGCTCTCGGCGCTCGGGGTGGCGCAGATCTCGGTGGTGCACGGCTCGTGCACCGCGGGCGGCGCCTACGTGCCGGCCATGTCGGACGAGAACGTGATCGTCCGCAACCAGGGGCGGGTATTTCTCGGCGGTCCGCCGCTGGTCAAAGCCGCGACGGGCGAGGACATCGACGCCGAGTCGCTCGGCGGGGCGGACGTGCACTGCCGGGAGTCGGGGGTGTGCGATCACTACGCGGAAAACGACACCCATGCGCTCGCCATCGCGCGGCGCATCGTGGCGCGCCTCCGGCCCAGGTCCGCGAGCCTCCCGCCGCGCGCGCCGGTCGAGCCGCTGCACGATCCGTCCGAGCTCTACGGAGTGCTGCCGTCGAACCCGCGCTTGCCCTACGACGTGCGCGAGGTGATCGCGCGGCTCACCGACGCCTCCGAGCTCGAGGAGTTCAAGCAGCTCTACGGCACGACGCTCGTGTGCGGCTTCGCGCATCTCGCCGGTTATCCGGTCGGGATCCTCGCCAACAACGGGGTGCTGTTCTCCGAGAGCGCGCTCAAGGGCACGCATTTCATCGAGCTGTGCGCGCGCGAGCAGATCCCGCTGCTGTTCCTGCAGAACATCACCGGCTTCATGGTCGGTCGGCGCGCCGAAGCCGGCGGCATCGCCAAGGACGGCGCGAAGCTCGTCACGGCGGTCGCCTGCGCCGGCGTGCCGAAGCTCACCGTGATCGTCGGCGGCAGCTACGGCGCGGGCAATTACGCCATGTGCGGCCGGGCGTATTCGCCGCGGCTGCTGTTTCAGTGGCCGAACGCGCGCATCTCCGTCATGGGCGGAGAGCAGGCGGCGAGCGTGCTCGCCACCGTGAAGCGCGACCAGCTGAAGGGCAGTGGCCGCGCGTGGTCGGAGGAGGAGGAGGAGGCCTTCAAGCAGCCGATCCGCGAGCAGTACGAGCGCCAGGGACACCCGTATTACTCGTCCGCGCGGCTGTGGGACGACGGCGTGATCGATCCCCTCGAGACGCGCCGCGTGCTCGCTCTCGCGCTCGCGGCCGCGGGCAACGCGCCGGCGGAGCCGGCGCCCTTCGGCGTGTTCCGGATGTAGGGCGGCCTGAAGCGGAGGGGAGCGTGATCGAGAGTCTCCTGGTTGCCAATCGCGGCGAGATCGCGTGCCGCATCTTCCGCACTGCCCGCCGGCTGGGCCTGCGCACCATCGCGGTGTTCTCCGATGCCGACGCGGCGGCGCGCCACGTACGGGAGGCGGACGAGGCGGTGCACATCGGGCCGGCGGCCGCTCGCGAGAGTTATCTCAACATCGCCCGCATCATCGAGGCGGCGCGCGCGAGCGGCGCGCAGGCCGTCCATCCCGGCTACGGCTTTCTCGCCGAGAATCACGAGTTCGCGCAGGCCTGCCTCGACGCCGGCTTGAGCTTCGTCGGCCCACCCCCGGCGGCGATCGCTGCGATGGGTTCGAAGATTCTCGCCAAGAGGCGCTTGACTGCGGCGGGCGTGCCGGTGCTGCCGGGCTACGCCGGAAGCGAGCAAGACCTACGGCGCCTCGCGAGCGAGGCCGAGCGCCTCGGGCTCCCCCTGATCATCAAGCCGGCGGCCGGGGGAGGCGGCAAGGGCATGCAGATCGTCCGCGCCGCGGCCGAGCTCGACACCGCGCTCGCCGCCGCCCGGCGGCTCGCCGAGAGCGCCTTCGGCGACGGCTCGCTCCTCCTCGAGCGCTATCTGCCCGCGCCGCGTCACATCGAGGTGCAGGTGTTCGCCGACAGCCGCGGCAATCTCGTGCACCTGGGCGAGCGCGACTGCTCGACGCAACGCCGCCATCAGAAGCTCATCGAGGAGGCGCCGGCGCCGGGGCTCCCCGAGCCGCTGCGCGAGCGGCTGCGCGCCGCGGCGCTCGTGGTCGCGCGCGAGATCGGCTACGTGAGTGCGGGCACCGTCGAGTTCCTGCTCGACGGCGGCGAGTTCTACTTCATGGAGATGAACACGCGGCTGCAGGTCGAGCACACCGTGACCGAGGCCGTGACCGGGCTCGATCTGGTCGAGTGGCAGCTGCGAGTCGCCGCCGGGGAGCCGCTGCCGCTCGGGCAGAGCGAGGTGCGCTTCGAGGGTCACGCGATCGAGGCGCGCGTCTGTGCCGAGGATCCGGAGCGCGGCTTTCTTCCGAGCGCCGGGCGGCTCGCGCTCCTCGAATGGCCGGAGCTGCCCGGCGTGCGCGTGGACGCCGGGTTTGCCACCGGCGACACGGTTCCCGACTGCTACGACTCGCTCCTCGGCAAGATCATCGCCTGGGCTCCCGAGCGCGGGCTCGCCTCGGCGCGGCTCGCGGACGCGCTCGCCTCGACCTACTGCGCCGGGGTTCACACCAACGAGCGCTGGCTGCGCCGCATCCTGCGATCGGCGCGCTTTCTGGAAGTGCGGCACGACGTCGCGCTGCTCGATCAGGCTGCGGGGGAGTTCGCCGGCCCGCCGGCCGCCGCCCCCGAGGCGCTCATCCTGGCGGCCCTTGCCCTGCACGCTGGCGAGGGCGGGGCCGCGCCGCGCGAGCCCGGGGCGGGCAGCCCCTGGGGCCTCGCCGATGGCTTTACCCCCAACCTTCCGGCACGGGTCGCCTACGGCTTCTCATGGCGCGGACACACCCACGCGGTGGAGCTGGAGTTCGTGCACGGCAGGCCCGCCGCCGTGACTGTGAATGGAGGTGCGCGCCTGGCACTCGCCGATGCGGCGTGCAGCGGCGCAGTCGTCGCGGCGCGCATCGAGACGCGGCGCCGGCAGGCGCGTTACCACCTGGACGGCGCGCGCGTGTATCTGTGGACCGCCGATGAGCCGTACGAGCTGTTGCTGGAGGACCCGCGCACGCACGAATTCTCCCCGAGCGCCGCCACCGGCGGGCTCACGACGCCGCTCCCCGGCGTGGTCGTGGCGGTGCCGGTCACGGTCGGACAGAAAGTCTCCGCCGGGGAGGTGCTGATGGTGATCGAGGCGATGAAGATGGAGCACGCCATTACCGCCCCTTACGCCGGCACGGTCGAGACGATTCACTTCGCCCGCGGCGAGCGCGTGCCCGAGGGGAGCGCGCTCCTCGAGCTCGCGCGCGACAGCGGGAATTGAAGGGGCGCGGGCGCGTCCCCGGGCCATCCCCCGCCGGGACTATTTCGCCTTGCCGGTCGTCGCGGGCGGTGCCGCCGCCCCGCGTGCGGCGGTTTCGCTGCGCACGCGCGCGATGAGCGCGTCGGTGTGGGCGATGAGGTCGGCGAAGTAGGGGCCCTGGCCGTGCGTACTGTCGGCCAGCGCGAGGTAGGTGCCGTTGACGGCAAGCGCGGGGATGGCCTCGACCAGATACCTTTCCGCGAGCCGATCGGCCTGCACGGTCTGATTGTTGACGCCGAAGGACGTGTACGCTTGTGTGAACTTCTCGGCATTGCCGCCGTGACTGCCCACCCAGGCGGCGAGACTCGGCTCGTCGAAGAGCTGCAGGTTCTCCACGTGCAGCGAGTGAAAGAGTGCCCCATCGAGCGCCGGCAGGTCTCCGGTCGCCTGCAGCGCGTAGTAGGCGCGCGCGAGATTGATCCACTGCGGGCGGTTGAAGCTGACGGGCACGCGCTTGAACACCACGTCCTTCGGGAGCTTGGCCGCCCAGGCGCTGATCAGCGGATGGAAGGCGCTGCAATGCGGGCAGCCGTACGAGAAGAACTCGATCACCTCGATCTTTCCGGGACTGTCGGTCGGCAGGGGCGGCTCGAGCTTCTTGTAGTCGCTGCCTTCCAGGGGCTGCGCGGGGGAGGGCGGCGCGAGGACCGCGAGCGCGGCCGCGAGCAGCCACGGCATGAGCGCGAGTGTTGAGATGCGGATCGACATTCGCTTTCCTTTCGTTCCTCGCCCGCCGCCTTCGGCCTTCGGGCAGCAGCCGCGGACGCGCGGCGTGAGGCTAGTTTAAGCAGCAGCCGGCCGCCCGGCGCGCTTTGGTCAGCGCGAATCGTGCCCGCCGTCTCTGGAAACGCAGGCGGACGCCCGATCGAAGAACCGCCACGGCCGCCGCGCCCACTCGCCCGCGTAGTCGACTCCGATGCGCGGGCTGCGCCCGACCCGGGCCGGGGGCGCGCCGGCGGGCGCGGGCTCGAGCCAGAGCACGTCCCCGGCGAGATCGATGCCGTTCAGCCGCCGGTCGATGTGCATCGCGCGGCAGAGCAGCCCCGGACCCGAGGTGCGGTCGGTGACACCCTCGAGCGGCTCGATCGCCCGCAGCAGGACCGCGTGCGGCACTCCGGGCGCAGCCGTCACCACGTTCAGGCAGTTCCAGACGCCATAGATGAAATAGATGTAAGCGTGCCCCGGGGGGCCGAACATGACCTCCGTGCGGGCTGTGCGGCCGCGGGAGGAGTGCGCGGCGAGATCGCGGGGCCCGAGGTAGGCTTCCGTCTCGACGATGCGCCCGGCCCGCACGGTGCGACCGTCGTCGTGCACCAGGCGCGCCCCGATCAGATCGCGCGCCACGGTGAGGGTGTTGCGGGCGAAGAAGGCGCGCGGCAGTTTTCCGCGACGGGTCACGGCGCGCGATGGTAAAGGAATCCTTTAGAATAGAGGGGTGGGCGAGGTCGGATGCGGGGCGCACCACTCGGTCATAAAACATAGTTATTTCAGTAAGATATAGAGACTATTACAGAAATCGCATGATGTACGTGAAAAAAGCCGGTCGGATGGCCGCGCTGTCTCTGCCGGCCCTCCTTGCGACGCCGCTCCACGCGAGCGTCTATCCGCTCCCTGCGGACGGCTCCCCGGTGGTGGGGACCGACACGAGCATGCAGACGGTGTACGAGGACACGTTGCCGGATCTGGCCCATCGCTACAGTCTCGGTTACTACGAAATCATTCGCGCCAACCCCGGTGTGGACGTGTGGTTGCCGGGGGCGGGCACGAAGCTCCTGCTGCCCGGGCGGCGCATCCTGCCGGCCGGTCCGCGCACCGGCCTGGTCGTGAATTTGCCTGAGCATCGGCTGTACTACTACCCCAAGCCGCGCAAGGGCGAGCAGCCGGTCGTCATCACCTATCCGGTGAGCATCGGCAAGATGGACTGGCGCACGCCGCTTGGCGACACGCACGTCATCGCCAAGATCAAACACCCCGCCTGGTATCCGCCCGAGTCGATCCGCAAGGAGCACGCCGCGAATGGCGATCCGCTGCCGAAAGTCGTAGGCGCGGGTCCCGACAATCCGCTCGGTGACTTTGCGCTGCGGCTCGCCGCGGGCAACGGCGAGTACATGATCCACGGCACCAATAACCCGACCGCCGTCGGCATGGCGGTCACGCACGGCTGCATCCGAATGTACCCCGAGGATGTCGCCGCGGTCTTTGCGCTCGTTCCGGTCGGGACCCCCGTGCGGCTCATCAACGAGCCGGTCAAGGTCGCCTGGGTGGACGGTCAGCTGTTGCTCGAAGCGCACCCGCCGGTCGACGAGGAAGGGCAGAGCATCGAGCCGGACGTGCAGTTGCTGTCGCAGATGCTGGACCAGGCGCTCGGCAGCAACACCGCCGCTATCAATTGGGACCTGGCGCGCGCCACGCTCGTCGCCGCGAGCGGCACGCCCACTCTGGTCGGGCTCGCGGCCGAGCCCGACACGCCGCCCGCACCCGCGCCGCAGGCGGCGGCGGGCGCCTCGCAGACGTCGCGCTGACTACCCGCGCAGGCGCACCTGCGGCAAGCGGCGCTAGGCGTGGCCCGGGCGGCCCTCCGCGGGCGCGGCGGGTGAGGCTGCGGCGGCGCCGGCGGAGCCGGCGGCGCGCGGTGTATCGCGGTGGCCGAACAGGCGCAGCACCTGCACGGCCCGCACCGCGAGCTCAGCGGCGGAGCGAATGAAGACGAGCAGCGACAGCACCTCGCGGGCGCGCGTCGCCAGCATCAACCCGGCGAGCACCGCAATCCAGCCGAGCGGATGGCGCGCGCCGCCGCGCGCCGCTCCCTGCGCTCCCTCCGGCCCGCCGCCCGCCGCTGCGGGACGCAGCTCAGCGATGCGCCGCGCGAGGTCCGCGCGCTGCGCGGCGCAGCGCGCCAGGAGATTGGCGCGGCGCGCTCGAAGCTCCGTCAGACGGCTCACGGCTCGCTCCCGGCGCCGCGCCGGTCCTCGCGCAACTGCTGGAGCGACCCCTCGAGGACCCCCGGCTGCCTGCGGAGCGTGCGCGCACCGAGCGCAGCGCACACCCCGGCGAGCGCGAGGAAGGCCAGGGTGCCGCCGATGAGACCGAGGGTGCGATGCGTGTCCCAGAGCGCAACGACGAGCGCCGTCACGGCGAAGGCGACCGCCAGCAGCGCGCAGGCGACTGCGGCCATGAGCCATACCAGCACCCGCACCAGCGAGAGCAGATGGATCTCGAGCTCGACTGCGGCGAGGTCGAGGCGGGTTCTGAGTGCGTCGAAGGCGGCTCGGAGCAAACCCCCGAGCGCGGAGGCGGGCGCGCCCATCAGCGCCGGCCCATCATGAGGCCGAGCAGCAGCGCGACGCTCCCGACCACCGCCACGGCTTGCCAGGGGTTGCTGCGCACGTAGGTGTCCATGTCGCGCGCCCGCGAGGTGAACTGCTCCTCGAGCGCGTTGAGCCGCCCACGCAGCTCCCGCAGGGTGGCCTCGGCGCGCTCCTGCACCTCCGCGCCGTCCCCGCCGTCCGCGCTCGTGCTCGCCCGCAGCAACGCTTCGGCATCGCTCACCAGGGAGCGCAGTTCCTCGGCCAGCTTCGCGGCCGGGGACATCTCGGGCATGGCGTGCTCCTCGCACTGGGGCCGGCCAGCTCGATTTACGCATATCCGGACCGAAACCGCGAGACTCGCGCGGTCAGCTGCGCTACTCTCGGCGAAGAGTGACCGTATGAGCGCGCCGGTACCCAATCCGCTGCTCGAGTTGCGCAAGCTCGGCCAGAGCGCATGGCTCGATGACATCAGTCGCCGCATGCTGCGCGAGGGAACCCTCGCGCGCCTCATCCGGGACGACGGCATCGCGGGACTCACCTCCAACCCGGCGATCTTCGGCAACGCGATCACGACGGATCCCGAGTACGCGCGGCCGATCGCCGAGCTTCTGCCGAGGGTCTCCTCGAGTCTGGCCTTGTACGAGGAGCTCGCCATCGAGGATCTGCGGGCCGCGGCGGCGTTGCTGCGCCCGCTGTATGACTCCAGCTCCGGCGGCGACGGGTTCGTCAGCATGGAAGTATCGCCCCACCTCGCGTACGACGGCGCCGGCAGTCTCGCGGAAGCGCGGCGCCTGTGGGAGCGGCTGCGGCTCCCCAACGCGCTCATCAAGATCCCCGGCACCGAAGCGGGCCTGCCGGTGATCCGCGAGCTTGTAGCAGCGGGCATCAACGTGAACGTGACGCTGCTGTTCTCGCCCGAGCGCTATCGCGCGGTCGCGCGCGCCTACATGGGCGGGCTCGAGGCACGCGCCGCGGCGGGTCAGTCGCTCGAGACGCTCGCCTCGGTCGCGAGCTTCTTCCTCAGCCGCATCGACACCGCCGTCGACAGACTGCTCGACGCGCTCGCCGCCCGCGGCCAGCCCGCGGCGCGCGCGCTGCGCGGCAAGGCGGCGATCGCCAGTGCCTGCCGCGCGTACGAGATCTTCGAGGAGACGATCGCGACGGGAGAGTGGCAGAGCCTCGCGGAGCGCGGGGCGCGCCCGCAGCGGCTGCTGTGGGCGTCGACCTCGACGAAGGATCCGAGCTACGGCCCGGTGAAGTATATCGAGGAGCTGATCGTGCCGAAGACGGTCAACACCATGCCACTCGAGACGCTGGCTGCCTATCGGCGCCTCGGGAGGCCGGAGCTGCGGCTCGAGCGGCACATCGCCGAGGGCTGCGATACGCGCGAGGCACTCGAGCGGCTCGACATCGACCTCGAGGCCGTCGCACAGCAACTCGAGCGCGAGGGCGTGATGAAGTTCATCGAGCCCTTCGACAAAATGCAGACATGGCTCGAGGAGCGCCGTCGCGCCAAGCGGGCCTCCTGAGGGCTGCTTTCCCGGGGGAAAAATCCAACGTGGATACCGAGGCGGTACGCGATCGACTGCTCAAGCGCCGCGAGGAGCTGCGCCAGCGCGCCAGTGACGCGAGCGCGGATCTGCGCCACGAGGCGGACCCGTTGTCCGCCGACTTCGCCGAGCAGGTGACACAGCGCGAGAACGATGACGTGCTCGGCGCCATCTCACACTCCGCGCAGGAAGAGCTGCAACAGGTCGAGGCGGCGCTGCGCCGCCTGGCCTCCGGGCGCTATACGACATGCTCGGTGTGCGGTGAGGACATCGAGCCGGAGCGGCTCGCCGCGGTGCCATATACCGACCGGTGCCGCTCCTGTGCCGAGGGCGGTCCCGCCGCGGGAGGCCGCGGCGGCCGCGGCTGAGGAAGCGGCAACCGGCCCGAGCGAGCGCATCGAGCCCATGACCACCCCGGCCTCAGGGGTCATCACCATCACCACGGACTTCGGGCACCAGGGGCCGTTCGTGGGCGTCATGAAGGGCTGCATGCTCGCGCGCTTCCCGGCCGCGCGCATCATCGATCTGACGCACGAGATCGTGGTGCACTGGCCCGCGGAGGCCGGCTTCTGGCTCGCGCGCGCCTTCGGGTATTTTCCGGCCGGCACGGTGCACGTCGCGGTGGTGGATCCGGGCGTCGGCACCTCGCGCAGCATCGTCGCCGTGCGCGCCGGCGACCATCTGTTCCTCGCGCCCGACAACGGGCTTCTGGCACCCGTCGTGAGCCGTGCGCCGGATGCACTGATCGTGCGCCTCGGCGCCGGAGAGCTCGCGCGTCTCGGGGTGCATCACCCGAGCGCTACCTTCCACGGGCGCGACATCTTCGCGCCGGTCGCCGCCGAGCTCGCCGCGGGACGCTGTCAGCCGCAGGATCTCGGCGAGCGCGTGAGCGCGCTCGTGCCCGCCTGGGTGGAGGACCCGGCGGTCGAGCCGCGCAGCGTCACCGGCGTGGTCATCAGCATCGATCACTTCGGCAACCTCATCACCAACATCGACGCGGCGCTCATCGAGCGCTTCCGTCTGCCGCTGGTGCACGCGGGCAATCACTCCTTCCCGCTGCTGCGCACTTACGGCGATAGCCGCCCCGGGGAGTATCTCGCGCTGGTGAACTCCTTCGGCGTGGTGGAGATCGCTCGCGCCGAGAACAGCGCGGCGGAGGGACTGGGCTTGAGTCGTGGCGCGCCCGTGGTGGTCCGTGACCGCACCGATCAGCCCTGAGCGGGGCGGACCCGCCCCGCAGGCCCTGACGTTCTCCATGGGGAGATCCTGGTACCCCTCGCTGGAGGTTTCCCCGCGCGCCCCCTCAGGCGGCGCACCCACCCCGGCAACACCTGTCCCGGGTTAAGGTCAAAAAGTTGATCGGCGGCGCAATTCGGCTATAGTTCGCAGCCTTGTTCGGTGCGCCCCAAGGCGCGTTAGTTATTGAATTAATTTAATATTTCGGTCACCAGATGTCGGAACGAGACAACCAGAGCTTCGATCTCGACGATGAATTTCTGAGCACCCCACCCGAGGACGGCACCGACTACGACCGGATGCTCGATCGGGTGGACAAGCGCGTCCGTACCCAGGGCAAGCGCGGCAAGGCCGCCTGGAGCCGCCTCGAGGAGGTCCTGGCGGACAAGAAGCTCGAGAAGGATCTCAAGGACTTCGACGACGAGCTCTAGAACCGGCGGGCATCCGGCCCGCTCCAATCCCAAGCACAGCAGGCGGGGCGGATTGCCCACCTCGCGCGCTCAAAGCCGCGCGCCCGGAGAGCCGAAGAAGTGACCCGAACGCCCTCGGCCTGGATTGTCCTGAAATTCGGCGGGACGAGCGTCTCGACACTGGCCAACTGGACCAACATTGCGCGGGTCGCCGCCGAGCGCCGCTCGGCCGGCGCCCGCGTGCTCATCGTGCACTCGGCGATTTCCGGGATCACGGACCGCCTCGAGCGTGTGCTCGATGTCCCGGAACCGGAGGCTCAGAAAGAGCAGCTGCGGGCCATCGAGGAGCGCCACCGGGCTCTCGCGGCAGAGCTCGGCGTGCCCTTGGGGGACGACGTCGAGCGCCAGCTCGAGGAACTGCGCGAGATGGCGGCCGGCGTGGCCCGGTCCACCGAGGTGACGGATCGCACGCGCGCACGGGTGCTCGCCACCGGCGAGCTGATGGGGACTCAGATCGGCGCCCGGTTCCTCCGCTCGCGCGGGCTCGAGGTGGCGTGGGCCGATGCGCGGACGCTGCTGCGCGCCGAGGAGCGGCGCAGCGCCTCCGCGAAGGCCAGTGTGCTGTCGGCGACCTGCGGCTTCGCGCCCGACTCAGCGCTCGAGCGGCGGCTCGCCTCTCTCGCGCCGGCGATCGTCACGCAAGGGTTCATCGCGAGCGACGAGGAGGGCCACACGGTGCTGCTCGGGCGCGGCGGCTCGGATACCTCGGCGGCGTACCTCGCAGCGAAGCTGCGCGCGCAGCGGCTCGAGATCTGGACCGACGTGCCCGGCATGTTCAGCGCCAACCCGCGCGCGACGCCGAGCGCGCGGCTGCTGCGGGCGCTCCACTACGACGAGGCGCAGGAGATCGCGACCAGCGGCGCCAAGGTGCTGCACCCGCGCTGCATCCTGCCCGCTCGCCAGTACGGCATTCCGCTGCACGTCTATGCGACCCAGGCGCCGGACCTCGAAGGCACGGTGCTCTCCGCCGAGAGCAGCATCGGGGGGGCGCAGCTGAAGGCGGTGTGCTCGAAGAAGGGCATCACGCTCATCTCCATGGAGAGCCCCGGGATGTGGCACCAGGTGGGATTCCTCGCCGATGCCTTCCGGGTGTTCAAGGATCACGGCCTGTCGGTCGACCTGGTGTCGACCTCGGAGACCAACGTCACGGTCTCCCTCGACCCGGCGGCCAACACCCTCGACAACGTCCAGGTCGCAGCTCTCGCCGCCGATCTGTCGCGCCTGTGCCGCGTGCAGGTGATCGGGCCGTGCGCCTCGGTGAGTCTCGTGGGACGCAACATCCGCGCGATCCTCCATCAGCTCGGGGGCGCTTTCGAGTTCTTCGAGGAGCAGAAGATCCACCTCGTGAGCCAGGCGGCCAACGATCTGAACTTCACCTTCGTGGTCGATGAGGACCAGGGTGACCGTCTGGTCGAGCAGCTGCACGAGCTGCTGATCCGCCCGGTGCCGGGCGACAAGGTTCTCGGTCCTACCTGGCAGCAGCTGTTCTCGCGGCCACACGACCGCGCCGGGGGCGCCTCGCTCCCCTGGTGGCGCGCCAAACGGGCCGAGCTCCTCGGCGCGCTCGGCGACCGTGACGCGGCCTTCGTGTACGACCTCGACGCTGTCCAGGGGGCCGCGCGGGCACTGCGTGGCCTCGCCGCGCTGTCGCGGGTGCACTACTCCATCAAGGCCAATCCGCACCCCGAGCTCCTGCGGACGCTGCGGGCCGCCGGCGTCGAGTTCGAGTGCGTGTCGCGCGGCGAGGTCGAGCGAGTACTCACGCTCTTTCCCGATCTCGAGCCCGCACGCATCCTCTATACGCCGAATTTTGCGCCGCGCGCGGAGTACGCCTGGGCGCTCGAGCGCGGAGTGCGGGTGACGGTCGACAACACTTACGCGCTCGACAGCTGGCCGGAGCTTTTCGGCAACCGTGACATCTTCGTTCGCGTCGACACCGGCGTCGGTCGCGGCCACCACACTCACGTGCGCACCGCCGGCACGCGCTCGAAGTTCGGCGTGCCGATCGCGGAGCTCCCCGACTGCGCCCGGCTGGCCCGCGAAGCTCGCGCGCGGATCGTCGGCCTCGAGGCGCACGTCGGCAGCGGGATTTTCGACGTCACGAGCTGGGAGCACACCGCACGCCTCCTCGCCGCCGCGGCGCGCGCCTTCCGAGAGCTCGAGGTCATCGATGTCGGCGGCGGGCTCGGAGTGCCCGAGCATCCCGACCAGCCGGGGGTCGATCTCGCCAGGCTCGATGCGCTGCTCGCCGCGGTGCGCGCCGAGCATCCGCGCCTCGAGATATGGCTGGAGCCCGGCCGCTACCTGGTCGCGGCGGCAGGCGTGCTGCTCGCGCGCGTGACGCAGCTCAAGGCCAAGGGCGGGGTGCGCTTCGTCGGCGTGGCCACCGGCATGAACTCTCTCGTCCGTCCGGCGCTCTACGGCGCTTACCACGAGATCGTGAACCTGAGCCGCGCGGACGAGCCGGCCACCGAGCTCGTGAACGTGGTCGGCCCGATCTGCGAGAGCGCGGACGTCCTCGGGCACGATCGGCTGCTGCCCCCGACCCGCGAGGGAGACGTGCTGCTCGTCGCGAACGCCGGAGCCTACGGACACGCGATGAGCTCCGAGTACAACCTGCGGCCTGCGGCGGTGGAGCTCTTCATCTGAAACTGAAACGGATTGCGCTGCTCGCGCTCGGGATCACGGCGCTCGCCGTGGCCCTCTACGTGCTGTACCTCGACCTCCTGGTGACGCACCAGTTCGAGGGGCGCCGCTGGACGCTGCCGGCGCAGGTGTACGCGGCGCCGCTCGAGCTCTACGCGGGCCTGGCACTCTCGCCGGCAGAGCTCGAGGCGGAGCTGCAGCGCCTGGGCTACCGGCGCACCACAGCGCTCGACCGCCCGGGGACTTACCGCGTCCAGGGCGAGCGCATCGACGTGGCGCTCCGGCCGGTGCGCTTCGCCGACGAGACGCGCACCGCCACGCTCCTCAGCGTGGTCGCGGGCCCGAAGGGGCTCGAGAGCCTGCGCGACGGCGCCGGACAGGAGGTGCCGGTGCTGCGGCTCGAGCCGCTGCTGATCGGCAGCATCTTCCCGATTCACGGCGAGGATCGCATCGTCGTCACGCCGCAGGAGGTGCCGGCACTGCTCCCGGCGGCGCTGAAAGCGGTCGAGGACCGCAAGTTCGACAGCCATCACGGCGTCGACCCGGTTGCGATGCTGCGCGCGCTCTGGGTGAACGTGCGCGCCCGGCAGATCGAGCAGGGCGGGAGCACCCTCACCCAGCAGCTGGTGCGAAGCTACTTCCTGAGCACGCGACAGACGTTCACGCGCAAGATTCGCGAAGCGATCATGGCGATGGCGCTGGATGCGCACTTCACCAAGGCGGATCTCATGAACGCCTACATCAACGAGATCTTCCTCGGCCAGGACGGCGATCGCGCCATTCACGGCTTCGGGCTCGCCAGCCAGTTCTATTTCGGCAAGCCGCTCGCCGAGCTCGACCTCTCGGAGGTGGCGCTCCTCGTCGCGGTGGTCCGTGGACCCTCGTACTACGACCCGCGGCGCCATGCCGAGCGCTCGCGCGCCCGCCGCGACCTCGTCCTCAAGGTCATGGCCGAGCAGGGCATCGTGAAGGCCGAGGATGCCAGTGCCGCTGCGCGGCGGCCGCTCGGGGTCACGAGCCGGCCCGCCGGCGCCTACTACCCGGCGTACCTCGATTTCGTGCGCCGCACGCTCCGTCGCGACTATCACGACCAGGATCTCACCGAGGCGGGCCTCAAGATCTACACCAGCCTCGATCCGCGCGCCCAGGAGCAGGCCGAGCACGCGCTCGAGCGCGAGCTGGCGCGCCTCGATCGCCAGCACAAACGCCCGGAGCCGCTCGAGGGCGCGCTCGTGGTCACGACGCCGCAGAGCGGCGATGTGATCGCCATTGTCGGCGGCCGAAACGTGGGCTACGACGGCTTCGACCGCGCGCTCGACGCGCACCGCTCGATGGGCTCGCTGGTGAAGCCCTTCATCTATCTCACCGCGCTCGAGAGCGGCCGCTACAACGCCGCCACCCTGGTGCAGGACGCGCCCATCGACCTGAAGCTCGCCAACGGCCGTCACTGGCAGCCGGAGAATTTCACTCACGAGGTCTACGGGCCCGTCCCGGTGGTGCGCGCGCTCGCCGAGTCGCTCAATCTCGCCACCGTCGGCGTGGGGCTCGACGTCGGCCTGCCCAAGGTCGCCGACACGCTGCAGCGCTTTGGCCTCCCGCAGCCGCCGCTGCAGGTGCCGGCGATGCTGCTCGGCGCGGTGGAGGTTACGCCTCTCGAGGCGGCGCAGCTCTTCAACGGCCTCGCGAGCGGCGGCTTTCACAACCCGCTGCGCGCGGTGCGCGCGGTCATCAGCGCCGACGGCAAGCCGCTCAAGGCCTTCCCGCTCGAGGTGAGCCAGGTGGCCTCTCCCGAGGCCGTGTACCAGCTCGACCGCATGCTCGTCGAGGTGATGGAGCGCGGCACCGGGCGCGGAGCGCGGGCCGTGCTGCCGGCGGGGCTCACGGTGGCCGGAAAATCCGGCACCTCCTCGGACTTTCGAGACAGCTGGTTCGCCGGTTTCTCCGGCAGTCATCTCGCGGTGGTCTGGGTCGGCTACGACAGCGATGAGCCCACCGGCTTCACGGGCTCCGCCGGCGCGCTGCCCGTGTGGGCGCACATCATGGCGGGCCTCAACACGAGCTCCTGGGAGGCGCCGATGCCGGAGGGCCTTGCGGAAATGCACATCGAGTTCCCGACCGGGCTGCGCGTCGCGCCCGGCTGCTCCGACGACATGGTCGCCGTCGTGGTGCCGGGAGATGCCTCGATCCCGGCCAAGCCC
>MNCZ01000054.1 GCA_001914695.1 Gammaproteobacteria bacterium 13_2_20CM_66_19 | reverse complement strand
GACTACTACGGCTTCAACGACGAGACCACCGTCCCGGATCGCGCGGAGGCCGAGCTCGCCGTCAACACGATCGCGGGCCTCTTCAGACCGACGGCCTGAACGGCCGTGCGGCGCCATGGGCGCCGCCCGGGCCGGCTAATGAGCCGCGGCGGCGAGCCGCAGCGCGAAGGACACTCCGACATCGTTCCCGAGCTGATCGGTGGCCTTCCAGTCGCCCTGGCCGACGCCGAAGTCGAGCCGCCGGAGCGTCGTCTTGCCGCTCATGTACCCCACGGCGACGCCGTTCTCGGTGGCGTTGCGGAACGTGAAGGGCACGCGCACGTCACGCGTCACGCCTCGGAGCGTGAGCTTGCCGACGGCCTCGTAGCCGGTCGCCGTCTTCGCGAACTGCGTGGCCGTGTAGTGCGACTGCGGGAACTTCGCCACCGCGAACAGGTCCGCGCCGCGCAAGGTGTCGTCGCGCTCCTGGTCGCCGGTGTCGGCCGAGCTCATCTCGACGGTGACTTCGAGCCGGCTGGCCGGTAGATTATCCGGTGAGAAGTCGAAGCTCACCTGAAAGCGCGTGAACTTGCCCTTGTTCTGGGCGCCCGCCTGATCGAAGTTGAACGCGAGCGAGCTCTTCGCGGGATCCAGCACGTAGTGCGCGACCGGGGCGGTGTCTGCCGCGGAGGCGCCCAGCCACGCCAGCGCCGCGATGCCCGCTGCCGCGGCTGCCAGCCCCCATCCCGCCGTCCTTGAAGCTCGTCTGGTCATCGCCTGGTCCCGGAAGTTGCGGAGGGGAGCGGGAGCATACGCCGCAGCACGTCGTCCTTGTGTATGAAGTGATGCTTGAGCGCACCGGCCACGTGCAGCGCCACGACCACAGCCAGCACCGCTGCGAGCGTGCCGTGGGTGGTCAGGAGCGCCTCGTACAGCGCCTTGTTCTTCGACACCAGGTCCGGCAGCTGAAAGAGATGGAACCAGCTGACCGGAAAGCCGCGAGCCGAGGACATCGTCCAACCCGAGAGCGGCATCGCGAACAGCAGCACATAGAGCGTGACGTGCGTGATGCGCGCCAGGGCGCGCTCGTAGGGCTTGAGCGTCCCCGGCAGCAGGGGTGTTGGATTGCGGAGCCGCCAGGCGAGTCGCAGCAGCGCCAGAGCCAGTATCGTGATGCCGAAGGACTTGTGGCGCGCGAGGAGCGTGAGCTTCTTCACTCCAACCGGCAGCTCGTCGGCCATCTCGGCGAGCGTCACCTGCACGATGAGCAGCCCGACGATCAGCCAGTGCAGCAGCTGCGAGACCGCGCCCCAGCGCTCCGTGGTGTTCCGTAGACCCATGAGGGCTAAGCTTATGCGGGTGAACGCCGCTTGCAAACCGCGCGCGCTCGGCGCGGCGCTCTCCGCGCTGCTGCTCGGCGGCTGTCCGCTGCCGACGCGCGCTCCCGCGCCGTCGCCAGAGGCTGCTGCACCGCGGGTCGAGGCCGAGACGCCCGCGCCGCACGAGGGAGCGCCCTACGACGTCATAGCGGACGAATCGCTGCTCGTGATCCGCGCCTACCGCGGCGGCGCGCTCGCAAGCGCCGGCCACAACCACGTGATCGCCTCGCACTCGCTCAGCGGCACGGTCTACGTGCCCGGCGATCTCAGGCGTGCGAGCTTCGAGATACATGTTCCCGTGGCCGAGCTCAGCGTCGATGAGGTGGCACTGCGCGAGCGCGAGGGCAGCGCCGACTTCCCGCCCGAGGTGCCGGAGGCCGCGCGGCAGGGAACGCGGCGCAACATGCTGGGCGCGGCGCTCCTCGATGGCGAGCGCCATCACGACATCGTGCTGCGCACGCTGCGGCTCGAGCCGGCCGCAGCGGCCGCGGGAGATGCCGGCGCGGCCGGCGGGATGGTGCTCGCGCGCGTGCAGACCACGGTCCGCGGCGAGGTGCGCGCCATCACGGTCCCGGTCAGTTACCGCCTGACCGATGGGACGGTCACCGCATCGGGCGAGGCGCGCCTCAGGCAGAGCGAGCTCGGGCTGACGCCGTTCAGCGCCATGTTGGGCGCGCTGCAGGTGCAGGACGAGATGCGAATCAGCTTCCGCGTTTGCGCGCGACGAGTGCGGTCAGTGCAGTCCGAGCTCCGAAAGTAAGCCGTCCGCTTTGTACACCTTGCGCAGCGCCTCGAGCATGACGGCAGGGTCCACCGCGACCGCGCGGTTGAGCTGCGGGTCGTACCAGTAGCTGCCCGCGATCGAATGGATGTTGCCGTCGAACATGAGTCCGACGAGCCTCCCCTGGGCGTCGATCAGCGGGCTGCCCGAGTTGCCGCCCACGATGTCGTTGCTGGTCGAGAGATTGAAGGGCGTCTGCGGATCGAGCTGCGCCCGCAGCGCAAGCCAGCTGCCGGGAATGCGGAAGGGCTCCTCGCCGGTGGCGCGCTCGAACAGGCGCGCGAGTCGGGTGAAGGGCTCGATCTCGCGGCCGTCCTCCTTCCAGCCCTGCACGGTGCCGAAGTTGAGACGCAGCGTGAAGGTGGCATCCGGGGGGAGGCTGGTGCCGTAGGCGCTGAAGCGGGCGCGGGCGATCTTCTCGGAGGCGGCCTGGACGGGGGCCTCGACCTCGTCCTCGTAGCTCTTCCTCACCGCGCGGGCTTCGCCGTCGACGCTGCGCGCGAGCTCGATCATCGGGTCGTGCGAGGCGTCGATCCTTGCTGCGCCGCCGTCCCACAGGCCCCGGCGGAGCGCCGGATCGGCGAGCTCAGACCCGTCCACGAGCCGCGCGGCCAGCGTGTCGGGGGAGTCGCTCGTCAGCAGCGCCCGCACGATCGGCGCGTCCGGCCCGAGCCACTCGCGCATGCGCTCGAGGCCGAAGGAGAGCGTGAGCTTCTCGAGGGCCGGATACACGGGCACCGGCGCGGTGGTGCGCTGCGCGAGGCGCGAGAGCGCCGTGTCGCGGTATTCGCGCAGGCGATCGGTGCTCGGCTTGGTGCGCTCGGCGGCGGCGCGCAACAGCGTGCGCGCGTAGGTGAACAGGTGGCTGTTGAAGCCGGCGCCCTGCTCGAGAAACGTGTAGGGCAGGTAGAGCTCCTGCTCGCGCAGCTCCGCCCGGGCGATGTCCGACCAGGGCTCGCCGATCGCGGCGGCGAGCTGCGGGTCGGCGGCAACCCGGGCGCGGAGCGCCTCCTCCTCGAGGCGCTTGGCCTTCAGCAGCCGGTCATCGAGCAGCGCATCGAGCTGCTTGCGCCGCACCTTGATGGCGTTCTCGAGGTAGTTCAGCGGGTCCTCGACGATGCGGCTCGCCTCGGCGCCGGTCTTGCCGAACTCGATGTAGCGGCCGCGCAGCTCCGCGGCGCGCAGCAGCCAGCGCGGCAGGCCTACGTTTCTGAGCGTCTCGAGCTCCGCGACGCTGAGCAGGCGATCGGTCGTGCCCGGGTGCCCGGAGACGAATACCACTTCGCCGGCCTGCGGCCCCTCGGGCCGGATGCGCAGGTACGCCGGCGTCGCGGCGGGCTTGCCGTCGCCCGTGTAGGCGCGCAGCACCGACATGTCCAGGCACCAGCGCGGAAACTGGAAGTTGTCCGGGTCGCCGCCGAAGGCGGCGATATCGCGCTCGGGAGCGAACACCAGCCGCACGTCCTGGTAGCGGCGGTACTTGTAGAGCCAGTACTGGCCGCCCTGGTACAGGTCGACCGATTCGCACTTGAGCGGTCCGTACCGACCGCGCCGGCTCTGCTGCTCGCAGGTCTGCTCGAGCTGGGTCAGGGTCTTCTTGCGGGTGTCGTTGGCGCTCCTGGCATCGAGTCCGCGGATCGCCGCCTGCACCGCCGCGGTGACCTCCTCCAGACCCATGAGCACGTCGGCGACCTGGGTGCCGCACTTGAGCTCCTCATCGCGCGTGCGGGCGAGGAAGCCCGAGTGCAGGAGGTTGTGTTCCGGGCTCGAGTGCTCATCGAGGCAGCCCTGCGCACAGTGATGATTGGTGAGCATCAGCCCGTCGGGCGACACGAAGGAGGCGGTGCAGTTCGACAGGCGGGCCGTCGCGGTGCGCACGCGCTCGAGCCACGCGGGGCTCAGGTCGGCGCCGTACCGGCCCTTGACGAGCTCGCGCGGAAAATCGTGGAAGGTCCACATGCCCGCGTCGCTGAACGCGGGTGGCGAGGCGAGCAGCAGCGGGACCGGCGAGGCGAGGAGCGCCAGGACTGCCGACAGAGGGCGGCGGGACATGCGCATCCCTTCAGCGCTCGGACTCGAGCAGCACGAGCGGCGTGCCGTGCGGGCTTTCGAGCAGCGTGCTGCCCGCGCCGTCTGCGGCGCCCGAGGCGATCGTTGACATCGGCAACCCGAGCTCCTTGAGCCGCGCGATGCGCGCGGGCATCTCGGGGTCGCGGAACACGAGCATCGCACGCTCGCACACTCGCGGATGATGAAACGATCCGTCGAGGTAATCGCTGATGAGCGGCAGGTGCGGGTACGGTCCCTCGAGCGGCGCGGCGGCCACGAAGCCGAGCGGCTCCCAGAAGCCCTGCGCAGCGGCAAAGTCAGTGACCGGCAGGCTCACCTCGGCGAAGTCGCCGCAGAGTGAGACCTCGGTGAGCGCGCGCGGCACCGGGGAGTAGGTGCGCGCCTCGAGCACCGCGAGCGCGTGGCCGAAGGGGTCCTCGAAGCCGATCTCGTTGAACACCTCATCGCCGGTGTGGCAGACCGTGAGCTCGATGCCGGCATCGGTGAGCTGCGGCACCCAGTGCGCGATGCCCGGGCGCACGAAGGTCAGCACCGGCGAGGGCCCCCGCCGCTGATGCAGTCCGACCGAGAGCCGCCCGTCGCTCAACACACCGTAGGGGTGGCTCAAGGTGTCGGTGGTGGTCGCCGGTGTGAAGCCGAGCCGCTCGTAGAACTCCACCGCGGCCCGCACGTCCAGGACGGCGAAGCTGACTTCGTGGAAGGTTCCGAGCAGCGGCAGCGGCGCGCCGGTCATCAGGCGGAGGCGCCGCGCGCCGCGCTCGGCAGCCGCCCATGCCCGGGGTGCGTCCAGCCGCGGCAGTGCTGCTCGATCAGATCGGCGAGTGCCTGCGCGTGAGCGGCGCGGGCGTTGAGCGCCGGGACGTACTGGAAGCGGAGGCCGCCGGCGCGCATGAAGGCCTCGCGATTCTCGATGTCGATCTCCTCGAGCGTCTCCAGGCAGTCGACGGCGAAACCCGGGCACACGACGGTAACCTCGCGCAGTCCCCGGGCCGGCATGCCGTTGAGCACCTCGATCGTGTAGGGCTTGAGCCAACCGGTGGGACCGAAGCGCGACTGAAAGCTCACGCTCCATGCCCCGTCCGGCAACAGCAGCTCGTCCGCCAGCAAGCGCGCGGTCGTCTGGCAGCGCTCGAAGTACGGGTCGCCCTGCTGAACGTAGCCCTCAGGGATGCCGTGGAAGGAGATGAGGAGGTGCGCGGTGCGGCCGTGGGCCTGCCAGTGCTCGGTGACGCTCGCGCGCAGCGCCTCGATGTAGCCCGGGTGCTCGTGATAGTCGGCGATGAAATGCAGCTCGGGGAGCGAGCGCCAGCGGGAGAGCTCCGCCGTCACCTGGTCGAACACCGCGCCGGTGGTGGCGCCGCAGTACTGCGGGAACAGCGGCAGCACCAGGATCCGCTGCGCGCCCGAGGCGCGCAGCCGCGCGAGCGCGGCGCGCACGTCGGGAGGGCTGTAGAGCATGCCGAGCTCGACCGACAGCGGCGCCAGGATTCGCTGCGCGAGCGCGCCGGCGAGCTCGGCGCTGAGGCGCTCCGAGAGCTCCTTGAGCGGCGAACCGGTCGCCGACCAGATGCGGCGGTACTTCTTCGCGACGCGCCGCGGCCGCAGCGGCAGAACGATCCCGTACAGCAGCGGCAGCCACAGCGCGCGCGGCAGCTCCACGACGCGCGGGTCGGCGAGGAAGCGGGCGAGGAAGGCGCGCACCGCGGCGGCTTCCGCCGCCTGCGGCGTGCCGGAGTTGACCAGCAGGATGCCGATGCGCTCGGTCACGTCAGCCGAGACCCACGCAGAGGTATTTCAGCTCAGTGTAGTCGAGGATCCCGTACTTCGAGCCCTCGCGGCCGGTGCCCGACTCCTTGACGCCTCCGAAGGGCGCGACCTCGGTGGAGATGATTCCGGTGTTGAGGCCGACGATGCCGTACTCGAGCGCCTCCGCGACGCGCCACGAGCGCGCCAGGTCGCGCGTGTAGAAGTAGGCCGCGAGCCCGAATTCGGTGTCGTTCGCCATATCTACGGCGTCCTGCTCGGTCTCGAAGCGGAACAACGGCGCCACGGGTCCAAAGGTCTCCTCGCGCGCCACCAGCATGTCGCGCGTCACGTCCACGACCACGGTCGGCTCGAAGAAGGTGCCGCCGAGCGCGTGGCGCTTGCCGCCCTGCACGATCCGAGCGCCCTTGCCCACGGCATCGGCGAGGTGCTGCTCCACCTTGGCGAGCGCCTTGGTGTCGATGAGCGGACCCTGCTCGGTCGGACCTTTGAGTCCGTCGCCGACCCGCAGCTGCGCCACCGCGTGCACCAGCTTTTTCGTGAAGGCCTCGTACACGCCCGCCTGCACCAGGAGCCGGTTCGCGCACACGCAGGTCTGGCCGGTGTTGCGGTACTTGCTGGCGATGGCTCCCGCTACCGCGGCATCGAGATCGGCGTCCTCGAACACGATGAACGGCGCATTGCCGCCGAGCTCGAGCGAGAGCTTCTTCACCGAGCCGGCGCACTGCGCCATGAGCCTCTTGCCGACCGCGGTCGAGCCGGTGAAGGTGAGCTTGCGCACGAGCGGGTTGGAAGTCATCTCCCCGCCGATCGCCTCGGCGTTGCCGGTGATCATGTTCAGCACGCCTGCCGGCACCCCGGCGCGCGCGGCGAGCGAGGCGGCCGCGAGGGCGGAGTAGGGCGTCTGGCTCGCGGGCTTGCACACGAGGGTGCAGCCGGCGGCCAGCGCCGGTCCCGCCTTGCGGGTGATCATGGCGAGCGGGAAATTCCACGGCGTGATCGCCGCGACCACCCCGACGGGCTGGCGCAGCACCACGATGCGCTTGTCCGCCTGATGGCCGGGGATCACGTCTCCGTACAGCCGCTTGCCCTCCTCCGCAAACCACTCGATGAAGGAGGCCGCGTAGGCGATCTCGCCTTTCGATTCGGCGAAGGGCTTGCCCTGCTCGGCGGTCATGAGCGTCGCCAGGTCCTCGAGGTTCGCCATCAGCAGCTCGTACCAGCGGCGCAGGATCACCGCGCGCTCCTTGGCGGTCTGCGCGGCCCACGCGGGAAAGGCCTGCGCCGCCGCCTCGATGGCGCGCCGCGCGTCGGCGGCGCCCATCTCGGGCACGACGCCGATCGGCTCGCGGGTCGCGGGATTCATCACCTGATGCGTGGCGCCGCCCGTGGCGTCCACCCACTTGCCCCCGACGAGGGCCCGGGTACGAAGCAGATCAGGATCGCGCAGCTTCATGAGGAACTCGCTCGCCGCTCAAGCGGCGGGTCAGGAAATCCAGTGTGCGCCCGCGCGCCAGGGCTGCGGCCTGCGGATGGTAGGAATCGCGCTGGTCGCAGTTGAAGCCGTGACGGGCTCCCTCGTAGACATAGAGGATCGACGGCGGGTTCGCCGCCGCCCGGATCGGCTCGAGGTCCGCCGGCGGGATGCTCGCATCGTCGCTTCCGTAGTGATACAGCACCGGACACTTGGGCTTCTTGTCGAGGTAGCTCGCGAGCCTGCCGTAATACACCACTGCACCGGCGATCGGCAGCTCGCAGGCCGCGAGATACGACAGCGTGCCGCCCCAGCAATAGCCGACCGTCGCCGCGCGGCCCGAGTTTCTCACGGCGGCCCGGGCCGCGGCGAGATCGCGCAGCACGAGCTCCGGCGGCAGCTGCTTCGCGTAGCCGGCGCCCTCCTGGAGCGAGGCGGGAGAATAGTCGAGCTCGATGCCGCGGCGCACACGGTCGAAGAGGCTCGGCGCAATGGCCGTGTAGCCCTCGGCGGCGAACGCGTCGGCGACCGCGCGGATGTGGCGGTTGACGCCGAAGACCTCCTGGATCACCACGATCGCGCCGCGCGCTCGCGCGGGCGGCGCGGCGAGCCAGGCCTGAAACTCGTGACCATCGCGGGCCATGAGGGTCGAGTACTCGCCCATCGGGTGCTTCCAATGGCTTCGCCGGAATGACCGTGGCATTCTAACGCGTCGCGCGCTCACGGAGGTGTCATGCTGGTCGGATCCGCGGTCAGGCGCGTCGCCATCGTCGGTGGCGTACGCATCCCGTTCGCCCGCTCGTACACCGCGTACTCGACCGCCAGCAACCAGGACATGCTCACGGCCACGCTCCGCGCCGTGGTCGAGCGCTTCAAGCTCGAGGGTGAGCGGCTCGGGGACGTCGCCGCCGGGGCCGTGGTCAAGCATTCCCGGGACTACAACCTGGTGCGCGAGTGCGTGCTCGGATGCGGGCTCGATCCGCACACCCCGGGCCTCGACATGCAGCGCGCCTGCGGCACGAGTCTGGAAGCGGCGATCGACATCGGCAACAAGATCGCGCTCGGACAAATCGACGCCGGAATCGCGGGCGGCACCGACACGGTGAGCGATCCGCCGCTGGTCTACCCGCGCTCCTATCAGCAGCTGCTGCTCGCGAGCTACCGCGGGCGCAACGCCTGGGCAAGATTCTCGCCGTGGCTCGGCCTTCGCCCCCGGCACTTCAAGCCGGTGATGCCGGCGGTGGTGGAGCCGCGCACCGGGCTGTCGATGGGGCAGAGCACCGAGATCATGGCGAGGCAGTGGCAGATCCCGCGCGCCGATCAGGATCAGCTCGCCTACGACAGCCACATGAATGCAGCAACCGCCTGGCGCGCGGGCTTCTACGACGATCTGGTGGTGGAGTACCAGGGTCTGAAGATCGATAACAACATCCGCGGCGACACGAGCCTCGACAGGCTCGGGAAGCTCAAGCCGAGCTTCGCGCCCGACGGCACGCTCACCGCCGGCAACAGCACGCCGCTCACCGACGGCGCGAGCGCCGTGCTGCTGGCGACTCCGGAGTGGGCCGCGCGGCGCAAGCTCCCGGTGCTCGGCTTTCTGCGGCACGGCAAGGTGTGGGCGGTCGATTTCGCGACCGGCAAGGAGGGACTCCTGATGGCGCCCACCCATGCGGTGCCCGCGATGCTGCGCGACGCGGGGCTCACGCTGCAGGACTTCGACTATTACGAGATTCACGAGGCGTTCGCGGCGCAGCTGCTGTGCACGCTCAAGGCCTGGGAGTCGCGGGAATACTGCCGCGACGTGCTGGGATTGCCCGCCCCGCTCGGCAGCATCGATCGCGCCAAGCTCAACGTGAAGGGCGGCAGCGTCGGCATCGGGCATCCCTTCGCCGCCACCGGCACGCGGATCCTCGCGACGCTCGCCAAGATCCTCGCCGGCGACGCACGCGCGAAGCGCGGACTGATCTCGGTCTGCACCGCCGGAGGCATGGGAGTCACCGCCATCGTCGAGCGCTGAGCGCGCCGCCGCAACCATGACTGTCACGAGCATCCGCCTGGCATCATGCGCGGGCGCACTGTCGATCGCCGTCGCGGCGCACGCCGATTTCCGCGCCGCGCTCGCCGATTACAACGCCGGCCGCTACCTGGCGGCGCACGAGCAGTTCCAGAGGCTCGCGGAGCTCGGCGACTGCTCCTCGCAGTTCAACCTCGGAGCCATGGCGCTCAAGGGGCAGGGCGGGCCGAAAGATTCCGGCAGCGGGGTCGGATGGCTGCGGGCCGCTGCCGCCAACGGCTGCCAGCCGCTCCTCGGCGAAAAGCTACTCGCCCTCGAGGCGCGGCTCGACGCCACGGAGCGGCGTGCCGCCGAAGAGATCGTGGCCCGTTATGGTCACGAGGCGCTCCGCGCGCAGGGCATCGTAGAGCCCGACTTCAGCTGCCGCACCGACTCTCCGGCGACTCTGCTCGATTCACCGGCGCCTGAATATCCGCACAGCGCCGGCGGCGTGCGGCGGCCCGCGCTCGTGATCACCGTGCTCACGATCGGAGCCGACGGCCTGGCGCGCGACCCCGAGATCCTGCTGGCCCTGCCGGGGGAGGGCTTCGCGGCCTCGGCCGTCGAGGCGTGGCTGAATTCGCGGTTCGCGCCGGCGACCCGCGCCGGCGCGCCGGTCGAGTCGCGGCTGCCGGCGAAGCTCGTGTTCGGCGTCGAGGGAAGCCAGGGACTCGCGGGCATCGAGGCCGTGGCGCGCGCCCGGAAGCGGGCCGACGCAGGCGATGCGGACGCCGCCTACACGACCGGGCTTGCGGCGACGCTCGATGCATCGCTCGGGATCTCCTCCGCGCGCGCCGGACAGCTGCTGCTCTCGGCGGCGCGCGACGGCGACGCCGAAGCCCAGTACTGGGTGGGACGTGAGCTGCGCGCCACGGCCGCCTGCCACCCGCAGGCGAACGGCGCGGTGTGGCTGCGCCATGCGGCCGACGGCGGGAGCGCGGCGGCGCAGCTGATCCTGGCGGTCGATCTGCTGGCCGGCGCGCCCTCGGCGGCCCAGCTCGCCAGCGCACGGTCGCTGCTCGAGCAGGCCTCGGGCGCCGACAGCTTCTATGTCAGGAAGCACGTGGCGGCGCTGCTCGCGGCCTCGCCGCTGGACGCGGTGCGCGATCCCGCGACGGCGCTCCGCGTGGCGCTCGAGCTTGCGGCGGGGGAGATTCAAACCGACCCGCAGATGTTCGAGACCCTCGCGGCCGCTTACGCGGCCAGCGGAGACTTCGGCAGTGCCATAGCGAAGCAGCGGATGGCTCTGCGCAAGGCCGAGGCGCTCGCGTGGGATACCCGTCTCATGAAGCAGCGGCTCGGCGAGTATCGCGCCGGCCGGGCGTGGCGCGGAGCATTGCTGCCGCTGCCGTCCTCGGGTGCGCCGGGCGCGCAGTAGCGCTTGGACGCGGTGCTGGTGCTTTTCTGCCGCCGCCCGCGGCTCGGCGAGGGCAAGCACTGAGCAAGCGCACGCCTCAGCTCTGGAGAAAATCCACCAGCGCCCGCTCCTCCGGCGTCATTCGCTCGCGCGGGGTGACCAGCGCGCCGCGGAGCGCGTTGCGGCAGGGGCGGGCCTCGTCCTCGCGGTATTCGCCGACGGTCGCCGCGATCAGCTGCTGCACGCGCCCGAGGCTGCCGCGGAACAGCGCGAGGATCTGGTCCGCCGCGGCGTGTTGTGTCGGATCCT
>MNCZ01000018.1 GCA_001914695.1 Gammaproteobacteria bacterium 13_2_20CM_66_19 | reverse complement strand
GCATCGCTCGGCATCTACCCGGCGGTCGATCCGCTCGATTCCACCAGCCGCCAGCTGGACCCGCTGGTGGTGGGCGAGGAGCACTACAATACCGCACGCGGCGTGCAGGCGGTGCTGCAGCGCTACAAGGAGTTGCAGGACATCATCGCGATCCTGGGGATGGACGAGCTGTCGGAGGAGGACAAGCTCACCGTGTACCGCGCGCGCAAGGTGCAGCGCTTCCTGTCACAGCCCTTCAACGTCGCCAAGGTATTCACCGGCCAGGACGGCAAGATCGTGTCGCTGAAGGACACCATCCGCGGCTTCAAGGGCATCATCGGCGGGGAGTTCGATGCGCTGCCCGAGCAGGCCTTCTACATGGTCGGTCCGATCGATGAGGCAGTCGCGAAGGCGAAGACGCTGCAGTAAGGGCAAGGCACCAGCACCAGGCAAGCCATGGCGGAAGCACCTACCATCCACGTCGACATCGTGAGCGCCGAGGGCGAGATCTTCTCCGGCCCGGCCACCGAGGTGTTCGCTCCCGCTTCCCAGGGAGAAGTCGGCATCTGGCCGCGCCACGCTCCGCTCCTCTCGCTCCTGAAGGTCGGCGAGGTACGCGTGAAGACTCCCGACGGCGCGGAGCATTTCTTTTTCGTGGGGGGCGGCGCGCTCGAGGTGCAGCCCACCAAGGTCACGGTGCTCGCGGATACGGCGCTGCGCGCCAAGGATATCGACGAGGCGGCCGCGCTCGCTGCCAAGCAGCGCGCCGAGGAAGCGCTCAGGGACAAGGCCGGGCACATCACCCAGGCGGAGGCGCTCGCGGAGCTCGCGCGCGCCGCGGCGCAGCTGAAAGTTCTCGAGCGCCTGCGGAAACTTCGGGGCTGATCGCTGGAACCTTCATCCGATCATCCGGTCCCCCCTCCGGCAGCGCCCACCGAGGCTGCGCCGCCGCGGTTCCTTGCGGCCCTCAAGAACAACCTCACGGCCGGCCTCGAGCTGCTGGCGCTGCGCCGGCGCTGGCCGCCGCGATTCACGGTCAGCTTCGACCAGATCGCCGCCCTTCTCGCGGTGAATCTCGCCCTCTGGGCCGCGCTCGATTTCCTGCATTCGGAGCCCCATGCGCCGCTCGCCCTCGACGGGCTGTTCGGCTGGGCCTGCTACCTGCTGCTGGGCCTCGCCGCCGGCGCCCTCGTGGCGCGCGCCGAGAGCCGCGACGCCCGCACGCGGGCGCTCCTGGTGCCCGCGCTTTCCGTATCCCCGTTCGTGCTCACGATCTTCTGGCTCGCCTCGGATCGGTCGGCCGTGCAGGCGCGGCCCGGGGCGGCGCTCATCGTGGCACTCATTTATACGGGTCTCCTCGCCGTGCGGGTGCTCGGGGCTGCGTTCGGTCCGGTGCGCGCGCGCGCGGCGGTCGTGGCGCTCGTCCTGGTGCTCGTCTCGCCCTGGGCGATCGGGATGTTGAATCTCGACACCCGACTCTGGGTCGTCGAGGAGGACGAGCCGCCACAGACCCAGGAGGCGGATGAGGAAACCGAGGCCGAGGCGCTCTTCTATGAGCAGCCGGCCCAGATCGCCGCCGCAGTCTCGCGCGTGACGGGCACCCCGCCCGGCACGACGGGGGTGTACTTCGTCGGCTTTGCCGGCGATGGCGAGCAGGGGGTATTCCGCCGCGAGACGCTGTTCGCGAGCCAGGTGTTCGCCGAGCGCTTTGGCTCCGGCGACCGCACGGTGCTGCTCGTGAACAACGTCGAGGACCGCGAGACCTATCCGCTCGCGAGCGTCTCGGGGCTCGCCCAGACGCTCAAGGCGCTCGCGTCCCGCATGCACCCCGCCGACGACGTGCTGGTGCTGTTTCTCACCTCGCATGGCTCGGAGGACGGGCTCGAGGTCGAGAACGGGTCGCTCCCCCTTTCGCAGCTCGCACCCGGAGACCTCCGCCACGCGCTCGACGACTCAGGGATAAGGTGGCGGATCGTGGTGATGTCGGCCTGCCACGCGGGCGTGTTCATGGACGAGCTCAAGACCGACACCACGGCGGTCATCACCGCCTCCGACGCCACCCACACCTCCTTCGGCTGCGAGGACGACCGTGACCTCACCTGGTTCGGCGAGGCCTTCCTCAAGGACTCGCTTCCCCGGAGCGCGTCCCTCGAGGAGGCGTTTCACCGGGCCGCCGCGCTCGTGGCGCGGCGCGAGGACGCCGAGCACGAGACGCATTCGAATCCCGAGATGTACGTCGGGCCCCTCATGCGCCGCAAGCTCGGCGAGCTGCGCTTGAGCCCGCCCGAGCCCGAGCCCGGCTCGGTCACGGTCCGGCGGTGAGTCATGCTTGTCACCACCGGCAGCAAGGGGTAGAGCGTCTACCGTGGCCAGGAAAGCGAGCCATTCCTCAGCGCCTGAACGCAGTGGAGGCGGGCGCACCCAGTTGCCCCTGTCGGTCGTGATCCTTGCAGCCGGGGAGGGCAAGCGCATGAAATCGGCGCTCCCAAAGGTGCTGCTGCCGCTCGCGGGGCGAGCGCTCCTCAGGCACGTGATCGACACGGCGCGCACGCTCGCGCCCGAGGCGATCCACGTCGTTTACGGACACGGCGGCGAGCGGGTGCGCGAGGCGCTGAAGGACGAGCCGGTGACCTGGACGCTGCAGGCCGAGCGCTTGGGCACAGGGCACGCGGTGCGCTTAGCGATCCAGCACATTCCCGATGTGCAGCGGGTCCTGGTGCTCTACGGGGACGTGCCGCTCATCAGCCGCTCGACCCTCACGGAGCTTCTCTCGCTCGCGGACGGGCGGCGGCTCGCTCTCCTTACGATGAAGGCGGACAACACGGAAGGCTATGGCCGCATCGTCCGCAACAGCCGCGGTGGTGTGCAGCGCATCGTGGAGGAGAAGGATGCGACCCAGGCGCAGCGGAGGATCCGCGAGTGCAACACCGGAGTCCTGGTGAGCCCGGCGCGGCTGCTCAAGGGCTGGCTCGCGCGGCTCAAGGCCGACAATTCGCAGCGCGAGTACTACCTCACCGACGTCGTCGCCATGGCGGTGAAGGACAGGATCGCGGTGAGTCCGCTCGTCGCCCCAAGCGCGAGCGAAGTGCTGGGGGTGAACGACAAGGCGCAACTCGCTGAGCTCGAAGGAATATGGCGTGCGCGCATCACCCGCGAGCTCATGCTCGCGGGCATTACGCTCGCGGACCCCGCGCGGGTCGACGTGCGCGGCAGCGTGACCCACGGGAGCGATGTGTTCATCGACGTGAACGTCGTGCTCGAGGGAAAGGTGGCGCTCGGGGACCGGGTACGAGTCGGCGCCGGCTGCGTGATCCGCGACAGCGAGATCGGCGCAGACACGGAGGTCTTTCCCCACTGCGTGATCGACGGCGCGCGCATCGGGCCCAACTGCAACATCGGCCCGTTCGCGCGCTTTCGCCCCAGGGCCTCCCTCTCGGGCGGCGTGCACATCGGCAATTTCGTCGAGGTGAAGAACTCCGAGCTCGGCGCGGGCTCGAAGGCGAACCATCTCGCGTACGTCGGGGACGCGCACGTCGGCGCGCGCGTCAACATCGGCGCCGGCACCATCGTCGCCAACTACGACGGCGCCAACAAGCACCGCACCCTCATCGAAGACGACGTGCACACCGGCTCGAACAGCGTGCTGGTCGCCCCCATCACGGTCGGCGCGGGGGCCACCATTGCCGCGGGCTCGACGGTGACGCGCGCGGTGCCCGCGGGAGGGCTCACCGTCGCGCGCGCGCGGCAGGTGACCGTCGAGAAATGGCGGCGGCCAACCAAGAACCCGGAGAAAAACAAAGGGTAAAGCGCCTCCCGCGCTGCAACGTCTCGGTAGCACTCCGCTTCGCTGCGCGCGATTCGCCGCCCTGACGCCCGCGGCTGACCGGCGCAGGCGCTGCGCGGATTCTCTTAACAAGGCGCCGGTATACAAGGCTAAGACGCCGGAGGCGACCTCGATCGCGGCTTTCGCCAGCGAAATCAGCGTTTTCCGTCCGTTTCAGGCAAACTCGCGGATCGAGCCCGCCGGCGCCTTCGGGGTGGGCAGTGCGTTTAATCGAGGCACGAAGCCATGTGCGGAATCGTTGGAGCGGTCGCCGAGCGCGATGTCGTACCGGTCCTCATGGAGGGTCTGCGGCGGCTCGAGTATCGCGGCTACGATTCGGCCGGCATTGCCGTGCTCAACGGGACGAAGCATCTCACCCGGCTCCGCACGGTCGGCAAGGTGCGCATGCTCGATGAGGCGCTCGAGCAGACCCCCACCGCCGGCAAGATCGGCATCGCCCACACGCGCTGGGCCACGCACGGGGTCCCGTCAGAGCGCAACGCGCATCCACACATCTCGCGCGACGGCCTCGCGATCGTGCACAACGGCATCATCGAGAACCACGAGGAGCTGCGTGCCGATCTCGAGCGCCGCGGCTACCAGTTCTCCTCCGAGACCGACACCGAGGTCATCGCCCACCGCGTCCACTATCACCTGCAGACCGTCAAGGACCTCTTCAAGGCCGTGCGTGCCACGGTGGCCGAGCTTGAGGGGGCCTACGCACTCGCGGTGGTGAGCGAGCACGAGCCCGAGCGGCTGATCGTGGCGCGCGAGGGTTGCCCGGTCGTGCTCGGGCTCGGCAAGGATGAGAATTTCGTGGCCTCGGACGTCGCGGCGCTGCTGCCCGTCACGCGGCGCTTCGTCTTCCTCGAGGAGGGCGACGTCGCCGAAGTGCGCCGCCGGAGCGTGCGGGTCATCGATCGCGATGGGCACGTCGTGGAGCGGGCGGTGCGCGAGAGCGATCTGTCGGCGGATGCGGCCGAGCGCGGCCCCTATCCGCACTACATGCTGAAGGAGATCCACGAGCAGCCGCGCGCGATCGCGAACACGCTCCAGGAGCGCCTTGCGAACGGGCGGTTGCTCGAAGCCGCCTTCGGCCCGGCCGCGCAGGAGGTCCTGCGGCGCACGCAGAACGTGCACATCGTGGCCTGCGGCACGAGCTTCCACGCCGCAGCCTGCGCCCGCTACTTCATCGAGCAGGTCGCCAAGATTCCCTGCAGCGTGGACATCGCGAGCGAGTACCGCTATCGAAGCCCCCTGGTGCCGCCGAATTCCCTGTTCGTGACCATCTCGCAATCGGGCGAGACGGCGGACACACTGGCGGCGCTGCGCCTGGCGCGCCAGTCGGGCTACCTGTCCTCGCTCGCCATCTGCAACGTCCCCGAGAGCTCGCTGGTGCGCGAGTCGGAGCTCGTGATGCTGACGCGCGCGGGACCCGAGATCGGCGTCGCGTCCACCAAGGCCTTCACGACCCAGCTCGCCGCGCTCGGCATGCTGGTGATCGCGCTCGCGCGCCACAACGGCGCCGACGCCGAGCGCGAGCGCGGGCTCGTCACGCGCCTCATCGAGCTGCCGGGGCTCGTGGAGAAGACACTCGCGCTCGATGTGGTCATTCGGCGCCTCGCGGAGCGCTTTGCCGACAAGCACCACGCGCTCTTCCTCGGGCGCGGCGCGCTCTTTCCCGTCGCCCTGGAAGGCGCGCTGAAGCTCAAGGAGATTTCCTACATCCACGCCGAGGGCTATCCCGCGGGCGAGCTCAAGCACGGTCCGCTCGCGCTGGTCGACGCCGACATGCCGGTGGTGGCGGTCGCGCCCAACAACGACCTCCTGGAGAAGCTCAAGTCGAACCTGATGGAAGTGCGGGCGCGCGGGGGCGAGCTCTTCGTGTTCGCCGATTCCGAGTCAGGCATCCGCCCGAGCGACGGCGTCACGGTCATCGAGATGCCGCGCCGCGTGAGTTATGTGCAGGCGCCGGTGGTCTACACCATCCCCCTGCAGCTGCTCGCTTACCACGTGGCGATCCTCAGGGGGACGGATGTCGATCAGCCACGCAACCTCGCCAAGAGCGTCACGGTGGAATAGCCGGGGCCGGCCCGGGGTCGCTGGGTGCTCCGGCTTAACCCGCCCATTAAGTCGAGTATTTCTATCTTAATTAATGTGTATAATTCGCCCATAAAGGCTTATTATAGCTATAATTTTTAGTTACTCGCCTAAAAGGGCGATTTATGAAGGTCACTCCAGGGCTGACCGATGAGGCGCTCCTGCGGGAGCTCGGCGCACGACTCGAGCGGCGGCGCATCGATGCGAATCTCACCCAGGCCCAGCTCGCCCTGGAAGCGGGAATCTCCAAGCGCACGCTCGAGCGCATCGAGACCGGAGACAGTACCGACTTCGTGATGCTCATCCGGGTGCTGCGCGCGCTCAAGCTCATCGAGGGCCTGGAGAACCTGATCCCGGATCTGCCGCAAAGCCCGATTACGCTGCTGAAGCTCCGGGGCCGCGAGCGAAAGCGCGCAGGCCATCCACGCACCCGCAGCGGCCGCGCCGCGACTCACAAGCCCGCAGGCCCCTGGAAGTGGGGCGAGTAGAGCATGGCGACGGTCGCCGAGGTGCGGCTCTGGGGCAGGACCATCGGGGCGGTCTCGCTCGAGGACGGGGCGCGCGCGGCGGCCTTCCAGTACGAGCCCGCCTTTGTCTCGAGCCGGATTGAGCTCTCGCCACTCGTGATGCCCTTGTCCGCGGGCGTCTACCAGTTTCCCTCGCTCCCCGAGGTGTCCTTCCGCGGCTTGCCGGGGATGCTCGCCGACTCGCTTCCGGACCGTTTCGGCCACGCGCTGATCGATGCATGGCTCGCGACCGGGGGACGAAGGCCGGAGAGCTTTAACGCCGTCGAGCGGCTCTGTTACATCGGGGTGCGCGGCATGGGTGCGCTCGAGTATGCGCCCGCAATCGGCCCACCGCTTCGCGCCTCGACGAAGGTGAGCCTGGACGCGCTCGTGGCGCTCGCCTCCGAAGTGCTCACCCATCGCAATTCGCTCGAGGTGTCCTTTGCGCCCGGGCGGCGCCCTGAGGGTCTCACGGAGATTCTGCGCGTCGGCACCTCGGCCGCGGGCGCGCGCGCCAAAGCCATCATCGCGTGGAACCGTGAGACTAACCAGGTGCGCTCCGGGCAGGTGAAAGCCCCGCCGGGGTTCAGCTACTGGCTTCTCAAGTTCGATGGAGTCAGTGCCAACAAGGACAAGGAACTCGAAGATCCGCAGGGCTATACGGTGATCGAATACGCCTACTCCCTCATGGCCAGGGATGCGGGCATCGAGATGACCGAGTGCCGGCTTCTCGAAGAGGGTGGCCGACGCCACTTCATGACGCGGCGCTTCGATCGGGAAAGTGACGGCGGCAAGCTCCACATGCAGTCCCTCGCGGCGCTCGCGCATTTCGATTTCAACAGCGCGGGGGTGTACGGCTACGAGCAGGCCTTCGACGTGATGAAGAGACTCGCCCTGCCGATGCGCTCCATTGAGCAGCAGTTCCGCCGCATGCTCTTCAACGTGGTGGCGCGCAACCAGGACGATCACGTGAAGAACATCGCGTTCCTCATGGACAAGAGCGGCGCCTGGTCACTGTCGCCGGCCTTCGATGTGACCTACGCCTACAACCCGGCGGGCCTGTGGACCGCGCGGCATCAGATGACCCTCAACGGCAAGACCGACGGCTTCGAGCTCGCCGATTTCCGCTCCTGTGCGCAGGCCGCCGGGCTCAAGCGCGGGCGTGAAGAGGAGCTCCTGGCCGAGGTCGTGGCCGCCGTCCAGGAGTGGCCGCGCTATGCCCACCGAGCCGGCGTGCTCGCGCCGCAGCGCGAGCAGATCGGGCGCACCTTGCGGCTGCACTTGGGCACCGGCCGCCGCAGGGCGAAGAGCGCCGGGGGAAGCTCATCGGGCGCATGAGGACCCGCACCGCCGGCGCCGACCTGCTCGCGGGCCTCTCGATCGCGGGCCTGCTGCTGCCCGAGGCCGTCGCCTATTCCGGAGTCGCAAGCCTGCCGCCGCAGGCGGGCGTGATCGCCCTTTTCGCGGGACTCCTCTGCTACGGACTCATCGGCCGCAGCCGCGTCGCCATCGTCACCGCGACCTCATCCTCCGCCGCGGTGCTCGCTTCCGCGACGCTCACTCTCGGAGGAGGCGATCTCGCGCTGCGCCTCGCGCTCGCCTCGATTCTGGTGGCCGGCGCGGGTGCCGCGTTCGTGCTCGCAGCCGCACTGCGCCTCGGCGGGCTCTCGCACCTGATCGCGCGCCCCGTGCTGCGCGGCTATGCTTTCGGTCTCGCGCTCGTGATCGCGGTCAAGCAGTGGCCGCACCTGGTGAATCTTCACACCCAGGCCACCGGCTTCTTTCCCCTCGTCGCGGAGATCCTGCGCGCCCACCCGTCGTGGCACTGGCCGAGCCTCGCCTGCGGCCTCGCCGCGCTCGCCGGCCTCATGGTGCTCGAGCGAGTCCCGAGGATGCCGGGCGCGCTCACTGTGATCGTCGGCAGCATTCTGGCTTCCTCGTGGCTAAACGCGCAGGGCGTCGCGCTCACCGGGCCCATACACCTCGCCCTCGGGATGCCCGCGCTCGCACTGCCGGCCGGCGTCGACTGGCTGGCGCTCGCGGAGTTCTCGCTGGCGCTCATGCTCATCCTGTTCGCGGAGTCCTACGGATCGATCCGCTCCTTTGCCCTGAAACGCGACGAGGAGGTGCAACCGAACCGCGACCTGCTCGCGCTCGGCGTTGCCAACATCCTGTGCGGGCTGCTCCAGGGCACGCCGGTCGGGGCGGGCTACTCGGCCACCTCGGCCAACGCGGCCGCCGGCGCACGGTCGGCTCTGGCGGGGCTTTACGCTGGCGCGGTCGTGCTGACACTGGTGCTGCTCTTCCTCCGGTGGGTCGAGCGCATCCCGGAGCCGGCGCTCGCCGCGATCGTCATCCACGCCGTCAGCAAGGCGCTGCGCCCGGGCGTGTTCGCCGACTACTTCCGCTGGCAGCGGGATCGGATGCTGGTCGTGGCGGCGGTGCTGACGGTGATGATCTTCGGCGTGCTGAACGGCCTGCTGGCGGGAATCGCCTTCAGCCTGGCGCTGCTTCTCAAGTCGCTCGCGAGCCCGCGCCTCTCGGTGCTGGGGCGCGTCGGCGCGCACGACTACGTGAGCCTCGCACGCTTTGCCCACGCCGTGAGCACGCCGGGCGTCCTCATCGTGCGGCCGGAGCAGCCGCTGTTCTTCGCGAACGCCGAGCCGCTCCTCGCGCAGGTGCGCCAGCGCGCGCTCGCGGCCCCCGACACGAAGCTCGTGATCCTCAGCCTCGAGGAGTCCCCCGATCTCGACAGCACGACGCTGGAGGCGCTCGAGGAATTCTGCTCCTGGCTCGCCGCGCGCGGCGTGCAATTCCGTGTGGCGCGCCTGAAGGAGCTCGCGCGCGAGGCGCTGCTGCGCGCGAAGCTCGCTCACCTGCCGGCCTCCGCGCTCGACTACTCGAGCGTCGATGATGCGGTGCGGGGCGAGGGAGTCAGTCCGACTCAACAGGCTTGAGACTCGCGCGTCGACATCGCGCCGGGGGTGGCGCGGGGCGCTTCGTGTTACTCTCCCGCAGTACACGTGTCGCGGTCCGGTCCCCGTGGCTTCGTGTGTCCCACGAATAAAACTCAAACGAGAGGATCTCGGTAATGAAGAAGCTATCTCATTGGCTCCTGGCCGCGCTCGCCGCCACGCTCGTGATGAGCTGTGCGAACCAGAAAGCGCCGGCCGAGCAGGCGGTCGCGGTCGCGGAGGCCGCGCTCGCCGCCGTGCGCGACAGCGCGCAGAAGTACGCCCCGGATCAGCTGCAGGCCGTCGAGGATCAGCTGAAAGGCCTCAAGGACAGCCTCGCCAAGGGCGA
>MNCZ01000111.1 GCA_001914695.1 Gammaproteobacteria bacterium 13_2_20CM_66_19 | reverse complement strand
CCGCCGAAGTCGCGCAACGCGAGAGCGCCGAGGATGCGGCCGTCGCGGCAGCCGCGAGGACGCGCACGGCCTCCGCCGGCGCGCAGCCGGTGTCGGCGGCGCAGGCCGAGGCGATCGGTCCTGCGCTCGGGCCGGCGCTCGACGCCGAGCAGAACGCCGATCCCATCGACTACAGCGTCGCGCACGACGAGAGCATTCGCGTGACCGGGGACGAGACGCTCGGGCACTACGCCGACTGGCTCGGCGTGAGCACGGCGCACGTGCGTGAGATCAATCACCTCAGGTTCGGCCGCCGGGTGCTCATCGGTCAGCACATCAGGCTCGATTTCCGCAAGGTGTCGCATGAGGCGTTCGAAGCGCGCCGTCGCGAGTATCACCGGGCGCTCCAGGCCAGCTTCTTCGCCGCGCACCGGATCGTGGGCACCGAGCTTTACGTCGCCCGGCCCGGGGACTCGCTGTGGACGCTGACTCAGCGTGCGACGCAGATGCCGCTGTGGCTGGTGCAGCAGTACAACCCGGACGTCGACCTCGCGGACCTGCGCGCCGGCACGCAGATCGTCATGCCCCGGGTCGAGGAAGTGGGCAGCGGCGGATGACCGGCGGCGCGCGGGCCTTCGGGAAACGCGCCCGGCGCACCTGGGCAATCGACCCGCCCCGCCGCTCCCCAATCGACCCCCCACCTGGTGTGACGGGCGCACATGCCGGCAGCTTCCGCGTGTGCCTATAATCATGCGAAGTACGGCGGTGCCCAGCCAATAACCTTATGACTTTCAGGACCTTATCCACGATCTTGGTGCTGGCCCTCGCGGCCGCGGCGGCGCGTCCGGACTCCCTGCCGAACGCCCAGCCGGCGGCGTTGCGGCCCCCGTCCGAGACACTGCCGGTGGCGGATCACGTTCTGGTGCGTAAGGCCGAGCGGCGGCTCCTCCTGATGCAGGGCGGCAACGTCCTGCGCTCCTATCACGTCGCGCTGGGCTTGAGCCCGGTGGGACAGAAAGAGCGCTCGGGGGACTTCCGCACGCCCGAAGGCTCCTATCGCCTCGCGCGGCGCAACGCCCGCAGCGACTACTTCCTCTCGATCAAGGTGTCGTACCCGAACCCGGAGGATCTGAGGCGCGCGCGGGCCCGGCACTGGGACGCCGGGGGCTCGATCATGATCCACGGCCTGCCGAACCTGCCGAAGCACGATCCCGACTATTATCTGCAGCACGACTGGACCGATGGCTGCATCGCCGTGTCGAACGCCGACATGGTGGAGATCTGGATGCTCACACCCGACGACGTGCCGATCGATATCCTTCCCTGAGCAGTGAGCAGCGATTTATCAGAATTCGTCGACGCGCGCGTCGGGCCGCGCGGCAGTCTCGAGAACCTCTCGCAGAGCGAAATCGACAAGCTCCTCGATACCGGGCAGGGGGGGCTGTACCCGCTGTTCCGCCGCTGCGCACTGGCGGTGCTCAACAGCGGAGCCGACACCGACAATGCCAAGGAAATCTTCGATCGCCACCGCGACTTCGACATCCGCATCGTGCGCCAGCCCTGGGGGGTGAAGCTCGAGGTGCAGAACGCCCCGGCTTCCGCGTTCGTCGACGGCGAGATGATCCGCGGCATCAAGGAGCACCTGTTCGCGGTGCTGCGCGACGTGGTGTTCATCTCCAACGAGATCATCGCCAGCGGCCGCTTCGATCTGAAGAACTCCGCCTCGATCACCAACGCCGTGTTCCACGTGCTGCGCAATGCGCGCCTCCTCGACTACAAGGCGCGGCCGAACCTGGTGGTGTGCTGGGGCGGGCACTCGATCGGCGATCTGGAGTACCAGTACACCAAGAGGGTCGGTTATGAGCTCGGGCTGCGCGGGCTCGACGTGTGCACCGGCTGCGGCCCGGGGGCCATGAAGGGACCGATGAAGGGCGCGACCATCGGGCACGCCAAGCAGCGCATCGCACAGAGCCGCTATATCGGCGTCACCGAGCCCGGAATCATCGCCGCCGAGCCGCCCAATCCGATCGTCACGCAGCTCGCGATCATGCCGGACATCGAGAAGCGCCTCGAGGCGTTCGTGCGCCTCGCCCACGGTATCGTGGTGTTCCCCGGCGGCGCGGGCACCGCCGAGGAGATTCTGTACCTGACTGGGATACTGCTCGATCCGGCCAATCGCGACCAGCCGTTCCCCATCGTACTCACCGGGCCGCGCGACGCCGCGGCGTACTTCGAGCAGATCGGCCGCTTCATCTCCGGCACGCTCGGGTCGAAGGCGCTCGAGCGCTTCGCCATCATCATCGACGATCCGCCGGAAGTCGCCCGGCGCATGGTGCGCGGCATGGACGCGGTGCGGGAATTCCGCCGCCGCCACAGCGACTCGTATAATTTCAACTGGCTGCTGTCGATCCAGCCGCAGTTTCAGCGGCCCTTCGAGGTGACGCACGCCGCGATGCGCGCCCTCGCGCTGCAGCGCGAGCAGCCCCCCCACGAGCTCGCCGCCAACCTGCGGCGCGCGTTCTCAGGCGTCGTCACCGGCAACGTCAAGGAGGGCGGCATCCAGGCGATCGAGCGCGAAGGTCCGTACGAGCTCGCCGGCGATCCCTCGATCATGCGGTTGCTCGATGAGCTGCTCGCCGCCTTCGTCGCGCAGCGGCGCATGCGGCTGCCGGGCAGCGTCTACCGCCCGGTTTACCGGTTGGTAGCCTGAAGGCGCGCTCACGGGCTTTGAGGCCCCGCCGAGCGCGCTCGCGCTCGCGCTCGCGGTGACATAACGCCCATGCCCGCGGCACGGTTTCCCGCGGGGGGGCGAGAGATGCGTCCCAGCGCGCGCAAGCCTCAACATGCCTGTGAACCAGTTCCTGCGGTGCGCGCAGCCGACACCGTACGCTGCCGCACAGAGTCATCAGGAGCTTCACTTCATGAGCTCGAGCGACAGGGGCCGAGACGAGACGCCCGGCGCGCATCGCGACGCGGCGGCCCCGAGCGACAGTCCGCCGACGGGCGCGGAAGCGTACGCGAGCTGGCTGGATCGCATGCAGCGCGCACGCGCCCGCCAGGCTGCGATAACCCGCAACCTCTACACCTGGTCCAACTACAAGAACTGGGCCGACCAGATCCGGGATTCCTGGGCTGCGAACGACGGCTCCGGCGGCAGCCCCGCCAAGCCCAAAAAATAGACCTCGGGGAGCCTTTCCAGACCGTCAGAAGCCGGCGGCCGCCGCAGTAGCCGCCGCCTCACCCGAGAGCGCCTGCGAGCTGTCCCCGGGGCCGAGAGGCCCGGCGGGAGCCTCGGGCTCCGCCGGCGCGACGGGCTCCCCGGCGCTCGCCGGCTCGCCCGCAGCGGGCGGCTGGCCGGCGGCGGCTGCCGTCCCGGCCCCCTCGGACGAACCGCCCGGCGGCGCCTGTGCCTCGCCCGGGGACCCCGCGAGCCACTCGACCAGCGGCACCCACTGCGCGACGTCTTCCTGGGCCACGTAGCTCTTCATCTCGTGCACGCCGATGCCGATCTCGGCGCCGCGCACGTAATTCTGCGAGTCGCGGATGGTGGCGACGATCGGGATGCCGAGGGTGTGCAGGAAGCGGATCAGCGACTGGTAGGTGAGCGTGTTGCGGCGGATGCGGTTGGCGATGACGCCGATGCGGTTCTCGTCGCGGCTGATCTTGGCGACCAGCAGCAGGTCGCGGATGCAGCGCGAGCAGGCGTGGATGTCGATGTCCGAGGGCAGCACGGGCACCAGGATCTTGTCGGCATCCCGCGTCATGTCGGAGAGCTGGCGCGGGTCGAGCGCGGCGGGCGTGTCGACGATCACGTGCGTGGCCACATCGGGCACGCGCAGCTGGAATGCCCGCGTGGTGCGCGAGTCCTTCTCGAATGCGGCGATCGCGTGAATCGGCGCCTGGGCCGGCCGCCGCTTCCTCACCCAGCGGAGGGTTGATCCTTGTGGATCAAAGTCCATGAGCACCGGCGTATACCTGCGTGTCGCAAGATAGCTCGCCAGGTTGATCGCGATGGTCGTCTTGCCGGACCCGCCCTTGGGGTTCAGGACGACGATGCGCTGCATGGTGACCCTAGTTCTGTCACATTCGGGTGGTGACGCGATTCGCAGTCAAGCCTACGCACGCCCCGGATCTGCTGCAAGCCGATACGTAGTCTCCGCGACTGTGATTACGCGCACGTCGCAACGCGCCGCGGCGTCTTAGAGTGCACACCCATGGAATTTCTTCTGCACCTGTGGGACGAGCTTGACGATGTCGCGGGCGCCTGTCGCCACGTGGCGACTTCGGCGGCCGCCGAGGTGCTCGCGGCGGCCGCGCCGCTGATCGCCGCGGCCTCCGCGCTGCTGCTCGCCGGCGGTGCGACGCTCCTGCTCACCCACCGAGAGTTTCTGAACCTCGCCGTCTAGTCTCGTCCCGCACGGCACCGCAGCCGTGCCGCTCGCCCGTCGACGCCGCACCGCCGCACCGCCGCACCGCCGCACACGCGGCGCTTGAAAATTCCCCAACTGTTCCCAAGATCGCTCGTCTCGGGACCCACCGTCGGGGTTTCCCGCAAAGGGCGAGCATGCCGGCCGAACCGAACCCGCAACCGACCCTCAGCGCCGCGAGCGCGCGGGAGACGCACGGCTTTCAGGCCGAGGTGCGCGAGCTGCTGAAGCTCATGATCCACTCCCTGTACAGCCACAGGGAGATCTTCCTGCGAGAGCTCATCTCCAACGCCTCGGACGCCTGCGACCGGCTGCGCTTCGCGGCGATCGCAGACGGCGCGCTGCTCGCCGACGACCCGGAGCTCGGCATCCGCATCGACGCCGATCCGACCGCCGGCACGCTGACCGTCACCGACAACGGCATCGGCATGACGCGCGAGCAGGCGATCGCTGACCTCGGCACCATCGCGCGCTCGGGCACCGCCGAGTTCTTCCGCACCCTGCCCAAGGACGAGCAGCAGGCTTCGCAGCTCATCGGGCAGTTCGGGGTCGGCTTCTACTCGGCATTCATCGTCGCCGAGCGCGTCGAGGTGCGCTCGCGCAAGGCCGGCGCGCCGCCGGAGGCCGGCGTGCGCTGGGAGTCGAGCGCCGATGGGCAGTTCAGCGTCGAATCGCTGACGCTGCCGAAGCGCGGCACGGCGGTCACGCTGCACCTGAAAGCCGACGCGCGCGAGTTCGCCGATCCGCTGCGCATACGCGGCCTGATCCGCCGCTATTCCGATCACATCGGTTTTCCCGTGCGCATGAGGAAAGAGGGCGAGGCGTCGCTCGAGTTCGAGGTGGTGAACCAGGCAAAAGCGCTGTGGACGCTGCCGCGCACGCAGATCTCGGACGAGGAATACCGGCAGTTCTACCAGTACCTCACGCACGACAACACCGATCCGCTCGCCTGGACCCACAACAAGGTGGAAGGCAAGCGCGAGTACACGAGCCTCCTCTACCTGCCCGCCCGCGCCCCCTTCGACCTGTGGCAGCGCGAGGCGGTGCGGGGACTGAAGCTCTACGTACGGCGGGTGTTCATCATGGACGACGCCGAGCAGTTCCTGCCGCTGTACCTGCGCTTCGCGAAGGGAGTGGTCGACTCGAGCGACCTGCCGCTTAACATCTCGCGCGAGATCCTGCAGCAGGACCCGGAGGTCGAGGCGATCCGCAGCGGGCTCACCAGGCGGGTGCTCGATCTGCTCGCGCGGCTCGCGAAGGACGAGCCGGAGAAGTACGCCACCTTCTGGAGGGAATTCGGCACGGTGCTGAAGGAGGGCATCGTCCAGGATCACGCCAACCAGAACGCGATCCTGCCGCTGCTGCGCTTCGCCGGCACGCACAACGCGGACAACTCCCCCTCCGTCAGCCTCGCCGACTACCTCTCGCGCATGAAGCCCGGGCAAGACCGGATCTACTACGTGATCGCGGAGACCCTCGAGGCCGCCCGCGGCAGTCCTGCGATCGAGCGACTGAAGGAGCGCGGGCTCGAGGTGCTGTTGCTGGCCGAGCGGATCGACGAGTGGATGATGGGCCAGCTCGACAGCTACGAAGGCAAGCGCTTCAAGGACGCCTCGCGCGGGGACCTCGAGCTCGGGGGGCTCGCGAGCGACGCCGATCGCAAGCAGCACGATGCGCGCCTCCGGGAGAGCAAGGGCCTGCTGAAGCGCATCAGGGACGCACTCGGGGAGCGCGTGACGGAGGTACGCGTCAGCGAGCGCTTGAGCGAGTCGCCGGCCTGTCTCGTGATCGGCGAGCGCGACCTTCCCGAGCGCATGCGGCGGGCCCTGGAGAGCCTCGGCCAGAAGGCGCCCCAGGCTCGCCCGCTGCTCGAGGTGAACGTCGAGCATCCGCTGATCCGCTACCTCGATGGGATCACTGACGGGATCCGCTTCGCGGAGCTCGCACAGCTTCTGTACGACCAGGCGGCGCTCGCCGAGGGCGCGCCCCTCGCCAACGCTCCCGAGTACGTGCAGCGCCTGAACCGGCTGCTGGTGCGGCTCACCGCCCCGCCGGCGGCGGCCCCCTGAGCATGCCGGCGCCCAAGCCGCCGCTCGCGGAGCGCACGGCGCTTGCGGGCCTTACCGGGCCGCTCCAGGCGCTCATCGAGACCCCGCAGATCGAGGCAGGCGGGATGCAGGTCGTCACGGCGTTCGCCGTGGTGTGCCATCCGCATCCGCTCTACGGCGGCACCATGGACAACAAGGTCGTGTACACGCTGGCGCGCACCCTGGAGCAGCTCGGCGCCCCCGCCATCCGCTTCAATTTTCGCGGCGTCGGCAGCAGCGCCGGCCGGTACGACGAGGGCCGGGGTGAGACGGACGATGCCCTCGCGGCGATTGCATACGGGCGGCAGCGCTGGCCGGGCGCGCAGCCGTGGCTCGCAGGATTCTCCTTCGGCGGCGCGGTAGCGCTGCGCGCGGCGGCGCAGGGGCGGCCTCAGCGTCTCATCACGGTGGCGCCCGGCATCTCGATCGTCCCGGTGACGGATGTCGAGGCGCCTGCGTGTCCGTGGCTCATCGTGCAGGGCGACGCGGACGAGGTGGTGCCGCCCGAGGCGGTGCGCTCCTTCGCGCAGCGCCTCTCGCCCGCTCCCGAGCTGAAGATGCTTGCCGGCGCCGGCCATTTCTTTCACGGCCGCTTGAACGAGCTGCGCGATGTGGTGCTCGCCTTCATGCGTGAGGCGCAAGAGGCGCCGCTGATCGCGCAGCCTCCGGGTGCAACCTGAAGGCGCCGTCCCGCTGCGCAACAAAAAGCCCGGCGAGGAGGCTCCGCGCCGGGCTTTCCGTCCGTGGCTGCGGAAGATCCCGCCTGTTATTGATTGACCATCGCCTTGAGGCTCTTGAGCGGCATCACGCGAACCTTCTTGCTGGCCGGCTTCGCCTTGAACATCATCTTCTGGCCGGTGAAGGGGTTGATGCCTTCGCGAGCCTTGGTCGCCGGCTTCTTGACGACCTTCATCTTCAGCAGCCCGGGCAGGGTGAACAGACCGTTGCCGCGCAGGCTCTTCTTGATCACGCCGCCCATCGAATCGAAAACTCCGCTGACTTGCTTGCGGGAGAGCCCGGTGTCTTTGGAGATGGTTGTCAGGACTTCTGATTTCGTCGGTGCGCCACCCTTTTTCGCCATTTTGCGCTACTCCTCGAGAATTTTGCGGTTGAGAAACGCGGCGCCGAGGGCCGCGCGATGAGGAATCGGCGCGGAAAATAGCACATGCGCGCGCTTTCGCAAGCGCTTTTTCTTTTGGGGTGTTGCGAAAGTGCCTTTTTTCACAGGGTTTCCGTTGCGTGCCGCCGACGCCGCGGCGCGAAGGCGTGAGCGGCGCGGCGTCCGGGTGCACCTTCAGGGTGCGCGAAATGCTGCGATTCTCGTTGCGAAGTCGGCGCTAAGCGCGTGTTCCGCCAGCGCGCCGCGGCGTTCAGCGCACCAGGATCAGAATGGCCTGGATCGCGATGATCGCCCACAGCGGCGACAGGTCGAGCCCCGCGACCGCGGGGATCAGCCGCCGGATCGGTCGCAGCACCGGCTCACACACCGTCCCGAGCACCGACTGCAGCGGTGAATAGCCTCCCGGGGCGATGAGGCTCAGCAGCGCGTACAGGAAGATCGCCGACAGATACGTCCAGAGCAGCGTGCGCGCGATTTCGCCCAGCACCGCCCGCAGCCACAGCAGCGGCGGCGGGAAGCCGACACCGTGCAGCGCGAAGATGCAGGCCACGTCGAGCACGGCGACCATCAGCACCGCGATCACGGAGGCGGTGTCGAGCTTGCCGATGGGCGGCAGCACGCGGCGCAGCGGCAGGATGAGCGGGTTGGTGATGCGCACCACCGCCTGGCAGAGCGGATTGCGGAAGTCGGCGCGGGTCCACTGCAGCAGCAGCCGCGCCAGCACCACGAACAACGCCAGGGACAGCAGCGTTTCGACGACGAAGGTGATCGCGCTCATGAGCTCCTCGGCGTCGGTTGGGTCAGTCCGGACACGCTGCGGCCAATTCGCGCGCGCGTGCGGTGGCCGCCCCGAGCGCGCGCGCCACCGTGTCGGAGAGCTTCGCATCCTCGAGCACGCGCAGCGCCGCTTCGGTAGTGCCACCCGGGGAGGTCACCTCGGCGCGCAGCCGCGCGAGATCGCCGTCCCCGGAAGTTGCGAGCAGCCCGGCGCCGTAGAGCGTGACGGCCGCCAGGCGGCGCGCCGCGGTCCCTTCGAGCCCGAGCCGCTCGCCGGCCTCGGCCATGAGCTGCGCCAGCAGGAACAGGTACGCCGGGCCGCTGCCCGAGAGCGCGGTCACCACATCGAGCGCATCCTCGCTCGCCACCCAGATGACTTCGCCCACCGATCGGAGCAGCTGCTCGGCAACGGCTCGTTGCGGCGCGGCGACTGCGCGCGGGGCGAACAACCCGGTGGCGGCGGCGCCCACCAGCGCAGGGCGGTTGGGCATGGCCCGCACCACAGCGACGCCCGGCCCGCACCAGGCCTCGAGCGCCGCCACGCGAAGCCCCGCGGCCACGGAGACGAGGAGCGGTGGCCGGGCGCCCCAGTGTCCCGCGAGCGCGCCGAGCGCCGCCCTGGCTTCCTCGGGCTTCACCGCGAGCACCACCACGGAGGCGCCGGCGACGGCCGCGGCGTTGTCGGCCGCGGCGGTGATGGCGAGCTCCCGCGCGAGGCGCTCGCGCGAGGCGGCGCTCGGCTCGCCGACGCTCAGGTGCTCGGGTCGCGTGCCGGAGCGCAGCAGCCCCGTGATGAGGGCGCGCCCCATGTTGCCGGCTCCGAGTACCGCGATGCGCCTGTTGGTCATGGCGGTGTGCATTGTACTGGTTGGATTGGGCGAAAGCGCCTGCGGCGCTTTCGCCGGGCCAACCCATCGGTGACGGCAAACACGCCGGCGAAAGGCGTGACTTTCGCCGGCGAAAAGATGGCCCTCGAGGGCGCTTTCGCCGGGCCAACCCATCGATGACGGCAAATACGCCGGCGAAAGGCGCGACCCTCGCCGGCGAAAAGATGGCCGCTCGCGCCTAGGGAGGGCGGGGTCCGAACAGCGCGGTTCCGAGGCGCACGATCGTCGCGCCCTCGGCGATCGCGGCCTCGAAGTCGCCGCTCATGCCCATCGACAGCGTGTCGAGCCGCGCGCCCCCGGCGTTGAGCTGATCGCGGAGCTGGCGAAGCTGCGCGAACCAGGCGCGTTGGCGCGCCGGCTCGGTCTCCTCGGGTGGAACGCACATCAAACCGCGCAGCGTGAGGCGCGGCAGCGCCGCGACTGCCGCGGCGAGGGGGCCAAGCTCCCCGGGCGCGACGCCGCCCTTGGCGGCCTCGCCCGCCAGATTCACCTGCAGGCAGACGTTGAGGGGCGGGGCGTGAGCGGGGCGCTGTGCCGCGAGCCGCTCCGCGACCTTCAAGCGATCGAGCGCGTGCACCCAGGCGAACTCCGCCGCGATCGGACGCGTCTTGTTGGCCTGCACCCGCCCGACGAAGTGCCAGGTCAATCCGCGCTCGCGCAGCGCGGCGATCTTGGCCAGCGCCTCCTGCAGGTAGCTCTCGCCGAAATGCTCGAGGCCGCAGGCGGCGGCGGCGCCGAGGAGCGGGACGGGCTGCGCCTTGCCGATGGCGAGGAGTGTGACCGACTGCGCACTCCTGCCGGCCGCCCCGGCGGCCCGCGCCACTCGTTCCTGCACCGCCGCGATGCGGGCGGGCAAATTCTGCGGACTCATTAACATATGGGACGTAGGACCCCTCCGTTATACTTCCGGCGCGCGCCCGGGCGCAGACTTGCACGCCGCCCTCGCTTCGTCGGGCTGCGCTTGCCTCACGGAGTATCAATGGCCGTCGATATCGCGCAACTGCTCGCCTTCGCCGTCAAGAACAACGCCTCGGACCTGCATCTGTCCTCGGGCGTGCCGCCGATGATCCGCGTTGACGGGGACATGAAGCGCATCAATATGCCGCCGCTGTCGCACAAGGAAGTGCACTCCATGGTGTACGACATCATGAACGACAAGCAGCGCAAGGCCTACGAGGAGTTCTTCGAGACCGATTTCTCCTTCGAGATTCCGAAGCTGGCGCGCTTTCGCGTCAACGCCTTCAACCAGAATCGCGGCGCGGGCGCGGTGTTCCGCAACATCCCGTCGGTGATTCTCTCGCTCGATGACCTGAACGCGCCCAAGATCTTCCGCGACCTGTGCATGCTGCCGCGGGGACTGGTGCTGGTCACCGGGCCCACGGGCTCCGGCAAGTCGACGACGCTTGCCGGCATGGTCAATCACTGCAACGACAACCGCCCGGATCACATCATCACCATCGAGGATCCGATCGAATTCGTGCACGAGTCCAAGCGCTGTCTCGTCAACCAGCGCGAGGTGCATCGCGACACGCTCGGCTTCAGCGAGGCGCTGCGCTCGGCGCTGCGCGAGGATCCGGATGTGATCCTGGTCGGCGAGATGCGCGACCTGGAGACCATCCGCCTGGCGCTCACCGCCGCCGAGACCGGTCACCTGGTGTTCGGCACGCTGCATACCAGCTCCGCCGCCAAGACCATCGACCGCATCGTCGACGTGTTTCCGGGCGAGGAGAAGGACATGGTGCGCTCGATGCTGTCCGAGTCGCTGCGCGCGGTGGTCTCGCAGACGCTCATGAAGAAGAACGCCGGCGGGCGCATCGCGGCCCACGAGATCATGATCGGCACCCCGGCGATCCGTAACCTGATCCGCGAGGGCAAGATCGCGCAGATGTATTCCTCCATCCAGACCGGCGGCGCCCAGGGCATGCAGACCCTCGACCAGTGCCTCGCCGACCTGGTCGCCAAGGGCATCGTCAGCAAGGAAGAGGCGCGCTACAAGGCGCAGAACAAGGACGCGCTGTAAAAGCGGAGGCACGCACATGGATCGCGACCAGGCCATCAAGCTGATGCAGGATCTCCTCCGGCGGGTGACGGAGAAGAAGGCGTCGGACCTGTTCATCACCGCCGGCTTTCCGCCCGCCATCAAGATCGACGGCGAGATCCGGCCGCAGAGCGAGCGGGCGCTGTCCGCCGAGCAGTCCGCGACGCTGGTGCGCGCCATCATGAACGACCGGCAGACCCGCGAGTTCGACGCCACCAAGGAATGCAACTTCGCCATCGCCCCGGCCGGCATCGGCCGCTTCCGCGTCAGCGCCTTCGTGCAGCAGGCGGCGGTCGGCTGCGTGATCCGCCTGATCAACGCCAAGATCCCCACCTTCGAGGAGCTCGACCTGCCGCCGATCCTGAAGGAAGTGGTGCTCAGCAAGCGCGGGCTGGTGATCGTCGTCGGCGGCACCGGCTCGGGAAAGTCCACGACGCTCGCCGCCATGGTCGGCTATCGCAACGACAAGACGCGCGGGCACATCGTCACCATCGAGGACCCGGTCGAGTACGTGCACACCCACAAGGGATGCGTGATCACGCACCGCGAGGTGGGCGTCGACACCGAGTCCTGGCATGCGGCGCTCAAGAACACACTGCGGCAGGCGCCGGACGTGATCCTGATCGGCGAGATCCGCGATCGGGAGACCATGGAGTACGGCATCCAGTTCTCCGAGACCGGACACCTGGTGCTGGCCACGCTGCACGCCAACAACGCCAACCAGGCGCTCGACCGCGTCGTCAACTTCTTCCCCGACGAGCGCCGCGACCAGCTGCTGATGGATCTGTCGCTGAACATCAGGGCGCTCATCTCGCAGCGGCTGGTGCCGCGCGAGGCGGGCTCCGGGCGCATCGCGGCGATGGAGATCATGCTCAACTCGCCGCTCATCCAGGACCTGATCTTCAAGGGCGAGGTCGCCAAGATCAAGGAAGTGATGTCGCGCTCGACGCGCCTCGGCATGAAGACCTTCGACCAGGCGCTCTACGAGCTGTACGAGACCGGCTTCATCTCCTACGAGGACGCGCTGCGCAACGCCGATTCGAAGAACGAGCTGCGTCTGCGCATCAAGCTCGAGAGCAAGCGCGAGCACAAGGCGGCCGACGACGGCGGGAATCTGCGTATCGTCGAGGAAGAGCAGGGACGTAACCTGTGAAGGCGGCCAAGGACGCGGCAGCCGTCAAGGCCCCGGTGAGCAGCGACACCGGGCCGCAGCCGGCGCTGCCCGAGGACGCGGCGACGGCGACGGCGAACGGGGGGCCGCAGCCGACCCTCAACACCAAGCCGCTGTTCAAGCTGATGGTGGAGAAGAATGCCTCGGACCTGTTCTTCACCTCCAACGCGCCGATCAAGATCAAGATCGAGGGCCAGATCCTGCCGGTGAACCGCCAGGTGCTCTCTCCGGACACGGTGCGCCAGACGGCGCTGGCGCTCATGTCTCCCGAGCAGCGCGAGCACTTCCAGCGCGAGTGGGAGCTCGACTTCGCGATCTCGGAGCCGGGGCTCGGGCGCTTCCGAGTGAACGTGTTCATGCAGCGCGGCTGTCCCGCGATGGTGCTGCGCTACATCACCGCCGACATGCCGCGGCTCGATTCGCTGGGGCTCCCCGAGATGGTGAGCGAGCTGGTGCTGCTCAAGCGCGGGCTGGTGCTGATGGTGGGCGCCACCGGCTCCGGCAAGTCCACGACCCTCGCGGCGATGCTCAACTACCGCAACGAGAACTCCTCCGACCACATCGTCACCATCGAGGACCCGATCGAGTTCCTGCACACCAACAAGCGCTCGATCGTGAACCAGCGCGAGGTGGGGATCGACACCCGCAGCTACTCCAACGCGCTGCGCTACGTGGTGCGCGCCGCCCCGGACGTGATCCTGATCGGCGAGATCCGCGACCGCGAGAGCATGGAGGCGGGCATTGCGCTCGCGGGCACCGGCCACCTGGTGCTCGCCACGCTGCACGCCAACAACTGCGCCGAATCGCTCGATCGCATCATCAACATGTTTCCGCGCGAGCAGCACAACCAGATCTTCCTCGACCTGTCGCAGTACCTGCGCGGCGTCATGGCACAGCGCCTGGTGATGGGCAAGGAGGGCCGCCGGGTGGCTGCCGTCGAGATCATGCTGAACACCCCCTACATCGCCACCTTGATCAAGAAAGGCGACGTGGTGTCGATCAAGGAAGCCATCCACAAGAGCGCCGAGCGCGGTATCCAGAGCTTCGACGAGGCGCTGTACACGCTCTTCAAGAGCGGCAAGGTGGAGCTCGAGGAGGCGCTCACCTACGCCGACTCGCGCGCCAACCTCGAAGCGAAGGTCAACTTCGGCTAGTTCGGCGCTTCCGATCAGGCCCCGCGCGCGAGA
>MNCZ01000085.1 GCA_001914695.1 Gammaproteobacteria bacterium 13_2_20CM_66_19 | reverse complement strand
TGGGTATCGCGACTGCGGGTCTTCGCGAGCGAATGAAGCTGCTCGGTGGCACCGTGCAGATCCATCCCACCATTGGCGGCACATGGGTCATCGCGACGCTGCCGCTCGTCAAGCCTGGCCCACCGCAAGCCGCACCGCATTCCTAGGCCGTAAGGCCGATCGGCCAAAAGGTGAACTGGGGTATTTGCCCCAGGGTATCGGCACAGCGCCGATACCCTGTCGTCCCCGCACGGGAATAGACTCGCAACCCAATCCCCAGGGGCAATGCGATGGCAACAAGAATAAGCGCCAAGGGACGGGTCACGCTTCCCCGGAAGGTCTGCGAGGCGCTGCGAGTGGGGCCGGGCGATCGGGTGCAGTTCGCCTTCAACGGCGGCGGCGAGATCGTCGTCAACAAGGCGCCACCGGAAGTGCGCCCTTCCGGGCGCGCCCGCAATGCCCGCCATCATGCGCGTCTCGAGGCGCAGATGCGCCGCCGTGCCGCCGAGCTCCTCGCGCTGCTACGTGGCCTCGACTGAGCCCCGCCGCGCCCCTCCTCAGCCCGTCCGCCGTCCGTCGAGCGAGGTGAGCGGCCCGTAGAGGTCCGGCCGCCGGTCGCGGAACACGAACCAGTTGTCGCGCAGCTGCGCGGCCTCTGCGAGGTCGAAGGTGTGGGTGAGCACCGCGTCGCCCTCCTCGGGCGCTTCCTCGACCTTCGCGCCCATGGCGTCGGCAATGAAAGACGAGCCGTAGAAGCGGATGTAGAGCCCCTCAGGATCCTGCAGCGAGCGCTCGAGGCCGTAGCGGTTGGAGGCGATCAGCGGGGTGAGATTCGCGGCCGCATGTCCCTGCTGGGTGCGCTGCCAGTGCTCGCGCGAATTCACCGGCAGCGCGGGCGGGGGCTCGGTGCCGATGGCGGTCGGAAACATCAGCAGCTCCGCCCCCCTGAGGGCCATCACGCGGGCGGTCTCCGGAAACCACTGGTCCCAGCAGATGCCGACGCCGAGGCGCGCGAAGCGCGTCGGCCACACCTTGAACCCCGTGTCACCGGGGGAGAAGTAGTTCTTCTCCTGGTACCCGGGGCCGTTGGGAATGTGCGACTTGCGGTAGAGCCCCAAGTTCGTCCCGTCGGCGTCCAGGATCGCGATCGAATTGAAGCATGCAGGACCCGAGCGCTCGAAGAAGCTGATCGGCAGCACCACGCCGAGCTCGCGCGCCACCGGCGCGAAATGCCGCACCGCCCGGCTCTCGGATGCCGTGCGCGCGAGACTCAGGTGGCGCGCGTCCTGCTCGATGCAGAAGTACGGCGTCTCGAACAGCTCCGGCAGCAGGATGATCTGCGCACCGCGCGCGGCAGCCTCGCGCACCAGGCGCTCGGCGCGGACGACGTTGCCCTCGATGTCCCAGTCGCACGCCATCTGCACGGCCGCCACCGACACCGGGCGCGGCGCGCTGCGGAAATGCCGGGGATCCCGGGACATGTTTGCCGCGACCTCAGGCCCGCGCCCGGCGCGCCTCGAGCGAGCGATTCACCTGCTCGGTGATGCGCATGGCGGTCTCGAGCGCCACGAGCCCGGCCTCCCCCGGAACCACGGGCGGCCGGCCGCCGCGGGCGCACTCGAGGAAGGAATCGATCTCCGCCTTGAGCGCATCTCCGGGCTCGAGGCTCTGCTCCTCGATGGTCACCGGCAGCGGGCCCGGGCCGTCGGCCGCGGTGCGCTTGCGGATCAGCGTCACGATCTTCTGCTGCAGATCGAGCGAGAGGTAGGCGTCATCCTCGAAGATGCGCATCTTGCGCTCGGTCCTGAGGCTCACCCGCGAGGCGGTGGCATTGGCGACGCAGCCGCTCGCGAAACGGATGCGCGCGTTGGCGATGTCGATGCCTTCGGAGAACACCGGCGTGCCGATCGCATCGATCGAGGTGATCGGCGCGCCGACGATGGTCTGCACGATATCGATGTCGTGGATCATCAGATCGAGCACCACGTTGACGTCCGTGCCGCGCTCGCGGTACGGGGCGAGGCGATGGCATTCGACGAAACGCGGCGAATTCAGGTGCGGCTCGGCGGCCAGTATCGCCGCGTTGAAGCGCTCGAGGTGCCCGACCTGCAGCACTCGCCCGAGCCGGGCGGCGAGCGCGATCAGCTCGCGCGCCTGCGCCGGGGTGTCGGTGATCGGCTTCTCCACGAGAACATGCGCGCCGGCTTCGAGGAAGTCGCGGGCGATCCCGAAGTGCGCCGGCGTCGGCGTCGCCACGCTCACCGCGTCGACCTTGCCGAGGAGCGAGCGGTAGTCGGTGGTCGCGCGTGTCTTGAGCTCGGCGGCGAGCGGCTCGCACGCCTCCGCGCGGGAGTCCGCGACCGCGATGAGCTCGCACCCCTGCGCTTGCGCGTACTTCTGCGCGTGAAACCGCCCCAGGTAGCCCACCCCGATGACGGCGGCTCTGATTTTCTGCATGAGAACGCTATTATGCCCGCCCGCGCGGCGACGCCCGAGGTGAAATGTCCACCCCGCCCCCGACCGACGGAATGGCACCCCTGGTGCGCCTCACGCGCCTGCGCGAGCGTTACGGCGCGCTGCCGCGGGCGAAGCGCGAGCTCGCCATTTTCGGCATAGCGCTGCTCTTCGGCCTCATCGCGATGCCCTTCCTCATCTGGTTCGCGGGCAATCGCGTGCTCGGCCCCTACATCCACGGTCAGAGTCCGCGTGCCGGACCGTTCGCCCTGGCGGGAGATTTCCTGCTGGGTCTGCTGCACGGCTCGGCGGTTTTCTGGATCGTGGCGCTTGGGCCGGCGGTACTGCTGCTTCTGGTGCGCCTGTTCATCGCCCTGCTGCGCGCGTTACCGACCGCCCGCGATACTTGAGCCGGGCGCCCTCACTTCGGCCAGTACATCCAGACGGCCACGCCCAGCATGAGCAGCGTCGCCCCGTGGGCGGCCGCCCGCCAGGGGCGCTCGCGCAGGTCCCCGTAGAAGCTCCCGGCGGAAGCTGCCGAGAATAGGGTAAAGACGGCTATCGCGCGCATCAGGGCGGCATGCTCGGGCGCAAAGCGCGCCTGCTCGGCGGGCAGGAACAGGATCACAATCCACGTCATCAGCAGCCCCGTAGCCAGGGCCACGGCTGACCCCATCAGGATCCCCAGAAGCGCCGTGAGAGGTCTCATAGCACCCGATGTCTCATGGTGTGAGGACCGTACTTGCTAAACACGAACCGCCCGCTCTAGCCTAGGTCTACTCAAGTGTACCGAACGTGCGAGCCGTCCCGATGAGCCAACCCCTGCGCCGATCCCCCCGATGGCTGATCGCCTCGGTCCTTCTCGTCTTTGCGCTCGCGCTCGCCGGCTCCGCGCAGGCCCCGGCGGGCACCTCGGTATTGCCGCCCGGGACGCTCGGGCCGACCGACATGCAGCGCGCGACGGCGCGCAAGGTCGGCCGCATCCTCGAGGAGGCCCATTACAGCCGCGCCTCGCTCGATGAGCGGATGTCGGAGGTCGTCTACCACCGCTACCTGGAGTTCCTCGACGGGCAGCGCAGCTACTTCCTCGCGAGCGACATCGAGGAATTCAACGCCTACGGGAAGCAGTTCGGCGACATGATCCGCACCGGCAGCATCGATCCGGCGTATCTGATCTTCGCGCGCTTCCAGCAGCGCAATCGCGAGCGCCTCCAGCACGCGCTCGCGCTGCTGAAGACCGAGCCCGACTTCACCGTCAACGAGTCGTTCGAGTTCGACCGGACGCACACCCCGTGGCCCGCGGATGCGGCGACGATGGATGAGCTGTGGCGCAAACGCGTGAAGAACGATGCGCTGTCGCTCATGCTCGCCGGCAAGCAGTGGCCGGATGCGGCAGAGGTTCTGCGCAAGCGCTACGAGCGCGTGCTGAAGCGGGTCGACCAGGTGACCAGCGAGGACGTGTTCGAGGGCCTGATGAACTCCTACGCGCGCGCCTTCGACCCGCATTCGAGCTACTTCTCGCCGCGCAGCTCCGAGGAGTACCGCATCCAGATGAGCCTCAACTACGAGGGCATCGGAGCCTCGCTCCAGATCGTGGACGATTACGTCACCATCATGAACGTGCTCGAGGGCGGCCCGGCGGCCATGGCGGGCACACTCACCACCAACGACCGCATCACCGGCGTCGGCCAGGGGCACGACGGCCCGTTCACCGACGTCATCGGCTGGCGGCTCGACGATGTGGTGCAGCTGATCCGTGGCAAGGCGGGCACCACGGTGCGGCTGCAGGTGCTGCCGGCGGGCGCGGCTCCCGGCGGCGCCGAGAAGATCATGGAGTTCGTGCGCAACAAGGTAACGCTCGAGGCGCAGGCCGCGCACAAGGATGTGAGATCCGTGGCGCGCAACGGCCGCACGCTCAAGATCGGCGTGATCACCGTGCCCGGGTTCTATCAGGACATCGCCGCGCAGAACGCCGGCGACGAGAACTACCGCAGCACCACCCACGACGTGCTGAAGCTGCTGCGGGACCTCAAGAGCGAGAACGTCGACGGGCTGCTCGTTGACCTGCGCGGCGACGGCGGCGGCTATCTGCCCGAGGCGACCGCGCTCACCGGGCTGTTCATCAACCACGGTCCGGTCGTGCAGCTGCGCGATACGGCCGGCAGGCTCGAGGTGCTGGACGATCCGGAGCCCGCGCCGGCCTACGACGGCCCGCTCGCGGTGCTGGTCGACCGGTTGAGCGCGTCGGCGTCGGAGATCTTCGCCGGCGCGATCCAGGACTATCACCGCGGCATCATTCTGGGACAGACCACCTTCGGCAAGGGCACGGTGCAGAACCTGGTGCCGCTCGACCGCTGGTCGCAGAAGCCCGTCAACGGGCAGCTGACGGTGACCATCGGCAAGTTCTACCGGGTGACGGGCGAGAGCACCCAGCATCGCGGGGTCGAGCCGGACGTTCCCCTCGCCTCGCCGCTCGACACGAAGGAAGTGGGCGAGAGCGCGCTCGAGTCGGCGCTCCCCTGGGATCGCATCGCGGGCGTCCCCTTCAGGGTCAGCACCGCCTCGGCCGCGGTCCCGCCGGTCGCCGCCCTGGCCACGGAAGAGGATGCGCGCGCCCAGCGCGACCCGGACTATCGCTGGCTGCTCTCCGATATCGCCGCCATCGATTCGGTACGCGGGCAGCACAGCGTGTCGCTCAACCTCAAGGCGAGACACGAAGAGCGCGCCCGCATCGACGCCGAGCGGCTGACGCGGGAGAACAGCCGCCGCGCGGCGAAAAACCTGCCGCCGCTGAAGAGCGTCGAGGAGCTCGAGAAGACCAAGGACAAGGACGAAGCGGCCGACGTGGTGCTCGAGCAGGCGACCCAGGTCATGGCCGACATGGTCTCCGGGGCGCACATCCAGCCACAGACGAAGACCGCGCGCGCCAGCGGTTGAGCGAACGCGCGACGAGCCTCGGGCTGCGTTCGACGGGCCTCGCGCGGCGACGCTTCAGCGCAGCAGGACCCGGAACAGGTCCCAGGTGTCCTCGGCGAGCACGTTGGGGAGCTTCTCGGCCTGGGCCCCGAGGGCCGCTAGCGCCAGCACGTCGCCTGCGGAGAACGCCAGCGAGTCGGCGAGCGGGGCCGTGTCGGCATCGCCCCGATAGCGGGCCGCAGTCTGCAGCCGCGCCACACGCGCCTTGATCTCCCCAGCCCAGCCGGTGCGCTCGTTGATCAGACGCTGCGCGCGGGCGATCTGGCCCATGAGCAGCACGCATTCCTTCGGCGAGCCGTACTCATCGGGCGTCTCACGGTGCGCGGTGGCCTCGCGCGCCATCTTGAGGAGCGGTCCCTTGAGCTGCGTCACACGCAGGCACAGCACTTCGGCGTGGGCGATCGCCGCGAGATTGATGCTGCGGCGAGCGGCGACCGACAGCCCCTGAAACTCGGGCGCGCCTTCGCGCTCGATCTCCTCGAGCGCCTGCCGCGCCTGGCCGAGCGAAGCCCCGGCGCTCTCGACGGCCATCCGCGCGGCCGCGATGCGCCGCTCGAGCGCACGGCGCTTGAAGTAGTGCCAGAAGCGCGTCAGCTTGGCATGCTCGGCCTCGAGTGCCGTGAGCTGCGCGGCGGTCTCCGCATTCAGCCCTTCGGCGGCGCGCAGCTGGCTCTCGGCGCCCTGGCGGCGCGCAAACCCCTTGCGGTTGTGCTGCGCGATGTGCGCGCGGCGCTCGTGATCCTCCTGCTGGCGCACGAGATCGGAAATGAACTGCGTGATGAGCTCGCGTCCCGACTGCCACAGGCCGCGCAGCTGATAGAACACCAGCGCCGGGTAGCCGGTCTCGGCCGCGACGAGCCGCCCCTCGAGCGTAGCCAGCATGTCCTGCACGCGCTGGGTGGCCGCCTCCTGCTGCTTGATCAGGTCCTTGAGGCGGAAGGTCTCCTCCTGCAGGTCGCCGTAGGCCTTCTTGAGCTCGGCGCGATTGCGAAACAACGCCAGCACCCGATGGTCGTCATCGGGTGAGCCGTCGGGGCGCAGGTTGAGCTTGAGAAACCCGAGTTGACGCAGCGACTTCATGAGAAAGGCGGCGGCGGACCGCCGCTGCTCACTCGCCGGCTTCGGGCTCCGTGCTGGATGGGAAGCGATGACCGCGCTCCACGCAGTATTCCAACCACTTATTTAACATCATGTTACGCGCCCAACGCTGATCCAGTTCACGCTCCGCGCGGCTGCGCAGCGCCCTGAGCAGCGGCTGACTGTGAGCGTCCGCCCACTGCCGCGCCTCGACGAGATGCGCGTCATGGTAGATGCGTACGCGCATGTCCGGGTACTGCAGCGCCCCGCGCGCGTCGGGCAGCAGGTAGGTGAGATTGACGTCGCTCGTGTAGGGCGAGCGCTCGGTCACGGTGAGAACGAGTTCACAGTCGCCGCGCACCGAGGAGGTATGGCGGCCCGAGAGCGCCGCCAGCCCTCCGGCCAGCCAGCCGAGGCGGATGAAGTTACTCTCGTAGAGTCCCATGAGCGCGACGAAGCTGCGCGGCCGGGCGCGCCATGAGACGACGGTTTCCGTGTCGGTGAGCAGCACCTGGCGACTATAACGCACGAGGCTCGCGCTGCAAGCCGATCACGGCGCGGAATTTGTGCCGCTTTGCGCGCCTGAAGCCGCTTGCAATTTTCGTGCGACCTCGAGCGCGCACCCCACGGCGACCGTGACTCGTGCAACAATGTTATGCTCGATGGCGCGCCTTGCGCGCCTTGCGCGCCGCGGGCGGGATCTGTTGCGGCGTCACGGCCGCAGCCGCCGCTCGATGCCGCTGGTGTTCAGGATGCGGCTGGCGATCTCCTCGATCGAGCACTCGGTGGTGTCGAGCCACGGCAGCGCGTAGCGGGAAAACAGCGCCTCGGCCGCGCGCAGCTCGTACAGCACCTGCTGCCGCGAGGCGTAGCGGCTGTCCGGCCGGCGCTCGTTGCGGATCTGCTGCAGCCGCTCGGGCCTGATGGTGAGCGCAAACAGCTTGGCGCGATACGGCTCGAGCCGTGGCGGCAGCCGTCCCGCCTCCAGATCGTCCTCGGTGAGCGGATAGTTGGCGGCGAACACTCCGTACTGCAGCGCCATGTACACACAGGTGGGCGTCTTGCCGACCCGCGACACACCGATCAGCACCACATCGGCGTGCGCATAGTCGCCGCCGCTGCCGTCGTCGTTGGCGAGCGAGAAGTTGGTCGCCTCGATGCGCGTCGTGTAGGCGGCGAGATCGGCCATGCCGTGTGCGCGCCCGGCGCGGTGCGTCGAGCGCGCGTCGAGCTCGCGCTCGAGCGGACCGACGAACGTCGAGAACAGGTCGAGGAACAGCGCATTCGCCCCCATGAGGATCTCGCGCAGATCGTCCTGCACCAGAGTGCTGAACACGATCGGACGCAGACCCTGGCTTGCCGCGCGGTTGATGCGCCGAACGGCCTCCTCCGCCTTGTCAAGGCTCGACACAAATGGCAAAGTCACCGGGCGAAATTCCTGCCCCTCGAACTGCGTCATGAGACTGTGGCCGAGTGTTTCCGCAGTCACACCCGTCTGGTCCGAAACGAAGAAAACGGTTCGACTCACGGCGCTTGCTCTCAAGGGCTGGTGCGATGAGAGCGCAGTGTTTCATCCGGCCCGCGCACTGGCAAGCGCTAAGCGCCCGCATCGACCGTGAGGAGCCGCCTTGCAAACCTACGTGATCCGGTTCGAGCAGCTCGGCATGCGCGACCTCGAGACCGTGGGCGGCAAGAACGCCTCGCTCGGGGAGATGATCCGCGCCCTCGGCGCACTCGGGATCAGAGTGCCGGGCGGCTTCGCCACCACCGCTCACGCCTATCGCGAGTTCCTGGCGCAGGGCGGCCTGGACGCGCGCATCCGCGCCGAGCTCGCGCGCCTCGATGTCGATGACGTGGCGCGGCTCGCCGCGACCGGCGCGCGCATCCGGCAGTGGATTCTGGAGACGCCCTTTCCGCCGCCGCTCGCGGCGGCGGTGAGCGCGGAGCTGCGCCGCATGAGCGGCGACGGGGCGCCGCCGGCCGTGGCAGTACGCTCCTCGGCCACCGCCGAGGATCTGCCCGAAGCCTCCTTTGCCGGCCAGCAGGAGAGCTTCCTCAACGTGAGCGGCGAGGCCGCGGTACTCGAGGCGATGCGAGCGGTGTTCGCCTCGCTCTACAACGACCGCGCGATCGCCTATCGCGTGCACCAGGGCTTCGCGCACGAGGCGGTGGCGCTCTCGGCCGGCGTGCAGCACATGGTGCGGAGCGACCTCGGGGCGAGCGGCGTCATGTTCACGCTCGACACCGATTCGGGATTCAGGGAGGTCGTGTTCATCACCGCCTCGTGGGGCCTGGGCGAGACGGTCGTGCAGGGGGCCGTCAACCCCGATGAGTTCTATGTCTACAAACCGGCGCTGCGCGCCGGAAAGTACGCGATCCTGCGCCGCAACCTCGGCGGCAAGGCGCTGAAGATGGTGTACGCCCCCCAGGGCTCCGGCGAGCGGGTGCGGACGGTGGCCGTGCCGCCCGAAGACCAGCGGCGCTTCTGCCTGAGCGAGGCGGATCTCGTGACGCTCGCCCGCCAGGCGCTCGTCATCGAAGAGCACTACGGCCGGCCGATGGACATCGAATGGGCGCGTGACGGCGCCTCGGGCGAGATCTTCATCCTGCAGGCGCGTCCCGAGACCGTGCAGAGCCACGCCGGCCGCACCATCCAGCGCTACGCGCTCAAGGGGCGCTCGCGCGTGCTCGCGACCGGGCGCAGCGTCGGCCAGCGCATCGGCGCGGGCGTGGCGCGCATCATCCGCGATGCCGCGGAGATGGCGCGCGTGCAGAACGGCGAGGTGCTGGTCGCCGACATGACCGATCCGGACTGGGAGCCGGTCATGAAGCGCGCCGCCGCGATCGTCACCAACCGTGGCGGCCGCACCTGCCACGCCGCGATCATCGCACGCGAGCTCGGCATCCCCGCGGTGGTCGGCTGCGGCGATGCCACGCGCACCATCCGCGAGGCGCAGGAGGTGACCGTCTCCTGCGCCGAGGGCGATAACGGTCACGTGTACGAGGGACTGCTGCAGTTCGAGCGCCGCCAGATCGAGCTCGACGCGCTGCCGCAGATCCCGGTGAAGATAACCATGAACGTCGGCAACCCCGACCGCGCCTTCGACTTCGCCAACATCCCGAACCACGGCGTCGGGCTGGCGCGGCTCGAGTTCATCATCAATCGCATGATCGGCGTGCACCCGAGAGCGCTGCTCGAGTTCGAGCGGCTGGACGGGGAGCTCAAGGAGCAGATCCGCGCGCAGATGGCGGGCTACGCGAGCCCGGTCGGCTTCTACGTGGAGAAGCTCGCCGAGGGGATCGCGCAGATCGCCGCGGCGTTCGCGCCGGCGCCGGTCATCGTGCGCCTGTCGGACTTCAAGTCCAACGAGTACGCCAATCTCATCGGCGGCAGCCGCTACGAGCCGCATGAAGAGAACCCCATGCTCGGCTTCCGCGGCGCTTCGCGCTATGTCGACGCGAGCTTCCGGCCCTGCTTCGAGCTCGAGTGTCAGGCGCTGAAGCGCGTGCGCGAGACCATGGGACTCACCAACGTCGAGGTGATGGTCCCCTTCGTGCGTAGTCTCGAAGAGGCGCGCCAGGTCACGGAGCTGCTCGCGCAGAACGGCTTGAGGCGCGGCGAGAACGGGCTGAAGGTGATCATGATGTGCGAGCTGCCGACCAACGCGCTGCTCGCCGAGGGCTTCCTCGAGCATTTCGACGGCATGTCGATCGGCTCCAACGACCTGACGCAGCTCACCCTCGGACTGGATCGCGACTCGGCCATCGTGGCGCGCCACTTCGACGAGCGCGACGAGGCGGTGCGCAAGCTCATCTCGATGGCGATCGGCGCCTGCCGCAGGCAGGGCAAGTACGTCGGTATCTGCGGCCAGGGCCCCTCGGACCACCCGGACTTCGCCCGCTGGCTGGTCGAGCAGGGCATCGAGAGCCTCTCTCTCAACCCGGACACCGTGGTGGAAACCTGGCTGTTCCTCGCGCAGTCGCCCTCTGCCGCCAGGAGCTAATGGACTCACGGCCGCGAGCGCTCGCGGAGCCTCGCCTCCGAGGCGGCGCGGTCCTCGTCGTCGAAGGGCTCGATGTCGATGTGCTCGAGCGTCGATTGATCGAGGCAGCGCACGTTGACGCTGTAGCCCTCGGGGTTGGAGCGCGGCACGTAGAAGGACTTGACGCCGCAGCGTCGGCAGAACAGGTGCCGCGCCGTGCCGGTGTTGAAGGTGTACTCGCTGAGCGCGTCCGCGCCGCGGAGCAGCCGGAACCGCGCGCGCGGCACGATCAGGTGCAGATAGCCGCTCATGCGGCACATCGAGCAGTTGCACTCGCTCACGGTCACGCGCGCGGGCGCGTCCACCTCGAAGGCGATCGCCCCGCAGTGGCAGCCGCCGCGGTGCGTCACGAGCGCCGCGGCTTCAGGCACCGGCGCTTCCCGACCAGGCCGGGGCAAACAGGCGCGCGCGATAGTGACGCAGCTCGCGGATCGATTCGTGGATGTCCGCATGCGCCAGATGCGTGCCCTGCTTGACGAAGCTCTCGGCCACCGCCGGCGCCCAGCGGCGCGCCAGCTCCTTCAGCGTGCTGACGTCGAGATTGCGGTAGTGGAAGAAGGCCTCGAGCTCGGGCATCGAGCGCGCGAGGAAGCGCCGGTCCTGGCAGATGCTGTTGCCGCACATGGGCGAGCTGCCCGCCGTGACGAGCGGCGCAAGGAATCCGAGCGTGCGCTGCTGCGCTTCGCCGACGCGGGTGCGGCTGGCGCGCACCCGCGCCAGCAGGCCCGAGGATCCGTGCTGGCGCCGGTTCCAATCGTCCATGCGCGCGAGGACCTCTTCGGGCTGGTGAATGGCGAGCACCGGTCCGTCGGCGATCAGGTTCAGGTCCCGGTCGGTCACCACGGTGGCAATCTCGATGATCGCATCCGTGGCGGGCTTGAGACCGGTCATCTCCAGGTCGATCCACACCAGGTAGTCCCCGCTCGGCATGCTTGTTTAGCTCACCGCCTGCCGGCCGGCGAGCGCATGCGCCAGCGTGCCCCCGTCGACGTACTCGAGCTCGCCGCCGACCGGCACCCCGTGGGCGATGCGGCTGGCGCGGATGCCGCGCCGCAGGGTGAGCTCGCTCAGGAAATGCGCGGTGGCCTCGCCCTCGACGGTCGAGTTGGTGGCGAGAATGAGCTCGCGCACCTGCCCTTCGGCGAGAATCGCTTCGAGCTCGCGTACGCCGAGCTGCTCGGGCCCGATGCCATCGAGCGGCGACAGATGACCCATCAGAACGAAATAGCGGCCGCGGTAGCTGCCCGAGGCTTCGATCGCCACCACGTCCGCCGGGGACTCGACCGCGCAGAGCAGCGCCGCATCGCGCTGCGGAGCGGCGCAGATCGCGCACAGCTCCCCTTCGGTCAGCATGCGGCAGCGACGGCAGCGCGCGACCGACTCGAGCGCCGCGTCGAGCGCTTCGGCGAGCGCGCGCGCTCCCGGCCGCCCGTCCTGCAGCAGGTGAAACGCCATGCGCTGCGCGCTCTTCGGGCCCACCCCGGGCAGGGCGCGCAGAGCGTCGATCAGCCGGGCGAGCTGCGGCGAGTGCTTCATGCCCTTCAGAACGGCAGCTTCATCCCCGGCGGCAGCTGCAGGCCCGCGGTGAGGCTCGCCATCTTCTCCTGCACGCGCGCCTCGACCTTGTGCACGGCGTCGTTGGCGGCGGCCGCGATCAGATCCTCGAGCATCTCCCGGTCCTCGCCGCTCACGGCGGGCTCGATCTGCACGCGCTTCACTTCGTGACGGCCGTTCATGGTGACCTTCACCATGCCACCGCCGGCCTCACCGACCACCTCGATGTTGCCGATCTCGGCCTGGGCCTTCTGCATGCTCGCCTGCATCGCCTGGGCCTGCTTCATCAGGTTGTCGAAGTTACCTCGCATGGGAAAGCTGCCCCTCTGGCGCCGCGCGCCGGAATGCCGGAGTCATTTTACCGGACGCACGGTGTCGGGCAGCACCGTTGCGCCGAAGCGCTCACGCAGCCCCTGAACGCCCGGCTCGGCGTCGAAGGCGCGCCGTGCGGCGGCCAGCTCCTGCTCCGAGACACGCCGTGCGAGGAGCGCCGGGGTCTCGGCCCCGGCGCTTAGCACCTGGAACTCGAGCCGCACTGGCTCGCCAAAGTAGCGCGACAGTGCCTGCGCGAGCTTCTCCTCCTGCGCGGGGGTGCGCACCGGCTGGTTGCGCGCATCGAGCGCCAGGCGCACGACTGGGCCCTGGCGGCCGACCAGCACACAGTGGCTCGCGAGCTGGCGCGCCGCCCCGGAGAGCTCGAGCGCGTTCACGATCGCGGCCCACGAGTCGCCGCCCGACGAGCCGGTCGTGCCGGCGCCCTCCCCCCGCCCGGCGGCGCCCGCGGCGCCGCTCGTGCCGCCCGCAGCCGCTGCGCTCGCGGCGCTCCCCGGGGAGGCGTCGGCGGCGGTGATGCTCCCCCCGGCGCGGGCCGCGGGGTCCGCCGCGCCCGGCCGCGACGTGAGCCACTCGCCGGCCGGTCGGAAGGCGATCATGCGCAGCAACGTCATCTCGAAGCCGGTGCGCGGATCGGGAGCGAGCGGCAGATCGCGGCGGCCGATGATCGCGGTCTGATAGAAGAGCTGGACGTCCTCGGGTGAGAGAGCGCGAGCGAGCCGCTCGAGCAGCTCCGGTGCGTACAGCTCGTCGCCCTCGTAATCGCTCACCGCCTGCCGCAGGCCCACCCGCACCAGCAGAGCCGCGAGCTCATCGAGCACCTGCGCGTAATCGGGCGCGAACTCCTCGAGCGACCGGGCGCAGGAGACGAGCGCTGCCCCGTCCGCCTCGGCGAGCAGCTGCGCGATGCGCAGCACGTGGTCGCGGGAAATCGTGCCCAGCATGGCGCGTGCCTCGGCTTCGCCCGCCCGACCGCCGCCGAAGGCAATCAGCTGATCGAGCAGCGAGAGCGCATCGCGCATGCTGCCGTCGGCCGCCTGCGCCACGAGCTTCAATCCCGCGGCGTCGAACGCCACCTCCTCCTCTTCGAGAATGAGCTTCAGCCGCGCGGCGATGTCCGCGGCCGGCAGTCGCTTGAGGTTGAACTGCAGGCAGCGCGACAGCACCGTCGCGGGCAGCTTCTGCGGGTCGGTGGTCGCCAGGAGGAACTTCACGTGCGGCGGCGGCTCCTCGAGGGTCTTCAGCAGCGCGTTGAAGGAGTGCGCGGACAGCATGTGCACCTCGTCGACGAGGTACACCTTGTAGCGGCCGCGCGTCGGGGCGTACTGCACGTTGTCGAGGAGCTCGCGGGTGTCGTCGACCTTCGTGCGCGAGGCCGCATCGACCTCGATGAGGTCCGGGAAGCGTCCGGCGTCGATCTCGAGGCAGCTCGCACAGACGCCGCACGGCTCCGCCCGCACACCGGTCTCGCAGTTGAGGCATTTGGCGAGGATGCGCGCGATGGTGGTCTTGCCGACGCCGCGCGTGCCGGTGAAGAGAAACGCGTGATGCACGCGGCCGCTCTCGAGCGCGTTGACGAGCGCGCGGCGCACGTGCTCCTGCCCCGTGAGCTCGGAGAACTTCTTCGGTCGCCATTTGCGCGCCAGCGCGGTATAGCTCATGAACGGTCCATCAGTGCTTCAGCTAAGGAGGCGGCCCGCACCAGCTTGGGCTCCGGCACCCGACATCGCCGCTGCCGCTGCTGCCTTCCGGCCCTGACGGGATTCACGACTGGTCGTCGCGGAGAAACCGATGCGGGCCACCATGACTGCCTTTGGCGGAGAGGGTGGGATTGTTCGCGGCCGGACCTTCCGCCCCCCGCGAACACCATGCACGACTGTTTATCACCATTTGGCGGAGAGGGTGGGATTCGAACCCACGAACACCCGTTGAGATGTTACTGGAATTCCAGTCCAGCGCCTTAGACCGCTCGGCCACCTCTCCAATCAATAACTTACAGGGGTTTTCTCGATCGAATCTGCATCGACTCCGGGGCCTGAGAAAAAGGGCGGCGCATGATAAGCCATGCGCTCGGGGGCCGCATCAACGCTTCAGGTCGCCGGCGCCGCCTGGCGCACCTTGAAGGGTGGCGGCGCGTCGAGACAGGGTTGGCGCCCCTTGCGCGGCGGAGGAGCGGGCTCGTTGAGCGCGGGGATGCGCAGCGCGCTGCCGGTCTCGGGGCTATCGAGCCCGGGGGGAATCTTGAGCGAGGGCACGCTCTTCGCGTTCATGTACGGCTGCGGCGCGTGACAGGCGTTCGCCCCCAGAACATGGCAGCCGCCACACGCCAGCAGAAGCGGCGCGAGCCAGAGGAGTCTTGGCGCCGATCTCACTCGCAAGCCCTCACTTTCATCGCCCTCGACCTCATCCGACACCCTCATTCATCTTCAGGGCAGGACGCCGGCGCCGCGCGCCGCCGCCCGCACCCTTGGGTGATGCTCGGCCGACAGCGGCGTGAGCGGCAACCGAATGCCCTCCGCGATGAGCCCCATCTGCATCAGCGCCCACTTCACCGGGATCGGATTCGCCTCGAGAAACAGCTCGCGGTGCAGCGCGCCGAGGCGCTCATCGAGCCGCGCCGCACCGGAGGCGTCCCCGGCGAGCGCCGCGGCCACCATGTCCGACATCGCGCGTGGAGCCACGTTCGCGGTGACCGAGATCACCCCGCGCGCCCCCGCGGCGATGCTCGCGCGCGCGCTGGCGTCGTCGCCGGAGAGGACAAGGAACCCCCGGGCGCAGGCATCGAGCAGCTCGCGCACGCGTGCCGGCTCGGGCACCGCCTCCTTGACGCCTACGACGCCGGCTACCTGCGACAGCCGGGCCACGGTCGCGGGCTTCATGTCGACCGCGGTGCGTGCGGGCACATTGTAGAGCAGCAGGGGCTTGCGCGCCGCGGCGGCGGCGGCCGCGAAGTGCAGATACAGTCCTTCCTGCGTCGGGCGGTTGTAGGGCGGCGTCACGAGCAGCAGCCCGTCGATCGGCAGCCCGGAGAGCCAGCCGACCCGCTCGACCGTGGCCGCCGTGCTGCTGGTGCCGGCGCCGGCGATCACCGCCATGCGTCCGCGCAGCTGCTGACAGGCGCGCACGGTGAGCTCGCGCAGCTCCTCATCGCGCAGCGTCGCCGACTCGCCGGTCGTGCCGCCGACCACGATGCCGTTGGTGCCGTTCGCGAGGTGGAAGTCGATCAGCCGAGACCAGGCCTCGAGATCGAGGGCGCCGTCGCTGCGCATGGGAGTGACGATCGCGACCAGGCTGCCTGAGAACATGAGACCTGCAGACGTCCGCGGGGGCACGAGAATCGAAGCGTGGCATGTTACGAGTGGCGCTCGCCTCCAGGCAAGCCTCGAAGGCGCGCGCTCCGCGCGCCGAGGGTCGCAACCGGCCCCCGCTCCCGGTACACTCGTGAGGGCGAACCGCCGGCAAACCGACCCGCCCCCCTCAAGATGAAGCAGCACCTGGCCGTTTCGGCGATCGGCAGCGACCGCACGGGGATGGTTCATGAGCTCACCCGCATCATCAGCGAGTCGGGCGGCAACATCAGCGAGAGCCGCATGGCGAGCCTCGGCACCGAGTTCGCGATGCTGCTGCTCGTGTCGGGCAACTGGCATGCGCTGGCAAAGCTGGAAACCGAGCTGAAGCGGCTCGCCGAGACCAGCAATCTCAGCATCCATCTCAAGCGCACCGAGCCACGCGCGGCGCGCACCGACATGCTGCCGTATTCGATCGACGTCGTGTGCCTCGATCAGAGCGGCATCGTGTCGGGGCTGTCGGGCTTTTTCGCCACGCGCGGCATCGATATCGCGGAAGTCTCGACCCGCAGCTACCCCGCGGCTCACACGGGCGCGCCCATGTTCGCCGTGCAGATGATCGTCAACGTGCCGAGTCGCATCCACGTCGCGCACCTGCGCGAGGAGTTCATGGAGTTCTGCGACACACTCAATCTCGACGCCATCCTCGAACCGGTCAAGTCCTGAAACCAGATGCACGCGGTCAAGGGACGGCAGGAGTGGCGCAGGGTGCGGCGGCCCGGTCAGGGCGGAGGAAGCACTTGAAGCAGCGCGGCATCCATGAGCCCGGTCCCACTGCGGCGTCGGGCGAGTCGCGGGAAATGCAGCCCCGCTCGCGCTCCGGACGGCGGCTGTTCGTGCTCGACACCAACGTGTTGATGCACGATCCGACCGCGATCTTCCGCTTCGAGGAGCACGATGTGTATCTGCCCATGGTGGTGCTCGAGGAGCTCGACGCGCACAAGAAGGGCCTCTCGGAGAACTCGCGCAACGTGCGGCAGGTGAGCCGCTTCCTCGACGACATGATGCGCGGCGTCACCAAGGAGCAGATCGACCGCGGCCTGCAGCTGCCGAGCGGCTACTCCGGCGACCACGGCAAGAAGCCCTCCACCGGGCGGCTGTTCTTCCAGACGCGCCAGCTCGGCGGCGAGCTGCCGCAGGCTCTGCCAGGACAGGGCGCCGACAACGGCATCCTCGCGCAGACGCTCGCCCTGCAGAACGAGCATCCGGACGCACGCGTCATCCTGGTCTCGAAGGACATCAACCTGCGCATCAAGGCGGCGGTGCTCGGCGTGCACGCCGAGGACTACTACAGCGACAAGACCCTCGAGGATGCCGACGTCCTCTACAGCGGCATGAGCGCGCTGCCAGCGGACTTCTGGGAGCGCCACGGCAAGGACATGCGCTCCTGGAAGGACGCCGACCGCACCTTCTATGAGATCACGGGACCGGCGGTGCGCGAGTGGCAGCCGAACCAGGGAGTGTTCGAGGACGTCCCGGAAGGCATCGAGGGCATCGTGCGCAAGTTGAGCGGCGATGCCGCCACCATCGAGCTGACGCGCGACTATCGCAACGAGCGCCACAACGTCTGGGGCGTCACGGCGCGCAACCGCGAGCAGAATTTCGCGCTGAACCTTCTGATGGATCCCGAGATCGACTTCGTCACGGTGCTCGGCCCCGCCGGCACCGGCAAGACGCTGCTGGCGCTCGCCGCCGGCCTCACGCAGACGCTCGAGAGCAATCGCTTCGTGGAAATCATCATGACCCGCGTGACGATTCCGCTCGGCGAGGACATCGGCTTCCTGCCCGGCACCGAGGAGGAGAAGATGGAGCCCTGGATGGGCGCCCTCATGGACAATCTCGAGGTGCTCACCGGCTCGCAGGAGGGCGGCAACTGGGGCCGCGCCGCCACCCACGATCTGCTGCGCAACCGGATCAGGATCCGCTCGCTCAACTTCATGCGCGGGCGCACCTTCCTCAATCGCTACCTGATCCTCGACGAGGCCCAGAACCTCACCCCGAAGCAGATGAAGGCGCTGATCACACGGGCGGGCCCGGGCACCAAGCTCGCATGCCTCGGCAACATCGCCCAGATCGACACGCCCTACCTCACCGAGATGACCTCGGGTCTCACCTACGCGGTCAATCGCTTCCGCGGCTGGGCGCATTCCGGACATGTCACGCTGGTGCGTGGGGAGCGCTCGCGGCTCGCCGACTTCGCGTCCGACATTCTGTAGGTGTAGGCTGTCCTAGCCCGCAGCCAGGCCGCTGCTTGTAAGCGTCTGTAACGGTGGAGAAACTCGGGGCCGCCCGCCGCGGTCAAAGAGTGACCATGCGCCTGCTTGCGCCGCTCATCGCGGCCGCCCTGACCACCCTCGCCGCCGCCGCCGCCGCGGATGAGCCGCCGGCCTCGACGCCGCTCGCCTTGAGCGCCCCGGCGGCGGGCTCCGACCTGCCCGACATGGGAAGCCCCGCGGCCGCGGTGCTGTCGCACACGGATGAATACCGCCTCGGGGCCATGGTCGCCCGGGAGCTGCGCGATCAGAACGCGCTGCTCGAGGATCCCGAAGTCAGCGAATACATGAGCTGGGTCGGCCTGCGGCTCGCTTCCCAGAGCGCCGAAGGCGGGCGGGGCTTCCAGTACTTCGTGATCAAGGACCCCGCCATCAACGCATTTGCCGTCCCGGGCGGGTTCGTGTTCATCAACGCGGGAACGGTGCTCGCCAGTTCGAGCGAGTCGGAGCTCGCGGGGGTCATGGCGCACGAGACTGCGCACGTCACGCAGCACCACATCGCGCGCATGATACGCGACCAGCAGCAGCAGAGCCTCACCTCCGCGGCGGCCCTGCTGGCGGCGATCCTCCTCGGGGCAATCGGCGGCGGGCAGGCGATCGAGGGCGGCATCGTCGCCGCCCAGGGGATGGCTGCGCAGCACCAGATCAATTTCACGCGCGACAACGAATGGGAAGCCGACCGCGTAGGCATCGGCTTTCTCGCCGGCGCCGGCTTCGATCCCAATGGGATGGGCGAGATGTTCGAGACCATGAGCCGCCACGAAGGACTTGGGGCGACCTACATCCCCGCGATGCTCATCGATCACCCCGTGACCTCCGATCGCATCGCCGAGCAGCGCGCCCGTGCAGCGCAGTTTCCGCCCCGCAAGGGCAAGGACTCCCAGAGCTATGAGCTCATCCGCGAGCGGGTGCGCGTACTGACGGCGACCGGAGACGTGGATCTGGCGCAGGCGTACGCCCAGAAACTCGCGCACGGCCACGCCACGCTCGGCAACCGCTACGGCGAGGCGCTGGCGTTGATCAGCGGCAATCGGGCCGACGAGGCGGTGCGCATCCTCGCGCCTCTCGTGCAGCAGCACGAAGGGCTCACCCTCCTGCACGTCGCCCTCGCGCAGGCGCAGGCCAAGGCCGGACACCGCGACGAGGCACTCGCGACCTTCCGGCACGGCGAGGAACTCTTCCCCCGCAACGTGCCGCTGACCGTGCGCTACGCGGAGACCCTCATGGCCGCGGGACGGCCCGCCGACGCTCACGACATGCTGCTCGACCTGTTCAACAACGTGCCGCCCACCCCGGATCAGATCCGGCTCACGGCGCTCGCCGCGAGCGCCGCCGGAGACGCCGGGGACGCCTACTTCTACATGGGCGAATACCAGATCGCTGGCGGCGATCTGGCCCTTGCCGCGCAGCAACTGCAGCTGGCGCTCGCCTCTCCCAACATCAGCTCGATACAGAGGCAGCGCTACCAGGCCCGCC
>MNCZ01000016.1 GCA_001914695.1 Gammaproteobacteria bacterium 13_2_20CM_66_19 | reverse complement strand
GGACCGGCTGGGAAGACGAAGCCCCGTGGGAAGCACGCCTCACGTCCGCTCCTACTACGCCTTCTCGGCGCATGCCGCGCCGGAGCGCCCGGCGCTGGCCGGCAGCCTCGACTGCGACGTGTGCGTCATCGGGGCCGGGATCGCGGGGTGCTCGACCGCGCTGCACCTCGCCGAGAAGGGCCTCGCCGTCGTGCTCCTCGAGGAGCAGCGGGTCGGCTGGGGCGCCTCGGGGCGCAGCGGCGCGCAGGCGATCTACGGGGTCGCCGCCGGCCAGGCCAGGCTCGAGCGCCTGATCGGCGCGAGCGGGGCGCGCGCCGTGTGGGGGGTGTCGATCGAGGGGCTCGCGTTGATCCGCGAGCTGATCGCGCGCTACTCGATCCAGTGTGACTGGACGCCCGGGCACCTGGCGGTCGCCGTCAAGGAGCGTCACGTGCGCGAGCTCGAGGCGGAGCTTCACGAGCTGCGCGAGCGCTACGGATACCCGAGCGTGCGCTACATGCCCCGCGAGGAGCTGCGCGCCACGCTCGCGACCGAGCGCTACCTGGGCGGGCTCTACGATACCAACAGCGGTCACCTGCATCCCCTCAACTACACGCTCGGGCTCGCGGCCGCGGCCGAGGGACTCGGCGTGCGCGTCTTCGAGGGGACGCGCGCTGCGGGCTTCGCCGCGAACGGCTCCCAGGTGCGGGTACGGACGGCTGCCGGCGAGGTGCGCGCGCGCTACCTGGCGCTCTGCGGCAACGTGTACCTCGGGCCCACGGCCCCGCCGCTCACCTCCAAGATCATGGCGGTCGCGACCTACATCGTCGCCACCGAGCCCTTGGGTGCCGAGCGGGCGCGGCGGCTGATCGCCAACAACGCGGCGGTCAGCGACATGAACTGGGTGCTCGATTACTTCCGCCGCTCGGCCGATCACCGGCTGCTCTTCGGCGGGCGCGTGAACTACTCCGGGCTCACCTCCTTCGACGCGCCGAGCGCCACCCGCGCCCGGATGCTGCGGGTGTTTCCGCAGCTCGAGGGGGTGCGCATCGAGTACGCCTGGGGCGGGGACGTCGACATTACGCTCAATCGCGCCCCGCACTTCGGCCGCCTGGCGCCGAATGTCTACTTCCTGCAGGGCTTCTCCGGCCACGGCATGGCGCTCACCGGCATCGCGGGGATGCTCGTGGCGGAAGCGATCACCGGCACCGCCGGACGCTTCGATGTGTTCGCGCGCATTCCGCACGGCAATTTCCCGGGTGGAGCGGCGCTGCGCCGGCCGGCGCTGGTGCTCGCGATGCTCTACTACCGCATCAGGGATCTCCTCTAGTGATCCGCTACCGGCAGCTCCTCAACGGGCTGTGGCTCGCGTGGGCGCTTGACTGGATCGTCTCGGCGTACGGCACGAAGCGGACGCGGCGGCGGCGAGTCGCTCGGCTCGAGGCTCTCGCACGTGGTGCCGCTCGCCGCGGGCGCCGTGCTGATCGCCTGGCCGCACCCGCAGCTCGGGCACTGGCTGTCGCGGCCGCTGCTGCCGCCGGGGCCGCTGCGCTTCGGCGGCGCGCTCGCGCTGGTCGGGGCGGGGCTCGCTCAATATTCCGCCGAGGTGCCGGCCCTCATCCCGTTCGCAAGGCCTCGGCGATCTGCACCGCGTTGAGCGCCGCGCCCTTCAGCAGCTGGTCCCCGGCCACGAAGAGCGAGATGGAGCGCCCGTCCGGGTCGCTGATGTCGTTCCGGATGCGGCCGACCAGTATCGCATCCTGGCCGGAAGCGTCCTTCGGCATGGGGAAATAGTTGCGCTCGGCGTCATCGACCAGCTTCACTCCCGGGGCCTCCCGGAGGAGCTCGCGCACCCGCGCGGGCGTGATCGGCTGCGAGCATTCGAAGGTGATCGCCATCGAGTGCGCGCGCAGCACCGGCACCCGCACGCAGGTCGCCGACACCCGGATCTCGCCGTCGCCGAAGATCTTGCGGGTCTCCTGGATGACCTTGGTCTCCTCGTCGTTGTAGCCGGTCGCCGGGTCGATGCGCGTGTTGTGGCTGAAGAGATTGAAGGCATAAGGGTGCGGCAGCACCCGAGGCTCGTAAGTACGGCCCTCGAGATAGGCGCGCGTCGACTCGCGCAGCTCCTCCATGGCGGCGGCACCCGCGCCCGATGCGGCCTGATAGGTCGCGAGCTGCAGCCGGCGGATGCGATTGACGCGATGAATGGGCCACAACGGGGTGATGGAGATGATGGCGCAGCAGTTGGGGTTGGCGATGATGCCCCGATGGCCGCGGAGAGTCTCCGGGTTGATCTCCGGCACCACCAGCGGCACCTGCGGGTCCAGGCGGAAGGCGGAGGAGTTGTCGATGACGGTCGCGCCGGCGCGCACCGCGAGCGGCGCAAAGCGCTTCGAGGTACCTGACCCGGCGGAGAAGAGCGCGAGCTGCACTCCCTCGAAGCTGTCCTCGGTGAGCTCGCGCACTGGGAGCTCGCGACCCCGAAACCTCAAGGTCTTCCCGGCCGAGCGCGCGGACGCGAACAGCCGCAGCTCCGCGAGCGGGAACGCCCGCTCCTCGAGGCAGCGGATCAGCTCGATACCCACCGCGCCGGTGGCTCCGACGATCGCCACCACCGCCCCTGGGCCACGACCTTCAGACATCACTTCAGTCCTCCGCCTCACAAACGACAAAGGCCCCGTCGGGTCAGCGGCGGGGCCTGTCTCGGCATCGATTGTGCAGGCTACCCGAGCGGGATCAGGGTGTAAATCCGCTGATCATTGCTCGCATCCGGCGAGGTCTGAAAATGCTGCGCTTTCAGGTCGTTAGCGAATATTAATCGCTTCGATTCGAACTTAAGGCTGCACTCCTTCGGACACGGGTATGGCGGCGGCCCGGGCCGCGGGAGTCGAGGCAGCTTCGCTCTCGCGCTCGCCGGCGGGGTCGCTCTCGTTCTCGGGCTCGTACTCGGGTTCCTTGTCGATCAGCATACTAACCAGCCAAAGCGGCAGCACTACCACCAGCAACAGCAGGACCATCACCAAGGCCACGACGACCCGCACCAGGGTCTGCATGTGAGTCTCCTTCCCAGCGCGACGTCCCTATTCCGATCCTCGGTGGACACGCGGTCCGCAGCCGGTGTGCGGAACAATCCAACACGCGGCCAGCGGTTCTGGCGTCCTGAATTACGCGCCGTGGGCGTGGCCTCCTCAATCGGGCATTGACCCGACCGCCGACCGCGGCGTCACCCCACGGATGGGGTATGTGCCTCTATTCCACTGGGTGACCCACGAAGGTCCGCATCGGGGCGCGACCGATACGGGTGCAAACCGCGTACGCGACCGCGCGCGTCATCGAGCCGGAGCGAGGCAACACGCGTGCGGCCCTCCGCTGCGGGCGTGCCGGCTGCATCCCGCAACCTCGAGGTTGCCAATCTCGGCGCGCCGCGCTAATATGCAACTTGGAGGTTGCCAATATGAATGACCGCATCGAGAAACGCATCGAGCTCAGGGTCCCCATCGCGCGCGCGTGGCGCGCCCTCACGGACCACCGCGAGTTCGGCGAGTGGTTTCACGTGAAGCTGGAGGGGCCCTTCGTCGCGGGTCAGCCTTCACAGGGACGGATCACCCACCCCGGCTACGAGCATGTCCGCTGGCAGGCCGTCGTGCAGAAGATCGAGCCCGAGCGGCTCTTCAGCTTCACCTGGCACCCCTACGGCATCGATCCGAAGGTGGATTACTCCAAGGAGACGCCCACGCTGGTCGAGTTCCGGCTGGAGAAGACCGCGACCGGGACGCTCCTGATCCTCACCGAGTCCGGCTTCGACAAGGTCCCCGCCGGGCGCCGTGCCGAGGCCTATCGCATGAACGAGGGCGGCTGGACGCAGCAGATGAAGAACATCGAGAGCCATGTCGCGAGCCACCCGTGACGCGAGCGCCGCGAGGCGCCGCTATCATGCCGCAGTGTTCGCGGCGCTCGGCGATGAGACCCGCCTCGCGCTCGTGTCCAGCTTGTCCGGCGGGCAGCCCCGCTCGATCGCGCAGCTGACCGGCGGCTCGAGGCTCACGAGGCAGGCGATCACCAAGCACCTGCGGGTGCTCGAGAGCGCCGGCATCGTGCACGGTGTGCGCGCCGGGCGCGAGAGCCGCTTCGAGCTCGACCCGGCGCCGCTCAACGAGCTCAAGGACTACCTCGGGCGTGTCTCCGAGCAGTGGGATCAGGTGCTGGCGCGCCTCAAAAATCTGGTCGAGAGCTGAGCCGGACAGGCTTCTGTGACGAGGTTCACCCGCGGGGGCACCCCCGCGGACGTATCCTTTTGACGCCTGGAGGCTCCCGTGCAGCACTCAACACCCGCATCCGGCTCTTTCCGCGGGAGAACCGCTCTCGCGGTCCTCATGGCGCTTGCCGCGCCGAGCCTCACTCCCGCGCAGGAAGTCTACAAGTCGGTCGACGCCCAGGGTCACGTCGTTTATTCCGACCGGGGTGCCACGAAGACCGCTCCGAAGACCAGCCTGCATGTCGAGCCGGGGAATCCGGCCGAGGCCGCGCGAATCGCGAAGGAGCAGTCTGAGCTGAAAGCGGCGGAGCTCGAGCGCTCGCTGCAGCAGGCGGCCGACGACAAGAACAAGGCGACCGCGGATCACAAGCGGCAGGTGGCGTGTCAGAACGCCCGCAACCGATATTTTCAGCTCAAGGATTTGAACCGCATCTTTCGGCGGGACGCCGCGGGCAATCGCGTCTATTACTCCGACTCGGAAGCGGACGCGATGCGCGAACAGGCCGGGAAGGCGATGGTCGCGGCCTGCGGAAACTGAGCCGCGGCGCACGCAAACCTCGCGCCGTCCGCAACATCCGCGCCGCGCCGCGCCGCGCGGCGCTCGGGCACTCCTGGCTTCGCGCCCGCCCCACCGGGCAGGCGGATCTCATAGCAGCTGTGAATCCTCGGGTTGCGCTCGAAGTCCTTCGGTAAGGTGGCGGCCGACACGTCCTGAATCTCGTAGCGCTCGCGGAGCGAGTCCTCGAGGCGAAAGCGTTGCGCGTTGGTCGAGAACACGATGAGGCCGCCCGGGGAGAGCAGCCGCGCGCAGCCGTCGATGAGCTCGGAGTGATCGCGCGCGACGTCGAGCACGCCCTCCATGCGTTTCGAGTTCGAGAAGGTCGGCGGATCGAGAAAGATCAGGTCGAACCGGCCGGCGCCCTGGGCAGCCTCCCGGAGCCACCCGCGGCAGTCGGCCTGCACGAGCTGGTGCGCGGCGCCCGTGAAGCCGTTGAGGACCAGATTGCGCTGCGCCCAGTCGAGGTAGGTTCGCGACAGGTCGACCGTCGCGGTCGAGGCGGCGCCCCCCGCCGCGGCGTACACGGTGGCGGTGCCGGTGTAGGCGAAGAGATTGAGAAAGCGCTTCCCGTGGGAGGCTTCGCGGAGCCGCGCGCGGGTCATGCGGTGATCGAGAAACAGGCCCGTGTCGAGATAATCCTCGAAGTTCACGTAAAACTTGAGCCCACCCTCGCTCACGATGCGAAAGCGAGCCTGGCGGTCGAGCTTTCCGTACTGCTCGCCGCGGCGCGTGCGGCGCCGCGTCCGCAAGCGTAAGCGCTCCTCCGGCACGCCGGTCGTCTCCGGCAGCACCGCCAGCACCTCGCCGCGCCGGCGGTGCACGGCTTCGGGCTCGATCTCCTTAGGGGCCGCGTACTCCTGCACGCAGAGCCACGAGTCCTCAGGCTCCAGGGTGCGGTAGGAGTCGATGGCGAAGGCGTACTCCGGCATGTCGGCGTCGTAGACCCGGTAGCACGAGACGCCCTCGCGCTCCGCCCAGCTCCCGAGGCGCTTCAGGTTCTTGGCGAGGCGGTTGGCGAACATGCGCGCCCCGGGCGTGTCCTTGAGATGAGCCGTGCCCCGGCCGAGGGTGCCCGGCTCGCGGGCGCTTTCCGGCGAGACCTTGATTCGCAGCAGCCGGCACTCGATCGGGCCGTTCCAGACGCGGTGCGTGCGATGCGCGCGCAGGCCCAGCTCCATACCGAGCTCCGGCGCGCCGGTGAGCACCGCAGCGTCCCAACCCTGGAAGCGCTCGCGCAGCACCTCACCCAGCTCGCGGTGCAGCGTGCGCGCGCCCTCGCGGTCGGCGAGGCGCACGCCGTAGGGAGGATTGGCGCAGAGGAGCCCGGGCCGATCCGCCTCGCGCGGCGCGAGCGGCGCGGCCTCGGCCAGCAGCCCCGTCTCGAAGCGCACCAGCGCGCTCACTCCGGCACGCGCGGCGTTATCCCGCGCGCCACGGATCGCGGGCGGGTCGCGATCGCTCCCGCGCACCCTGACCCCGGCTGCAAGCGCCGCCGCCTCGGCCGCGGCGGCACGGCGTTCCGCCTCCGCGCGCAAGCGCTCCCAGAGCGCTGCGTCGTGACGGCGCCAGCCGAGGAAGCCGAAATAATCGCGCCGGAGTCCCGGGGCCCGGTCGGCGGCGATCAGCGCCGCCTCGATGCAGAAGGTGCCCGAGCCGCAGAGCGGATCGAGGAGCTCGCCCCCGCGCGCCGCGAGCTCCGGCCAGCCGGCGCGCAACAGCACTCCCGCCGCCACGTTCTCCTTGAGCGGTGCTTCCCCGCCCGCGCCGCGGTAGCCGCGGCGGTGCAGGCTCTCGCCGGAGAGATCGAGCGATACCGTGATGGCGCTGCCCTGCGCGTGCGCATGCACCCGCACGCCCGGGCGCTCGAGCGCAATGTCGGGCCGCGCGCCGGTGGCGAGTCGCAGCGTATCGACGATGCCGTCCTTGAGCTTGAGCGCCCCGAAGTGAGTGTGGGTGATCGCGGGGTGCCGCCCGCTGAAATCGCACGCCAGGGTGGTGCCGGGCGCCAGGTGCGCCGCCCAGTCGATCTCGCGCACCGCGGCATGGAACTCATCCGCGTCGCGCGCATCGAAACGAGCGAGCTCGACGAACACACGGTTGGCGATGCGCGACCAGAGGCACGCGCGGTAGACGCTCTCGAGCGTGCCGAGGAAGGCCGCGCCGGTCGCGCGCTCGCGCACCTCGCTCACCCCGCACCCCTCGAGCTCGCGGGCGAGCAGATCGGCAAAGCCGCGCGGCGCGCTGGCGCGAAGAGCGAGGAGTGGCGGGCTCACGGCGCCCCGGAAGGGATCTCTTTGTGCAGGGCCCCTGGTCGCGATCACGGGCGCGATCAGGCGACCACGACAGGTCCGATCACGACAGGTCGAGCCAGGTCGTCTTGAGCTCCGTGTACTTCTCGAGGGCGTGCAGCGACTTGTCGCGTCCGATGCCGGATTGCTTGAAGCCGCCGAAGGGCACGGTGAGATCATCGGCATCGTAGCAGTTGACGTACACCGTGCCGGCGCGCAGCGCGCGGGCCACGCGATGCGCGGTGGTGACGTCGCGCGTCCACACCGCCGAGGCCAGGCCGTAGATCACGTCGTTCGCGACCTCGATCGCCTCGTCGACGGTCTTGAAGGTGATGGCCGAGAGCACCGGGCCGAAGATCTCCTCGCGCGCGATCGACATCGCGGGCTTCACGCCCTCGAACACCGTCGGCTCGACGAAGTAGCCGCCGCTGTCCTCGCGGACGCGACGTCCGCCGATCCGAATACGCGCGCCGTCCCTGCGGCCCGCGTCGATGTAGCCGAGCACGCGCTTCATCTGAGTCTCGTCCACGATGGCGCCGAGCTGGGTGGCGGGATCGAGCGGGTCGCCGGGCTCGAGGCCGCGGCCGATCGCCTGCACTTTCTCGAGCACCGCGTCCTTGATCCCTTCCTGCAGCAGCAGACGCGAGCCCGCCGAGCACATCTCGCCCTGGTTCGCGAAGATGGCGGCGGCAGCGGCGGCGGCCGCCCGGTCGAGGTCCGGATAGTCCGCGAGGATGATGTTGGGTGACTTGCCGCCGCACTCGAGCGATACGCGCTTCATGTTCGACTGGCCGGCGTACTGCATTATCGAGCGCCCGGTCGCCGTCGAGCCGGTGAAGGCAATGCAATCGACGTCCATGTGGAGCGCGAGCGCCTTGCCGGCGGTGTGCCCGAACCCCGGCACGACGTTGAGCACCCCCGCGGGGACCCCCGCCTCGACCGCGAGCTCGGCGACCCTGAGCGCCGTAAGCGGCGACTTCTCCGAGGGCTTCAGCACGAGGGAATTGCCGGTCGCGAGGATCGGCGCAATCTTCCACGCCGCCATCAGGAGCGGATAGTTCCACGGCACGATCGCGCCGACGACGCCCATCGGCTCGCGCGTGATGAGCGCGAGCGCCTTGGGCCCCGTGGGCGCCACCTCGTCGTACACCTTGTCGATCGCCTCCGCATACCACTGCAGGCAGCGCGCCGCGCCCGGGATATCGACCTTCAGGCTGTCGGAGATGGGCTTCCCCATGTCGAGCGTCTCGAGGAGCGCGAGCTCCTCGGTGTGCGCGAGGACGGCTTCCGCGAAGCGCAGCAGGATCTTCTTGCGCTTCGCCGGCGCAGTCTGCGACCAGACGCCTTTGCGAAACGCGGCGCGCGCCGCGGCGACCGCGCGGTTGATGTCCTCCTCGTCGCCGGCCGCCACCCGCGCGAGGAGCTTGCCCGTGCCCGGGTTGATGGTGTCGAAGGTCGCGCCGGAGGCGGCGTCCACGTGGCGCCCGTCGATGAAGGCCTGGGTGCGGAACTCGAGCGTGCGGGCGCGCTCGTGCCAGGAATTCGCGTTGGGTACTGCGTTCATGCGGAGCTCGGGCGGTCAGAAAGTCGGTGGGGTGCAGGCGCTGATGATCTCACACGTCTCGCGTCCGACGTTGCGGAAGCGGTGCGGGAGCTGACTGGCGAAATAATATGCCTCGCCGGGGCCGAGCACGCGCGTGGCGCCCCCCACCGTGACCTCGATGCGCCCGCGGATCACGACCCCCGCCTCCTCGCCCCGGTGCGCCATCATGTCCTCGCCGGTCGCCGCACCCGCGACATAGCGCTCGTGCAGCACCGTCAGCTGCCGACTCGGCCGCTGAGCGGCGACCAGGCGGAGCGAGACATCGGGATTGCCGAGCTCGACCAGCTCATCGATCCCGAAGAAGGCCTGGGGCGTGGCGCTCAGGTCGAGCGTGAAGAACTCCGCGAGCGACATCGGCACGCCGTCGAGCACTTTCTTGAGCGAGCTCACCGAGGGGCTCACGCGGTTCTGCTCGATGAGGGAGATGAGTCCGTTGGTGACCCCGGCACGGCGCGCGAGCTCCCGCTGCGAGACGCCGAAGGTGGTCCGGACACTGCGCAGCCGTGCGCCGACGTCGATGGTCACGGTGTTTAGGATCTTAGACAAGAGCAGGGAAATAGTCCCTCCGGTAGCCCCCTTTGTCCACTTTATTTATCATCCGCAGTCATTCCAGGCCAAAAGCCCCTCCTCCCATCCAAGCCTCACCGAGCAGCCCATGTCCAACGCCACCGCCCCCATGAGCCGATCCGAACTCGAAGCGTTCTGGATGCCCTTCACCGCCAACCGTCAGTTCAAGGCGAAGCCGCGACTGCTCGCGAAGGCGAGCGGCATGCACTACTGGACGCCCGAGGGGCGTCAGATCCTCGATGCGGTGGCGGGACTGTGGTGCGTGAACGCCGGTCACGGCCGGCGGGAGATCGTCCAGGCGGTCGCGAGCCAGCTCGAGACCATGGAGTACGCGCCGCCCTTCCAGATGGGACACCCGGCCGGGTTCGCGCTGGCCAACGAGCTCGTGAAGATCTCACCGGCGCCCTTGAAGCACGTGTTCTTCACCAACTCCGGCTCCGAATCGGTCGATACGGCGCTGAAGATCGCCCTCGCCTGGCACCGCGCGCGAGGGGAAGCCTCACGCACCCGCCTGATCGGGCGCGAGCGCGCCTATCACGGCGTGGGCTTCGGCGGCATCTCGGTGGGCGGCATGGCGCCGAACCGCAAGGTCTGGTCGGCATCGCTCCTCCCGGGCGTCGATCACCTGCCGCACACGCACGATCCGGCGAGGAACGCCTTCTCGCGCGGCGTTCCGGCGCACGGCGCGGAGCGGGCGGATGAGCTCGAGCGGCTGATCGCATTGCACGATGCCTCCAACATCGCCGCGGTGATCGTCGAGCCGATCGCGGGCTCGACCGGCGTGCTGATCCCACCGCGCGGCTATCTCCAGAGGCTGCGCGAGATCTGCGACGCCCACGGGATCCTACTGATCTTCGACGAGGTGATCTGCGGCTTCGGACGCACCGGCTCGCCGTTCGCCGCCCAGGAATTCGGCGTCACGCCCGACATGATCACGCTCGCCAAGGGACTCACGAACGGCAGCGTGCCGATGGGAGCGGTGCTGGTGAGCGACCGCGTCTACGACACCTTCATGCAGGGCCCGGAGGGCATCGAGCTCTTCCACGGCTACACCTACTCGGCGCATCCGGTGGCGTGCGCCGCGGGACTCGCCACTCTCGGCATCTACCAGCGCGAAGGGCTGCTGACGCGCGCCAAGTCACTGGCGGCGCACTGGGAGGAGGCGGCGCACGCGCTGCGCGGCGCCCCGCACGTCATCGACGTGCGCAACTACGGGCTGATCCTCGGAGTCGAGCTCGAGCCGATCCCCGGCAAGCCGGGGACGCGAGCCTTCGACGTGTTCGTGAAGTGCTTCGAGCGCGGCGTGCTCGTGCGCCAGAGCGGGGATGTGGTCGCGCTCTCCCCGCCGCTCATCGTCGAGCCGTCGCAGATCGATCAGATGTTCAGCACGCTCGGCGCCGTGCTGCGGGGACAATAGCCGGACCGGAAAGAGCAGCACCCGCCTCGACGCCTCCCTCGGGGGAGCGCTCGGGCGGGGCGAGTGGCTAGGCGCTCGGGCCGCGGGCGCGGCGCGCGCGAGAAAGCACCATCCACACCAGCACCGCGAGCACGATGGCGCTGCCCACGAGCATTTCCATTTCCGACAGACCGAAACCGCTGCTAGGGGTGGCAGCGATGGTTATGGTTTCCACGGACGACCTCCAGAGTTCACCTTATTCCACACACCTCCCGGAGGGTCGCATCCCGCGCGCGGCGGTGTGAAGCAAGTCCGCTCGGATCTGCGACACGCTTCAAAGGCGGCTTACGCGTTATGTCAGATCGCGCGCGAGCGGGTCAGATCGGGCGCGACCGGGTCAGATTCGGCCATGCGCGGGGCGCTGCTTCAGCGGCGGGCTTCGAACACCGCGTAGATCTTGGAGCAGTCCTCCACCACTTCCCATGTGCCGGCGAAGCCCGCGGGCACCACGAACGCCTCCCCGGGGCCGAAGCTCGAGCGCTCACCGGTGACGCTTTCGATGGTGACGCGCCCCGAAGTCATCACGCAAAGCTCGTTCTCCGTGTAGCGCACGCGCCATTTGCCGCGCGTCGCCGACCAGCGGCCGGCGAAGAACTGCTGACTCGGGTCGGTGAAGAAATTCCGTACCTGCACCTCCGGCGCCCCGGCGATCAGCCGGTCGGCCGGGAGCTCCGACAGCTCGGGCTCGACCGGGCCGTCGAGGCGCACGATCGCTAAGCTCATGGCCACTTCGCGCAAGTACTCATGCCAGGAAATCTTAGCGCGAAGGTGCGCCGGGAGCTTGTAGCTCCGCGGCGCACTCTCCCGCCGGGGTGCGGCCGGTCTAATCACGGCGCGCAACCTGCCCGGAGCCCTGGAGCTCGACCCGGACCGTCACATGGCGCTCGAGCGCATAGGCATCGAGATCACCGGCGGCGCTCGTCGACTCGGTCTTGCCGTGCGCCTCGATGAGGATGCGCTCGCCCGGCACCCCGGCGCTCATCAGCACCGCGGCGACGGCCTGGGCACGGCGCAGCGACAGCTCGTCGTTGTAGGCGTCGGAGCCCCGTGGATCGGCGTAGCCGGCGATCCGCGCCCGTGCCTGCGGCATGCTCGCGAGCAGCCCCCCGAGCTTGAGCAGCGGCGGCACGCGGGCGGCCGGAATGGAATCGTCGTTGGTGCGAAAGCCGACCTCGAAGCTGAGCTCGTCCGTGTGCTGCACGGTCTCATCGAGCTGCGTGCGCTGCGCCTCGAGCTGCGTGTGTGTGGTCTGCGCCTGCGCGAGGGTGCCGTCGAGCTGCGTCACGCTCCGTGTCAGCCGCTCGCGCTCCGCCTCGCTCCTGTCGAGATCGGCCGCCAGCGCCGCCCGCGCCTGCGCCTGGCGGTGATAGCGATCCCCGAGCAACGCCCCGGCCGCGGCGCCGAGCACCGCGCCCAGGGGTCCTCCGGCGGCCGCGCCGACCGCAAGCCCCGTCACGGCGCCGATGTCGGACTGTTTCGAGCCCTCGTTGCGCTCTTCTCCGCAGGCGTACGCCGGCCATGCCGCCGCGGCGCCCGCCAGCGCTACCCCGAGCACACCGGCCCGGATCGTCGATGCGAATGTAGTCATGTTGCCTCCTGTACCTCGAGTGCGGAACGCGCTCGTTCCGGTACGCTCAACAGTTCACCGCACCCATGCGTCCCGCCCGTGATGCAAAAAAGACATCGCCGGGATGCTTTGTGGCGAAACGTGGCGGGCGAGGCGATCGCATATACTGCCGGTCCTCCTGACTCCGGGACCGCCCATGCCGCATCGTGTTTACCCGCGCCCGCGACCGCGGACGCCGCTCGCCGTGATGATGTTCCTCTGCTGCGCGCTCGCCGCCCTCGCGGGCGCGCGCGCGGACGAGACCGCGGACGGCAGCGGCGGGGTGTCGCGCGCGACGCTCCCGAACGGCTTGAAGGTCGTCATCGTGCGCAACACTCTCGCCCCGGTGGTCGCGACCTCGGTGAACTACCTCGTCGGCTCCGACGAAGCCCCGGTGGGCTTTCCGGGAACGGCGCACGCCGAGGAGCACATGATGTTCCGCGGCAGCCCGGGGCTCACCGCCGATCAGCTCGCTGACATCGGCAGCATCGTCGGCGGCAATTTCAACGCCAACACCCGCGAGGGCTTGACGCAGTACCTCTTCACCGTGCCCTCGGAGGACCTCGACGTGGCGCTGCACATCGAGGCGCTGCGGATGCGCGCGGTGCTCGACTCCCCCGGGGAGTGGCGCCGGGAGCGCGGCGCGATCGAGCAGGAGGTCGCGCAGGACCTCTCCGAGCCGGGCTACGTGCTGTTCGAGAAGCTGCGCGCGCGCATGTTCGCCGGCACGCCCTACGAGCACACGCCGCTCGGCACCCGCCCATCGTTCGAGAAGACCACGGCACGCATGCTGAAGAGCTTCCACGACACCTGGTACGCGCCGAACAACGCGCTCCTCGTGATCGCCGGCGACGTCGACCCCCCGACGGCGCTCGCCGAGGTGAAGCGGCTGTTCGGAAGCCTCGCGCCGAAGAAGCTGCCCGCGAAGCCGCGAGTGCGCCTGCGCCCCGTGCACCCCACCTCATTCGCGCTCGATACCGACCGCCCGAGCGGCACGCTCATGATTGCGCTGCGCACGCCGGGTCCGCGCGACGCCGACTTCGCAGCCCTCGAGCTGCTGTCCGACGTGCTCAGCAGTCGCCGTTTTGATCTCTACGGCCTCGTGCCCCAGGGCAAGGCACTCGGTGCGGAGTTCGCGCTCGATCCGCTGCCCGAGGCGGGCCTTGCCTACGCCGTGCTGTCCTTCACCGCCGGCGCGGATCCGAAGGCGCTCGAGCACGACGCGCGCGCCATCCTCGCCCGCGTCGCCCGCGAAGGGGTGCCGCCGGAGCTCGTCGAGGCGGCGAAGCTCCAGGAGCGCAGCGCCGCCCAGTTTCAGCGCAACAACATCGCCGAGCTCGCCTCGGTGTGGTCGGAAGCGCTCGCGCTCTACGGCCTCGCCTCGCCGGACGAGGATCTCGAGCGTATCGAGCGGGTGACGGCCGACGACGTCAACCGCGTCGCGCGCCGCTACCTGGACCTCGATCACGCCGTCACCGGCGTCATGCTGCCGCGCGGGTCGGGCCGGCCGATCGTCACGCACGGCGGCTTCGGCGGTCAGGAGTCGATATCCCTCGGGGAGGCTCGTCCCACAGCTCTCCCCTCCTGGGCACAGAAGGCGCTCGAGCGGCTCGAAGTGCCGCCCTCGACCCTGCACCCCGTCGTCAGCACGCTGCCGAACGGCCTGACGCTGATCGTGCAGAGCGAGGATGTCAGCGACACGGTGAGCGTCTACGGCCACATCCGCAACCGGCCGGAGACCGAGGAGCTCAAGGGCGAGGAGGGCGTGGCGCAGGTGCTCGAGCCACTGCTCACTCATGGGAGCGAGCATCTCGAGCGGGTCGCCTTCCAGCAGGCTCTGGATGCAATCGGCGCGCGCGAGCATGCCGGCACGGATTTCTCGGTGCAGGCGCTCGCCGAGCACTTCGAGCGCGCGGTGGAGCTGCTCGCCGACAACGAGCTGCACCCGGCGCTGCCGCAGGCGGCCATGGAGATCATTCGCGGCCAGGTGGCCCAGGGCCTCGCGGCGCGCAACGCCAGCCCCGGCTTCCTGACACAGCGCTCGCTCCGCGCTGCGCTCTACCCGCCGGACGATCCGAGCCTGCGCATGGCGACGCCCGAGACGGTGCGCGCGTTGACGCCGGCCGCGGTGCGCAGCTACTACACCCGCGTGTTCCGGCCTGACTTCACCACCATCGTGGTCATCGGCAAGGTGACCTCGGCGGCCGCGCGTGCGGCCATCGAGAAGTACTTCGGCGCCTGGACCGCGAGCGGTCCGCCGCCCGTCATCGACCTGCCGCGGGCGCCTCCCAACGGGCCGGGCACGGTGACGGTGCCCGATCAGAGCCGGGTGCAGGATCGCGTAGTGCTGGCGCAGACGCTGGCCCTCACCCGCTCCGACCCCGACTACTATCCCCTGCAGCTCGGCAACGCGGTGCTCGGCGGAAGCTTCTATGCCACGCGGCTCAGCATCGATCTGCGCAAGAACTCGGGCCTCGTGTACTCGGTGCAGTCGCTGCTTCAGGCGGGCAGAACCCGCAGTGTTTACCTCGTCGAGTACGCGAGCGACCCCCAGAACGTCGCAAAGGCCGCCGACATGGTCGCGCGCGAGGTCACGGCCATGCAGGAGTCGCCGGTGGGCGCCGATGAGCTCACGCGGGTCAAGGCGTGCCTGCTGCGCCAGCTCCCGCTGACCGAGGCGAGTCTCGAGCAGATCGCTCACGGGTTGCTCGCCCGCAGTGACCTCGGTCTGCCGCTCGATGAGCCGACCGCGGCGGCGAAGCGCTACATCGCGCTCGAGGCGGCGGAGGTCCAGGGCGCGTTCCGCAAGTGGCTCCGGCCGAAGGACCTGGTGCGGGTCAGCGAAGGGCCCACCCCGCCCTGAGAGGCGTTGCCGTCAGTTCCCGCCCCGCGGCAGATGACTGCAGGCGTCGGCCAGCCTGGCGGCGAACTGCTCGATCGCCAGTCGCGCATCCGCCCAGGGGTCGAGTGAGGCGGATCCCAGCTCGAGGGTGGGAGGGAAGTGCCGGTGGTGGACGGTCGCCAGCACGCGACCGCCGGCGTCGCGGACGGTCCCGGTGAGCTCGGCACCTCCAATGAATCTGGTCTTTGCCACATCCGTCGCGGGGTCATCGCTCGACTGCCTGCGGGTCGGATGAGTGGGCGCCACGTCCTGCACCACGACCGTGATCGCAAGTCCCGAGGGAGTGGCGACCCGTCCGGTCTCGCGCGACACCGCATCGAGAATCGCCGTGCGGAGCACCCCCCCCTCCTCTTCCCCGTAGCGCTGCAGCTCGCCCGCGACGCGCGGGGCAAACTCGACGGTGGTCGCCGGGCCCTGCCCGGCGAGCGAGAGCGATCCGAGCAGGAGTCCCGCGACAATCCAGACTCGCCCGGAATCTGAGAGAGGTGGCATCTTCGTAACTCCTGCCGGACTTCGGCAATCCTACCCGCGATGAAGCTCAGCGCGCTCGCGCTCCCGGCCTGCGCCGGAGGTCCACCGTTTCAAGCGCGGCATTTGCGGGTACCATCCGCAGTTCCCGCGAAATGATGGGCGCATCATCCATGCAAAAAAACCGCACTGCCCCCGCGGCATCGCCGCGCGCGCTCGGCCGCAGCCTGTCACGCTTCAGCGCGTGTCTGCTCGCCGCCTGGAGCATCGCGTGGGCTGACGAACCGCGCGGCGCGGCGCCTGCGGGGGCAGCCGCTGCGGCCCACGCCGACCCCTGGTGGAAGCACGCGGTGATCTACGAGATCTATCCGCGCAGCTTCCAGGATTCCAACGGCGACGGGATCGGCGATCTCAACGGCATCGCGCAACGGCTCGATTACCTCGAGGCCCTCGGCGTCGATGCGATCTGGATCGCGCCCATGTACCCCTCGCCCCAGGTCGACTTCGGCTATGACATCTCCGACTACCAGAACGTCGACCCGCAGTACGGGACGCTCGCGGACTTCGACCGCCTGCTCAAGCAGGCGCGAGCACACCACATCCGGGTGCTCCTCGACATGGTGCTCAACCACACCTCCGACCGCCATCCCTGGTTCGTGGAAGCGGCCAGCTCGCGCACCGCGTCTCGTCACGACTTCTATGTCTGGGACGACGGCAAGCGCGGCGCGGGCGCCAAGCCGCTGCCGCCCAACAACTGGGTGAGCCTCTTCGGCGGCTCGGCCTGGCAATACGTGCCGGCGGTCGACCAGTTCTACTACCACAAGTTCTACCGCCAGCAGCCGGATCTCAACTGGCGCAATCCGAAGGTCGAGCAGGCGATGTTCGGCGCCATGCGCTTCTGGCTGGATCGCGGCGTCACCGGATTCCGCCTCGATGCGATCACGACGCTGTTCGAGGATCCGCAGCTGCGCGATGAGCCGGCGCTCGGCGGCACCAACGCCCAGGGCGATCCCAACCTCAAGAACACCTACACCGACAATCTCCCGGAGGTGCACGACGTCATCCGCCGCATGCGTGCCATGATCGACAGCTACAGCGGCGGACGGTTGCTGGTCGGCGAGACCTACGTGCCGAATACCTCCGACCTCGACCCGTGGTACGGGGGCGCGAAGCGCGACGAGCTGCAGCTGCCGATGGATACGCTGGTGGGACTCGGCAACAAGCTCGATGCCGCGCTTTTCCGTCAGCGTCTCATGGAAGCGGAAACCGAGTTGCACGGCTCGCAGCCGCTGCTGGTGTTCGACAATCACGACAACATCCGCAGCTGGGACCGCTTCGGTGACGGCGGTCACAACGATCGCATCGCGCGCATCGTCGCGGCGCTGCTCCTCACGTCGCATGGCGCGGCGCTCATCTATCAGGGCGAGGAAATCGGACAGCGCACCGTGACCCCGACGCGGGTCGAGGACGTGCAGGATCCGATCGGCAAGACCGGCTGGCCGAAGGACAAGGGCCGCGACGGCGAGCGCACGCCGATGCAGTGGGACATATCCAACGCCCAGGCGGGCTTCAGCACAAGTGCGCACACCTGGCTCCCGGTGCCGCCCGATTACCGCACCGTCAACGTCAGGACCGAGTCCGCCGACCCCGAGTCGCTCCTCAACTGGCACAAGCGCCTCATCGCGCTCCGCCGCAGCAACGCGGCGCTGCGCAACGGCCGCACCGTGATGCTGGATCAGCCAAATGCGAGCGTGCTCACCTACGCGCGGGTCGCGCCGGGCGGCGAGACGATCGTGGTGTCGCTCAACATGTCGGGGAAGGAGCAGAGCGTCTCCCTCGGCGCGCGCGCGGCGGGGCTCGCAGGAACGCGCTGCCGGACGCTCCTGTCGAGCCCCGCGGGCCTCGAAGGCCGCGGTATCGGCGAGCGCATCCCGCTCCCGCCCTTCGGCGCGTGGGTCGCGGCGGTCGAATAGCAGCAAGTGGAAGCCGCCGATGCCTGCAACGCCTGCGGCCGTTAAAAGGATAACCCTGGAAGACATGCAGGACGCGCGTCGCCGCATCGCCGGGAAGGTGGTGCGCACGCCGCTCTTCCGCCTGAGGCTCGGGCCAAAGAGCCCCGACATCCTTCTCAAGCTCGAGAATCTGCAGCCCACCAACTCATACAAAGTGCGCGGGGCCGCCAATGCCGTGGCGCTGCTGTCTCCGGCCGCGCGCCGGCGGGGTGTGTGGACGATCAGTGCAGGCAATGCGGGACAGGGCATTGCCTATGCCGCGCAGCAGGCAGGCGTGCGATGCACGGTCGTCGCGATCGAGACTGCACCGGCTTCCAAGCTCGAGCGGATGCGGGCGCTCGGCGCAGAGCTCATCCCGGTGTCCTACGACACCGCCTGGCAAGCGCTCGGTGAGCGATCGTTTCCGGGAGTCGCGGGGACACTCGTGCACCCGTTCGATGATCACAACTTCATCAGCGGGCACGCCACCCTGGGTCTCGAGATACTCGAAGACCTACCCGACGCAGCGGCCGTCATCGCTGCGATCGGAGGCGGCGGGCTGATCACCGGCGTCGGCAGCGCGCTCAAGGCACTGCGTTCCGGGATCAAGGTGTGGGGCGCGGAGCCGGAGACGGCAGCTCCGGCGGCCCTGTCCTTCTCGATGGGATCTCCCCAGGTATTCAGGGACTGGAAACCGTCATTCGTCGACGGCGCGGGCGGCAAGAGTCTGTTTCCGCGCATGTGGGAACGCATGAGACCCGTGGTGGACGGGTCGATTGTGGTGAGCCTGGAGCAGACCAGGGCGGCGATGCGGCTGATCGCCGAGAAGGCGCGGGTCATTGCCGAAGGAGCCGGCGCGCTCTCGCTCGCCGCCGCACTGACCGGCAGGGTGGGTCAGGGGCCGATTGTCGCCATCGTCTCGGGTGGCAATGTCGACCTGGCCAAATTCTGTGAGCTCATCGCGTCCCCTGCCCCGAGGAGCGAGTCGGCTGAGGCGGATGGTTGAGGGCGTGTGGGGGGCCTCCGTCAGGACTCGGGCGTGACACGCGAACATTCAGAGAGCGGCGAGCACCTCACGCTCGAAGTGCGGGACGGACGGCGGGTGTCGGCGCGGCTCGTGCTGCCCGCCGGAGCGCGCGCCTGTTATGTGTTGGCGCAAGGAGCGGGAGCGGGCATGGAGCACCCGTTCATGAGCGCCGCCGCGCGCGAGCTCGGCACGCTCGGGATCGGCACGCTGCGCTTCCAGTTTCCCTACATGGAGCAGCGCTCGCGACGGCCCGACCCGCCGCCCGTGTGTCACGCCGCCGTGCGCGCGGCGGTGGCCGAGGCGGCCCGGCGCGCACCCGGGCTGCCGCTCTTCGCCGGCGGGCGCTCCTTCGGCGGCCGGATGAGCTCCCAGGCGCAGGCGCTCGCCCCGATGCCCGGAGTACGCGGGCTCGTGTTCCTCGGCTTTCCGCTGCACCCCGCGGGCGCGCCCTCCGAGAGCCGCGCCCGGCACCTGTTCGACGTCGAGATTCCGATGCTCTTCCTTCAGGGCGCGCGGGATGTGCTCGCCGAGCGCGGCTTGCTGGAAACGGTGGTCGCGAGGTTGGGTGCGCGCGCGACGCTTCGACTGGTGGAGGATGCGGACCACTCCTTCCACGTCCCGGCCCGCAGCGGCCGCAGCGACGAGGAGGTGCGGGGCGAGCTGTGGCGCGCCCTCAACGAGTGGATCGGCTCATGGCAATGAGCCGCCGCTCTCTCGAGCGCTACGCCGCCAAGCGCACCTTCACGCGCACGCCCGAGCCGCCCGCGAAGGCGGCGCCCGCGCGTGCAGGCCCCCTGCTCTTCGTCGTGCAGAAGCACGCGGCGCGCCGGCTGCATTACGACTTTCGCCTCGAGCTCGACGGGGTGTTGAAATCCTGGGCCGTTCCCAAGGGTCCGTCGCTCGACACCCGCGACAAGCGCATGGCGGTCGAGGTCGAGGATCATCCCTTCGACTACGCCTCCTTCGAAGGCGTGATCCCGGAGAAGCAGTACGGCGCCGGAAGGGTGATCGTCTGGGACTGCGGCGTGTACTCCCCGGACGAGGATGGCAAGCTCTCCTTCACCGATCGCGCCGAATCCGCAGCTCGGGTGCGCGCGGGGCTTGCAGCCGGGAAGCTCAGCATCCAGCTGCGCGGCGAGAAGCTCAAGGGCTCCTTTGCGCTCGTGAAGACGGCCACCGGCAACCAGTGGCTGCTCATCAAGCACCGCGATCGCTTCGCCGAGACCAACGACGTGCTCGCGCGGGCCGCCTCGGTGCTCTCCGGCGCAACACTCGATGAAATGACGACGGACACGGTGCCGGCGCGCCTCCCCGCGGAGGTGCTCTCGCCCACTGGCCCCATCGAGGCGCTGCCGAAGCAGCTCAAGCCGATGCTCGCCGAGACCGGCGAGCGCCTCAAGTCCGACCCGCAATGGCGCTATGAGCCGAAGCTCGACGGCTACCGGGTGATCGCTTTCGTCGACGGCGCGAGCGTGCGGCTGCAATCGCGCCGGGGACTCGATCTGACACCTCACTTCCCCGAGCTGGCCGCGGATCTCACCGCGCAAGGCTCCGGCCGGATGATCCTCGACGGCGAGATCGTCGCCCTGGATGGCGAGGGGCACCCCTCGTTCAACGCGCTGCAGAACCGTGCGCAGCTCAAAACCACCGCGGAGATCGCCGCCGCGCAACGCGACTCGCCGGTGGTGTTCATCTGCTTCGATCTGCTCCATCTTGCCGGGCTCAACCTCCGCGAGGCGCCCTATCGCGACCGCCGGCGCTACCTCGCGCAGTGCCTGCTGCCCTCCCGGCACCTGCAGCTGGTGCACTCCTCGGGCAACGCCGAGCAGCTCTATGCCGCCTCGATCGCCCACGGTTTCGAGGGCATCCTCGCCAAGCGCCTCGACAGCCGCTACGAGGCCGGCCGGCGCTCGCGCGCCTGGCTCAAGATCAAAGACGCGAAGACCGGCGAGTTCCTGATCGGCGGCTACACGCGCGGCAAGGGCGCGCGCGACCCCCTGGGCGCCTTGCTCCTCGGCTACTGGGAACGCAAAGCCCTGCGCTATGCCGGGCACGTGGGTTCGGGTCTCGACGACGAGATCATCGAGACGCTGCTCGAGCGCGCCGCGAAGCTCGAGCAGCGCGACTCGCCGTTCGCCGAGCCGCCGCCCTTGCACCGCCCGACCGTGTGGCTGAAACCGAAGCTCGTCGCCGAAGTGAGCTTCAGCGACTGGACCCCGGGGGGAGCCCTGCGCGCACCGGTGTTCGTGCGGCTGCGCGATGACATCGCGCCACGCAGCGTCCGCAAGCGCGCGGGCGGCGCCGGTGCGGCCGCACCGGTAGCCGGGGGGAAGGATCCGGACGACGGGGACGCCGAGGCCGCCGCGGCGGAGGCGGTGCTCGAGCAGCTGAAGGATCCCGCGAACCGTCTCGATCTCACGGTCGGCGACGCGCGCGTGCGGCTCACCAACCTCGATCGCGTCTACTGGCCCGCCGGGCCCGGGAAGGATCAGCCGGCCGTGACCAAGCGCGATTTTCTCCGCTATCTCGCACGCGTCGCGCGCTTCGTGCTTCCGCACCTCGCGGACCGCCCGCTCACCATGATCCGCATGCCCGAGGGCATCGACGGCGAGCGTTTCTTCCAGAAGCACTGGTCGCAGGAACTGCCCGAGTTCGTCGAGTCGATCACCGTCTTCTCCGAGCACAAGGACGAGCAGCACCGGTATCTGCTCGCCAACAACCTGCCGACGCTGCTCTGGCTCGGGCAGGTCGGCACACTCGAATTCCACGTATGGCATTCGCGCGCGCAACTCGCGTCGGAAGCCGCCGGGCGGCCGACGGATTACGCGAGCTCACTCGCAGCGCTCGAGGCCTCGATCCTCAACTACCCCGACTACCTCGTCTTCGACATCGATCCCTACATCTACTCCGGCAAGGAGGCTCCGGGCGCCGAACCCGAGCTCAACAAGCGCGGCTTCGCTACGGGCAAGCGCGTTGCGTTCTGGCTGCGGGAGCTGTTGAGAGAAATGTCGCTCGAGGCGGTGGTGAAGACCTCGGGAAAGACGGGTCTGCACGTGTTCGTGCCCATCGAGCGCACCGTGACCTTCGATGAGGCGCGCCACATCTGCGAGACCGTGGGACGGCACCTGATGCGTGCGCATCCGAAGGACATCACGCTCGATTGGGCCATCGAGAAACGCACCGGCAAGATCTTCATCGATTACAACATGAACGTGCGCGGCAAGACGCTCAACGTCGCGTATTCCCCGCGCGGAGTGCCGGGCGCACCGGTTTCGATGCCCCTGACATGGGAGGAGCTCGAGGCCGCGGAGCCGATGGACTTCAGAATCGACAGCGTTCCGCCTCGGTTGGAAAAACGCGGCGACCGGTGGCATGATGTACTGCAGAGAAAACAGAGTCTTATGAAAGCTTTTGGCCTCAAGCGTGAGAAGTAGCCCCGAGGTGGGGCGTCTGGTCAGGTGATGTTATGGCTGCTGCTCGCTCCATTGGATCCCTCACGGTGTCGTTCGGGCTGGTCGCGATCCCGGTGAAGCTCTTCTCCGCGACCCAGGCCGGCAACGCCATCTCCTTCAACCTCCTGCACAAGACCTGCGGCTCGCGACTGAAGCAGCAGTACGTCTGTCAGAAGGAAGGCGTGCTCGTCGAGCGCGACGACATGGTGAAGGGCTACGAGTTCGCCAAAGACCAGTACGTGCGCTTCTCGCCCGAGGAGATCAAGGCGTTCGAGGAAGTCGGCACTCACGCGGTGGAGATCTCGGAGTTCGTGCCGATCGAGTCGATCGACCCCGTGTACTTCGACAAGACCTACTACCTCGCGCCCGACAAGGGCGCGGCGAAGCCCTATGCGCTCCTCGTCGAGGCGCTGAGGCAGGCGGGACGCTGTGGCGTCGGGCGCTGGGCGGCGCGCGGCAAGGGCTATCTCGTGATCCTCCGCCCGATGGGCGACGTGCTCGCGATGCAGCAGCTGCACTACGCGGCGGACGTGCGGCGCTCTAACGAGGTCGAGGTGCCGAAGCCCGAGGTGAAGCCGGCGGAGCTCAAGCTCGCCCAGCAGCTCATCGACCAGCAGACCCAACCCAAATTCGACCCGGAGACCTACAAGGACGAGCTGCACGCGCGGCTCGAGGGGGCAATCCAGAAGAAAGTGGAGGGCCAGGAAATCTCGGTCGCCGAGCCCGCACCCGAGGGCGATGGTAAAGTGATCGACCTCATGGAAGCGCTGCGCGCGAGCCTGGAGAAATCCGAGAAGGCACGCGCGGAGGCTCAGGGGTTCGGTCCCCGCAAGGCTCCCAAGCGTGTCGAGGAGCCGGCGAAGGTGGCCCGCAAGGCAGGCAAGCGCTGAGTCGGAAAGGCGGTACGCCTCGCGAGATGGGAATGCGTTCGTACAGCGTGCGGGACGTGGAGCGGGTCCTGCGACTGTCGCGGGGGACCACACGCGGCCTCATCAAGGCGGGCTTCGTGAAGCCCGCGCGCGGCGCGCGCCGCGAGTACCGCTTCTCGTTCCAGGATCTGATCGTGCTGCGCGCCGCGCGCGCGCTCATCCAGGCGAAGGTTCCGGCGCGGCGCATCCGCCGCTCGCTGGAGAGTCTGCGCCACAAGCTCCCGGCGTCAATCCCGCTCTCGGGGCTCGCGATCGGCGCGGTCGGCGATCACGTGGTGGTGCGCGACGGAGAGAAGCGCTGGCAGGCCGACAGCGGCCAGTACCTGCTGGCTCTCGACATGACTCTGCAGGACGGCGTGCTGCAGCTCGCGGAGCGCAAGCCCGCCGCCGAGCCGGCGCCGGTACACGACTGGTTCGCACAGGCGCTGACTCTCGAGAGCAGCGATCCCGACGCGGCGCTCAGAGCCTACCGGCTCGCCGTCGACGCCGACCCGCGCAACGCCGCGGCCTGGACCAACTTAGGAAGGCTGCTGCACGAGCGCGGCAGGAAGCGCGAGGCGGATGAGGTGTACCGGCGGGCGGCGAAAAACATCGGTCCCGATCCGCTGCTGCTCTTCAACCACGGCGTGCTGCTCGAGGATCTCGGGAACTCCGCCGCGGCGCTCGCCGCTTACACGCGGGCGCTCGAGGGAGACCCCAACCTCGCCGACTGCCACTACAACCTCGCGCGACTCTACGAAGCCCTCGGCAAGCCGCAGCGTGCGATCCGGCACCTCGGGCAGTACCGACGTCTCGTGAGTCACTGAGCACGCCGTGCAAGCTGCATCGCTCGAGATACTGGAAAAGGCCGATGTGCCCCCAGCGCAGGCGCGGGCCATCGTTCAGGCGATCGAGATAGCGATCGCGGGGGCGAGACACACCCTCCCCACCAAGCACGATGTACCACTGCGGACGGGCTCGCGGGCCGAAATGACCGACTTACGAGCCGACATTCGCGCGACCGCGATCAGCACGCAGCGGTTCTGGTGGTGGGCTGTCTTCGCGCAGACGGTGGTCTTGCTGGAAATCGCGTACTTCTTCGTGACTCACGTGCCGCGCTGAGCGGGTGCGGCTCGTCACCCCAGCAGCACGCCCTGCATAAACAGAACATGCCGCGGCATTGGGTCGGAACCTCGGGCTACAACTACCCCGAATGGAAGGGCAGCTTCTATCCGGAGAAGCTCCCGGCGGCGAAGATGCTGCCGTACTACGCCGAGCGCTTCGAGACGGTCGAGATCAACTACACGTTCTATCGCACGCCGAACGAGAAGATCCTCGCCGGCTGGAACCGCGAGACGCCGGAGAGGTTCAGGCTGACCCTCAAGGCCCCCAAGCGCATCACGCACATCGCGAAGCTGCGCGATTGCGCGGACCTCCTGCAATACTTTCTGCGGACCGCAGCGACGCTCGGACCCAAGCTCGGCGCGATCCTCTTCCAGCTGCCGCCGTATTTCCGCAAGGATCTTGCGGTGCTCGATGCGTTTCTCGGCATCCTTCCCGCGGGCACCTGCGCCGCGTTCGAGTTCCGGCACTCGTCCTGGATGGACGCCGACGTGTTCGAGCGGCTCCGGTCGAAGAATCTCGCGCTCTGCATCGCCGACAGCGAGAAATTCTCGACCCCCGTGGAGATCACGGCGAGCTACGGCTATTTTCGTCTGCGCGACGAGGGCTACACGCCCGAGGACCTCGGGCGCTGGGCGGAGACCATCCGCACCCGCGCGGCCGCCTGCGCCGATGTGTTCGTGTACTTCAAGCACGAGGAGGCCGGCATCGGGCCGCAATTCGCCCGCATGCTGCTCGGTGCCCTCTCCGGCGCGCCGTGACGCTCTGCACCGGACTGCTGAGCCTGTAGGCTCGCGCGCCTCAGGCATTCAACTCCCGCCGCGGCCAGCGCCGGCTCTAGTGCCGCGCCGTCTTCTGCGCCACGCCCTGCACCTCGAAGCGCGCCCCGCGCAGGAGCTCCCCGACTCCGATGAAGGCGCGCGCCGGATGCGGCCCGTGAAAGTAGCCGGCGTAGATCTTGTTGAAAGCGTCGTACAGGCCGAGATCGGTGCAGTACACCGTCACCGACACGAAATCGTCCATGGTGAAGCCGGCGCGCTCGAGGGTGCGCTGGACGGCGCCCATCAGCAGCCGCGCCTCGGCCTCTGGATCCGACGGAACGCTGCCGGTCTTCGGATCGATGCCGAGGTGTCCGGCGACATAGCGCATGTCGCCGCTGCGCACGGCGTCGTTGAACGGCAGCGCCGGGCTTGCGGGCGGAGAGCGATGCTCGATGTAGCTGCGCTCGGGCGACGCGGGCGGATCCCCTGAGGCGGGCCCAGCCGTCACGGCGAGCGCCACCGCGGCGAGCAGCCGGGACGCGCCCCGCCCCTTCAGCATGAAAATTCCCGACATGACTTCAGCGCTCCTCTGTCATGAGATTCCCGACGGACGGCGAACTTCGGTCGCGGTCGCGCGCGCGACGGCGAGCGCGATCACGATACCGAAGAGGAAAACGTGTGAGAACAATTCCCCGACCACGTCCGCGACGGGCGGCACGCGCACGACACCGGACGTCGCCTCAGCACGCCGAGCCACCGGCTCGCCAGATAGAAAGCCCACGCCGCGCACTGCGCGATGAAGAAATGCAGCGCGGCTCCGAGCGCGAGCGTCCAGACTCCGACGGGGTTGCCGACATCGGACGGTTCGCGCCGCTCAACGCAGGGGATCTGCCGCCGTCGCAGCGCCGGCAGGCGGCGGCGCTTCCGCCGGCGCCCCGCTGACCGTCGCCCCGCTGAAGAGATCGGCGACGCACGCCGCTCCTTCGAGCTCGAGCAGTGCGCGCTTGATGTGGAGACCGCCGCCGAAACCGGTCAGCGATCCGTCGGCGCCGATCACCCGATGGCAGGGGACGATGATCGGCAGTGGGTTCGCCCCGTTCGCCAGTCCCACGGCGCGCGCGCTCCCTGCCCGGCCGAGGCGCCGCGCGAGCTCAGCATAGGAAATCGTCTCACCGTACGGGATGGCGCTGAGGGCCTCCCAGACCGCGAGCTGGAACCGAGTGCCCACCGGGGCCAGGGGCAGCGTGAAGACCCGGCGCACGCCGCGGAAGTATTGACCGAGCTGCGCGAGCGCCGCCTCGAAAGGCGCGCCGCTCTCGCGCCACGCTTCAGCCGGTCGCAGCGGACGCGGGCCGGACTGGAAGTGCACTCTTCCAAGGCCCGCGGCGACCGCGGCGAGCAGCCGGGACGCGCCCCGCCCCTTCAGCATGAAAATTCCCGACATGACTTCAGCGCTCCTCTGTCATGAGATTCCCGACGGACGGCGAACTTCGGTCGCGGTCGCGCGCGCGACGGCGAGCGCGATCACGATACCGAAGAGGAAAACGTGTGAGAACAATTCCCCGACCACGTCCGCGACGGGCGGCACGCGCACGACACCGGACGTCGCCTCAGCACGCCGAGCCACCGGCTCGCCAGATAGAAAGCCCACGCCGCGCACTGCGCGATGAAGAAATGCAGCGCGGCTCCGAGCGCGAGCGTCCAGACTCCGACGGGGTTGCCGACATCGGACGGTTCGCGCCGCTCAACGCAGGGGATCTGCCGCCGTCGCAGCGCCGGCAGGCGGCGGCGCTTCCGCCGGCGCCCCGCTGACCGTCGCCCCGCTGAAGAGATCGGCGACGCACGCCGCTCCTTCGAGCTCGAGCAGTGCGCGCTTGATGTGGAGACCGCCGCCGAAACCGGTCAGCGATCCGTCGGCGCCGATCACCCGATGGCAGGGGACGATGATCGGCAGTGGGTTCGCCCCGTTCGCCAGTCCCACGGCGCGCGCGCTCCCTGCCCGGCCGAGGCGCCGCGCGAGCTCAGCATAGGAAATCGTCTCACCGTACGGGATGGCGCTGAGGGCCTCCCAGACCGCGAGCTGGAACCGAGTGCCCACCGGGGCCAGGGGCAGCGTGAAGACCCGGCGCACGCCGCGGAAGTATTGACCGAGCTGCGCGAGCGCCGCCTCGAAAGGCGCGCCGCTCTCGCGCCACGCTTCAGCCGGTCGCAGCGGACGCGGGCCGGACTGGAAGTGCACTCTTCCAAGGCCCGCGGCGTCGCCGGCGAGCAGCAACCGACCGACGGGTGAGTCGGTCTCGCACCAGAAGGTCATAGGCTCCGTGCGCGTCATGCGCATGAATGCTACGCCGCCCGCCGCACGCGCGCCCGCCCGCTCGGGACCTGCCGAAGGCGCGCCGCCGCGCCCCACAGGTGCACCACCGCATAGCCCCGCCACGGGCGCCACTCGCGCGAGCGCTCATCGAGCTCGCGCGTCGTCAACGAGCCGCGCCCAGGCGGCGCCGCCATGCGACGCAGCACCAGATCGCCCGTAGGCAGCGCATCGGGCTCGCCGAGCGCCCGGAGCGCAACGTACTGCGCGGTCCACGGACCGATCCCCGGGAGCGCTGCCATCGCCGCCGCGAGCTCCTCGGGGGCGGCTCCGAAGTCGATGCCGCGCTCGAGCCAGGCGCGGGC